>CANSKS010000024.1 GCA_947647615.1 uncultured Neglectibacter sp.
ATTTCCCCCTTCTAGGGGGTGTACAAACCCCTAGTTTACTAGGGGTTTTGATTTGTGGAAAACCTTCCCGGCCAGGCGGGAGTTCCCCAAAAATCCGCCGGTTCCACGCAAAATTTGCCTTGCGACAAATTTTATTGCCGAGCGCCCAGTTCAATGGCCTTGCGGTTCAGGTCCAGCATATCGGCTTTTCGGGGAGGAATGCACTTTTGAACGGCCCGGTCTAAGGTATCTTTTCCGCAGAAGGCCCAGTCGCCCCGGGTGCATACCTCCTGGAACAGCTTCCCCACCAGAATCATGTTGGAAAGCCCCTTTACGCCCTCCTGCTCCGCCAAAGTGGAAGAGGGGACATAGTACACAGTCACGTCTTGGCGCTCTACCTTTTTTTGGATCAAAGAGCTGTCCAAAATAATAACGCCGCCGGGCTCTACGGCATCCACGAATTTTTCCAGGGAAGGCAGGTTCATGGCGATAAGCACATTGGGGTTCGTCACCAAGGGGGAACCAATGGCGCTGTCGGAGATACAAACACTGCAGTTAGCGGTGCCGCCCCGCATTTCCGGGCCATAGGAGGGCAGCCAGGAAATTTCTTTATTTTCAATCAGCCCAGCATAGGCGGCCACTTTCCCGGCGAACAGTACGCCCTGGCCGCCAAAGCCGGCGAAGACAATGTTTAAGTCTTTCATGATGGTTGATCTTTCCTTTCTTTATCCTTGACCGGGGCCGTTGCCTCAAAAACGCGAAGAAAAAGCGTCAAGCCCCAAAACTCAAAAACTTTATTCAAAACCTGTAGGGCCAGGCCCCAAAAACCGCCTGAAAGATGCCGCCGGGCTTTTATACCTTAACGCCTTCCGCCACATCCTTATAAACGCCTAAGGGGTAATAGGGGAGCATATTTTCATTTAACCATTTCAGCGCTTCTACCGGAGAAAGCCCCCAGTTGGTGGGGCAGGTGGAAAGCACTTCCACAATAGAATACCCCTTGCCCTCCAGCTGGTTCTGAAAAGCTTTTTTAATGGCCTTGCGGGCAATGTTTACATTTTTCACACAATCTACGGTAACCCGCTGGGCCAAAGCCACGCCATCCAAGGTAGAAAGCATTTCGCATACCCTTACCGGGTAGCCTGCCGTATTGGTATCGCGGCCGTAGGGGGTGGTTTGGGTAATTTGTCCGGGCAGGGAAGTGGGGGCCATTTGCCCGCCGGTCATGCCGTAAATGGCATTATTGATAAAGATAACCGTGATATTTTCTCCGCGGGTGGCCGCGTGGACGGTTTCGGCGGTACCAATGGCAGCCAGGTCACCGTCCCCTTGGTAAGTAAAAATCACGTTGTCGGGCCTGGCACGCTTTAACCCGGTGGCCACAGCCTGGGCACGGCCGTGAGGGGCCTGCACCATGTCGCAGGAAAAGTAGTCGTAGCACATGACCGAGCAGCCTACCGAGGCTACACCGACCGCTTTGCCTTCTACTCCCAGCTCCTCTATGGCCTGGGCCACCAGCCGGTGAACAATGCCGTGTGTGCAGCCGGGGCAATAGTGCATGGGCGCGTCAGTAAGAACAGAGGGTTTTTGAAATACGATAGCCATAATATTCTCTTCCCCAAAGCTTTTGGCTTTTAGCGGGGATCCTTCCTTTCTTTCAAGAGTTCCTCTCACTGCAAAATGCGTTCGATTTCAGAAAGCACCTCGGCGGGGGTGGGGATCATGCCGCCGGTGCGGCCATAAAATTGGACGGGGACTTTGCAATCGATGGCCAGCTTCACGTCGTCTACCATTTGCCCCATACTCATTTCCACCACCAAAAAGCTTTTGGCGTGGCCAGCCGCCCGGTTCAGGGCGTCGGCGGGGAAGGGCCACAGGGTAACGGGCCGAACCAGGCCCACCTTTTTGCCCTGCTCCCTGGCCTTGTTCACCGCGCTTCGCGCCACGCGGGAGGAAGCGCCGTAGGCCACCAACACGAGATCGGCGTCCTCTGTGAGATATTCCTCGGCCAGCTGCTCGTTCTGCTTGATGGTCTCGTAACGGGCAAAGCGCTCTTTCACCAAGGACTCCAGTTTATCGGGAGTGAGGTACAGAGAGTTGATAATGTTATGGGGGCGCTTCCCGCCGTGGCCGCTGGCAGCCCATTCCTTTTCGGGGAGCGGGGCTTCGCTTTCTTCCGGCAGGGAAACCGGTTCCATCATCTGGCCCAGCATGCCGTCTGCCAAAATCATGGCAGGCATACGGTACTGGTCGGCCTTGTCAAAAGCCTTGGAAATGAGATCTACCATTTCCTGCACCGTAGAGGGGGCAAATACCAGAATTTGGAAGTCTCCGTGGCCGGTGGCCTTGGTGGCCTGCCAGTAATCGGCCTGGGAGGGCTGTATGCCTCCGAGGCCCGGGCCGCCCCGCTGTACGTTGATAATAACGGCCGGCAGGTCGGAACCCGCCATATAGGAAATGCCCTCTCCCTTCAGGCTGACGCCGGGGGAAGAAGAGGAAGTCATAGCACGGATACCGGCGGCAGAAGCTCCCAGTACCATGTTGATCGCTGCGATTTCCGATTCCGCCTGCAAATAGGTGCCGCCTATTTTCGGGAGCCGTTTTGACATATAAGCCGCCAGCTCTGTTTGAGGAGTAATGGGATAACCGAAGAAGTGGTGGCAGCCGGCCCGAATGGCCGCTTCTGCCAACGCTTCATTGCCTTTCATCAAAACTTTCATGGTAATCAACCATCCCTTTTCTATATTTGGATTGGTTTTGCCAGCCAGAGGGCAGGCAAAATTTTGCTGTCACATACTGAGATAACAAAGGTGAAACATTTGCCTTTTGCGCTTTGAACTCTATTTTCTTCATTTTTCAACGGTGATGGCGGTGTCGGGACACATGGTGGCACAAGCGGCACATCCCACGCATTTTTCCGGGAACATGAGCTTGGCCGGGTGATAGCCCTTGCTGTTGAGCTTATCTTTTGCAAGTTCAATCAGCTTCAACGGGCAGGCGTGGACACACATGGAACAACCTTTGCAGACCTTTTCGTCTACGATGATCTTTGCCATAGATCTTCCTCCTTGGATCAATTTCAAATTTTTTATCTCACGTTTCGGGTACTTCATTTTCTCGCCGCGAAAAGGATTACTCTTCCCAGGCAAATTTTACATGGCGCCGAACAGGCAAAAAGCCTTGAGGCGCTTCCTTTCCTGCCAGGGCAAATTCCGGCACGGTGGAATAGAGCAGCGGAAGGCCGGTAAGCCGGGCAGTTTCCCGAGCAAAGGGGAGAGCGTCCAGTACTGTGGAAAGTTGAGTATCTACCCCCAGGTGGGAATTGTTCACGATTCCTGTGGCTTTTAAGCGCGACGCGCTTTCGATCTCCCTTAATAGGAGGGCCGCTTCCGCCGGGGTTTGAGACAGCACCCGGTAACGATTAATCACATAGAGCATTTCATAACCGATTTCCTTTAGCTGTTCCGAAAGGACGCCCAAAGCGGTAACGCCAGCGTCGTCGCCTCCCGCGTCGATCAAGGCGATCCCCTCGCTTTCCAACAGGGAATAGATATCCGGCGGCAGAGTGGGAGTATCTAAAGTAGTGCCGGCGAATACCGGCGCGATAAGCCGGATGCCTTGTTCTGCCAGCAGGCCCTTATATTCCGAAGAACGAAAATAGGGATTCACAATGTCCATATCTGCCACCGTCACCTGTTCCCCGCGTTTTGCGGCGCGGAGAGCCAAGTTAAGGGTGAGGTTTGTTTTACCGCAGCCGTAATGGCCGCATATTACCGTGATCTGTTTTTTCATGCCGTTTCCTTTCCCGGAATTCCTCCTAATCATATCACAAACAGCGCCTTACTTCAACAAAAAACGCAGTTCTAAAGTGGTAATATCATACAAGAGAAGATATTTTCGGCGCTTTACCCAGTTTTGTTCAAAAAGCATTTACAAAGCTCTTACAAAAATTTCAAATCGCGCTGACAGTATCTTCATATTTATCCGGTAGACTAATGACATCGAAAAAGAAAGGGGGGTTGTCCAAAACACAGGAAAAATTTTCCAATTTGGAAAGAAATTCCACCGGGTAAATACGAATACCTAACACTTTTTTATACTGTCCTTCTATCGGGCAAGAGACGGCAGCCGCCGCCTTGTGGCCAACGCCCGATAGATGCGGCAGACCAAAAATTCCACCCCTGCAAAAGCTGCAGGGGTGTTTTTAGATTCTTTTCTCTCTATTTTTCCTTGTTTTCGACCTTGCTGTCTTCGGGAGGTTCCTTTACAATGAGGAGCTTTGCCAAACGCTGGTCCTCTATTTCCAGCACTGTGATGGTAAGACCGGATACTTGTATTTGGGGCCGCTCTTCCTCCTTTGGAATACGTCCCAATATCCCCGTCACCAGTCCGGCGATGGTGTCGTAATCCCCTTCCGGTAACTCAACGCCTGTCAGATCGGAAATTTCGTCGATGGAGGTAGCGCCGTCTACGGTAAATTCGGTTTCGCTCACCTGGTGGATCTCTTCCTCTTCGTGGTCGTATTCATCTTGGATATTCCCCACAATAGATTCCATAAGATCCTCCAGGGTGATCAGCCCGGCAGTACCACCGTATTCGTCTACCACAATGGCGATCTGCACCTTTCGCTCCGTCATTTCGGTGAACAGCTGGCTGCATTTTTTAGATTCCGGTATAAAATAGGCGGGACGCACCAGATCTGTAAGCTTTATGAAGTCCGGTACCTGTTTTCCCACGTAGGGAAGCAGGTCTTTTACGTAAAAAATGCCCACCACGGTATCGATATCTCCGTGGAATACCGGAAGTCGGGAACAGCCGTGCTCCACAGAGGCTTCCACGATTTCGGAGATGGAGGCGGTATCGGGTACGGCCACCACATCAGTCCGGTGGGTCATGGTTTCGCTGGCGGTAGTATCGTTAAAATCCAAGATGTTTTGGATCATATCTTTTTCTGTCTCTTCGATGACGCCCCGTTCCTCGCCTTCGTCTACCATTTGCAGGATTTCCTCTTCGGTGACAACGCTGTCCAAGGAATGAGGGTCTATGCGGGCCAGGCGCAAAATCCCGCCTACGATGAGGCTGCACAGCAGCAGGAACGGCTTCGCGCAAAAGGAAAGCCCGGAGATCAGGGAACAGAAACGGTAGGAAAAATTTTGAGCGTTGTGCCGGGCACCCTTTTTGGGTAACAGGTCGCAAAAAATAAAGAACACCAAGGCGTAACAAAAAGATACCAGAGTAAAGGAAAGAAATATCTTAACGCTTCCCGGCAGCGGCTCTAAGGCCTTGAAAAGAGGAAGAAAGAAGGCGGCCTGGGAAAAACCCAACCCCAACAAAGCCCAAAGCAAAAGCCCGGATTGCATGGGGGAGACGGGCTGGGTTTGAGCGGCGGCCACAGAGAGAAGCTTCTTTGCCGTTGGGCTGTTTTCCGCGTCCTTTTTGAGCTGCGACATGCTCAGGTTTTGCAAAGCAGATTCCCCGGCGGCATAAAGAGAACATAGGATAAGGGACAAAAGCGCCAGGCAAAAAGATAGAATAAAGGCGCCTTCAGGTTCGGGAGGCATAAAAAATAGACCCCTTTCAAAACTTTGTTTCTGTTAATTCTACTAAAAACACAGGCTCTTGTCAAATTTTGCTTTTGGCTGCCTGGAATAAAAAGAAATATGAGCCTTTTTCTCCCGCGCGATAAGGATGTTAAGGAGCAGAAAGGAAACCTGGCATAAGGTAAAAGAAAAACAGGCGGAAAATTCCGTCTGTCTTTTCTTTCGTTCCATATCTGTCATATTATAAAAATCCTGCCTTATCCCGCCTTGTTGGGGAGCTGGCAGCCACAAACGCGGCGCAGTTTAGCACGTCGGCTTAAGAACGGATTTTATTTTCTTAGCCATACTCATAGTTTTAACGCCCGCCCTTTTGGATAATTGTATCCTATTGAGGTTACATAGTCAATTTAAAAATTTGGATGAACCTTGTTTGGTAAATTTTAACTGTTAAAATTTTAATCTAAATAAAGTTATATTTAATTTACATTTAGTTTAGTAAGGACCAAATAAAGTTAAAATAGGAGGTGTGAATTTTTTGTGAACTACATTGGCCTGCCCGGCGGGGTTGGATCCCGGCAGCTGTGGTTTACAGCTGCCGATCTGTTTACCGAGAAAGGGGAGACCCTTATGGTTCTGGCGGCGGCCCAGGGAGGTGCCGTCTGCCGGGCGAAGCTGGAAAAGTTGTCTTAATTCTTTTGGAACCCTTTACATAAGAAAAAAAAAATGATAGAATAAAACAACACGGGTATTTGCCGGAAGGGCTGCCCGTCAGATTTTCGTACCGATCATCCTAAAAGGAGGAAATAGTTCAAATGGCAAGAAAAATGAAAACCATGGATGGCAATAACGCCGCCGCGCATGTTTCCTATGCGTTTACCGACGTTGCCGCCATCTACCCCATCACCCCGTCTTCCGTCATGGCCGACGAAACGGACAAGTATGCTGCTGCCGGCCGCAAGAACCTGTTTGGCAGAGAGGTTCGGGTAACGGAAATGCAGTCTGAGGCCGGCGCTGCCGGCGCGGTACACGGCTCTTTGGCCGCGGGTGCCCTCACCACCACCTACACCGCTTCTCAGGGCCTGCTTTTGATGATCCCGAATATGTACAAAATGGCTGGTGAGCTGCTGCCCAGCGTGATTCATGTTTCTGCCCGTACGGTGGCTACCCACGCGCTGAACATTTTTGGCGACCATTCCGACGTATATGCCTGCCGCCAGACCGGCTATGCCATGCTTTGCTCCAACAGCCCTCAAGAGGTTATGGACCTGGGCGCTGTGGCGCACCTTTCCGCGATTAAGGGCAAAGTACCTTTCCTCCATTTCTTCGACGGCTTCCGTACCTCTCACGAAGTGCAGAAGATCGAAACCTGGGATTACGAAGACCTGGGCGAGATGCTGGACTGGGACGCTGTAAACGCTTTCCGCCGCAACGCGCTGAACCCCGAGCATCCCGTACTTCGCGGCCAGGCTCAGAACGGTGATATCTTCTTCCAGGCTCGTGAGGCCTGCAACAAGTATTACGACGCCGTACCCGAAGTAGTAGTGGATTACATGAACAAGGTCAACGCCAAGATCGGCACCGACTATAAGCCCTTTAATTACTACGGCGCCCCCGACGCCGAAAAGGTGATCATCGCCATGGGTTCCGCCTGTGAGACCATGGAAGAGGTGATCGATTACCTCACCGCCGCCGGCGAGAAGGTAGGCCTGATTAAGGTTCGTTTGTACCGTCCCTTTGTGGCCAAGTATTTGCTGGATGTCATGCCCAAAACCGTGAAGAAGATTTCTGTGCTGGATCGCACCAAGGAGCCCGGTTCTATTGGCGAGCCCCTTTACTTGGATGTGCTGGCTGCCATCAACGGCACCGAGTTTGGCTGCTGCCCGGTATATACCGGCCGCTATGGCCTGGGTTCCAAAGATACCAAACCCAGCGACATCATCGCCGTTTACCGCAATATGGACGCTGCCGAGCCCAAGAAGCGCTTCACTATTGGCATTGTGGACGATGTAACCCATCTTTCTCTGGACGTGAAGGAAGACCCCGACACCGCTCCTGTAGGCACCACCTCCTGCAAATTCTGGGGCCTGGGCTCCGACGGTACCGTGGGCGCCAACAAGAACTCCATCAAGATCATCGGCGACCATACCGACATGTATGCCCAGGGCTATTTTGACTACGACTCCAAGAAGTCCGGCGGCCTCACCATTTCCCACCTGCGTTTTGGCCATACGCCCATTAAGTCTACCTATTACATCTCCAAGGCCGATTTCGTAGCCTGCTCCAACCCTGCCTACCTGGATACCTACGATATGGTACAGGATTTGAAGAAGGGCGGCAGCTTCCTTTTGAACTGCGCTTGGGATGCGGAAGAGCTGGACAAGCGTCTGCCCGGCAAGGTGAAGAAATTCATTGCCGATAACGAAATCAACTTCTACACCATCGACGCCTTCCAGATCGGCAAAGAGCTGGGCCTGGGCACCCGTACCAACACCGTGCTCCAGTCTGCCTTCTTCTCCATTGCCAAGATCATTCCCGAAGAAGACGCTATTAAATATATGAAAGACGCCGCCCAGAAGTCTTACGGCCGCAAGGGCGAGGCGGTTGTCAAGATGAACCACGACGCCATTGACCGGGGCGCCAACGGCTATGTGAAGGTAGACGTGCCTGCCAGCTGGAAGAGCGCTGTGGACGATTCCCAGAAGAAAGTGGCCACCGGCAGCCGTCAGGAACTGGTAGATTACGTGAACAACGTGGTGTTCCCCGTGAACTCCTTCCACGGAAAAGACCTGCCTGTCTCCGCTTTTGAGAAATATGCCGACGGCACTTCGCCCCAAGGCACTGCCGCTTACGAGAAGCGCGGCGTGGCGGTGGACGTGCCCCAGTGGATTGTGGAAAACTGCATCCAGTGCAACCAGTGCTCTTATGTATGCCCCCATGCCGTTATTCGTCCCATCGCCATGACAGACGAGGAACTGAAGAACGCTCCCGAGGGCACAAAATCCAAGGCTATGACGGGTGTGCCCGGTATGAACTTCGCCATGGTGATTTCTGCTTTGGACTGCACCGGCTGCGGCTCTTGCGTGAATGTGTGCCCCGCTAAGGAAAAGGCTTTGAAGATGGCCCCCATCGATTCTCAGCGTGCTCAGCAGGCCGTGTTCAATTATGCCATTGACCTGCCCGCCAAAGAAGCGGTTGCCGAGAAGTTCAAGGAGACCTCTGTGAAGGGCAGCCAGTTCAAGCAGCCCTTGCTGGAATTCTCTGGCGCTTGCGGCGGCTGCGGGGAAACTCCCTACGCCAAGCTGGCCACCCAGCTGTTCGGCGATAAGATGTTCATTGCCAACGCTACTGGCTGTTCCTCTATTTGGGGCGGTTCCGCACCTGCCACTCCTTACACGGTGAACAAGAAGGGCCACGGCCCCGCTTGGGAAAACTCTCTGTTTGAAGATAACGCCGAGTTCGGCCTGGGCATGACGCTGGCCCAAAACGCGGTGCGCGGCCGTTTGAAGGAGCTCACCGAAAAGCTCTGCGCCATCGATTATTGCGTGCCCGAAATCAAGGAAGCCGCCAAGGCTTGGATCGATACCATGTTCGACAGCAAGGCCAACGGCCCCGCTGCCGAGGCTTACATCGAGGCTTTGGAAAACGGTGTCATGACGGTAGACGAGAATATCGCCTTCTGCAAATCCGAAAAGGCGAAAGAGATCTTCGGCGATAAGCAGGCGGAAATGCTGGCTCATTCCGAAGCCCGCAAGGCTGCCGGCGAAAAGTATTGCGACTGCGAAGCCTGCACCTTGGCTTTGGAGATTTTGAAGGATAAAGACTACTTGGCCAAGAAGTCCATGTGGATCCTGGGCGGCGACGGCTGGGCCTACGATATCGGCTTCGGCGGCGTTGACCATGCTCTGGCTTCCGGCGAGAACATCAATATCCTGGTATTTGACACCGAAGTGTATTCCAACACCGGCGGCCAGGCTTCCAAGTCTACGCCCTGCGGCTCTGTGGCTCAGTTTGCCGCTACTGGTAAGTCTACGAAGAAGAAGGATTTGGCTGCCATTGCCATGAGCTATGGCTATGTCTATGTGGCTCAGGTGGCTATGGGCGCCGATATGAACCAGTGCATCAAGGCCTTCTCCGAGGCCGAAAGCTACAACGGCCCCTCTATCATTTTGGCTTACGCTCCCTGTATTAACCACGGCATTAAGGGCGGCATGGGCATTTCCATGACAGAGGAGAAGAAGGCTGTAGCGGCTGGTTACTGGCACAACTTCCGTTTTGACCCCCGTCGGGCCGACAACGGCGAGAACCCCTTCCAGCTGGACAGCAAGGAGCCTTCTGCTTCTTACCGTGATTTCATCATGGGTGAGGTCCGTTACAACAGCTTAACCCGCTCCTTCCCCGATCGTGCCGAAACCCTCTTTGCCAACGCGGAGAAGTATGCGGCCGAAAAGTACGAAAAGCTGAAGAAGATGGCCGAATAAGCCAATCGTCTTCCGCGGAAAATAACCGGAGGCAGCTTCCTGAAAAGGGAGCCGCCTCCGATCTTTTTTTACCATGGGGGAAGAGAGAAAAACAAGAAGCACCGCCGGCTTCCTGGAGAAAACCGACGGCGCTTCAAAAAAGGGGGGACTTGTACTCACTTGTTTTCCTGGTCGCCTACGTTCATGGGATATTGACGCATATAGCCCAGCAGCTCGTCTACCGTGGTAAAGGCAAGGCCTGTCACTGTATCGGCGGCTCCATAGTAAATGGCAATGCGGCCGGTTTCCGGATCGGTCAGGGTAGCGCAAGGGAAGGTCACATTGGGCACGTCGCCGGTGAGCTCATATTGCTCCTCGGGCCCAAAGATATAGAAATTGCCCCGTTCTTTTACAATCCAAGGCCGGTCAATATCCAATAGGGCCACGCCAAAGCGATAGACAAAGCCGTTGCAGGAATTCAGCACACCGTGGTAAATCATCAGCCAGCCTTCGTCGGTCTCAATGGGGGTGGGGCCGGGGCCAACCTTTTTCGATTGCCAGCCGTTGGCGGTGCCAAACAGGAAGCGGTGCTTGCCCCAGTAGGTCATGTCGGGGCTTTCGCTGTAGAAGATATCGCCGAAGGGCGTGTGGCCTGTGTCGCTGGGACGGCTGACCATGGCGAATTTTCCGCCGATCTTCCGGGGGAACAGCACGCCGTTGCGGTTGTAGGGCAGGAAAGCGTTTTCCAGCTGGTAGAAGGTTTTGAAATCGTAGGTGTAGCCAATGCCAATGGTAGGCCCATGATAGCCGTTGCACCAGGTGATATAATAACGGTCTTCGATGAAGCATACCCGAGGGTCATACCGGTACTCCTTGCGCACCACGTCCTTTTCCCCTTCGAAAACGATGGGGTCGTGATTGATGTTCCAATGGATACCGTCTTCCGAAAAGCCGGCAAAAATATCCATTTCCACACCACGGTTATCGCAGCGGAACACACCGGCGTAAGCGTCCTTGTAAACGACTACAGCCGAATTGAAAATACTGTTGGAGGTGGGGATTGCATCTCTGGGAATAATGGGATTCTGGTCATAACGCCATACAGGTTTGGTAAATCCGGCGGGCTTGTCCTGCCAAGGCATGTTGGGCAGTGCGGGCTTCCCAATGATTTTTGCCATATCGCAGTTCTCCTTTGCTTCGCTAAAAATGTTAGCTGAAATTTCAGCTAAGTCAGTGTCTTTATTATACCTCAAATTTACTGGAAAGAAAAGGGGAAAATAAATTTTTTTCATGGAAAATAGAAAAGATCCGGAAGAAGAACGCCTGTTTTTCTTGTGGTTCCAATTCTTGCAAAGACAGGACAGGCGCTTTGGGCCGGAGTCCGGGAGTTACCGCTCCGACAAGAAATTGTAGGGCGTTCTTTGGTATACAAAATAATTGAGCCAGTTGGCCACCAGAAGGTGGGCGTTGCTCCGCCAGGTAAAGGGCGGGGTTTTGGAATCGTCGTCATTGGGAAAATAGTGGTAAGGGATTTTGGGGTTCAGCCCCTTATTGACATCTCGAAAATACTCTTTGGCCAGGGTATCGCGGTCGTATTCTGCGTGGCCGGTGACAAAAATGTTCCGGCCGCTTTTTTCGGCGACGATATGCAGGCCGGCCAGCTCGGAAACAGAAAGGGGAATGAGTTCCGGGCATTTTCGAATGTCTTCCAGGCGAGTTTCGGTATACCGGGAGTGAGGGGCAAAATAGTTGTCGTCGAAGCCCCGCATCAAGGGGTGGTAGGGGTTGAGTACTCGATGATTGAAAATTCCGCTGAGCTTTTCCTGCAGGGGATATTTTTGAATCCCATAATGGAAATAAAGGCCGGCCTGGGCCCCCCAACAGATATGCAGTACGGAATAAACGTTTTTCTCGCTCCACTTCATGATATCGCACATTTCTTCCCAGTAATCCACCTCTTCAAAGGAAAGCTGCTCCACCGGAGCTCCGGTGATGATCATGCCGTCGAAACGCTGCTCCTTTACCTCGGCAAAGGTTTTATAAAAGGTGTTCAAATGAATGGAGCTGGTATTTTTGCTGATGTGGGTGGCGGGGTGCAGCAGCTCCACATCCACCTGCAAAGGCGTGTTCCCCAAAAGCCGGAGCAGCTGGGTTTCGGTCTCGATTTTCGTGGGCATCAAATTTAAAATGGCGATCTTCAGCGGGCGGATATCCTGCACAGCGGCCCGTTCGTGAGTCATCACAAAAATATTTTCCGATTCTAAAACGTCAATGGCAGGCAAGTCCGCCTGAATTCGAATGGGCATTGCCAAAACTCCTTTCCTTATCGTGTCACAAAGCATGGGCTCTGGCGAAACGGCCACCGCGAAAGCCAAGGGCAACGAATAGGCTTATCGTCCCATAAGTTTGGCCCTGTGTCAATACCTTGGCTGCAAAAAATGTTTTTCCGCTTTTTGTGCCAGGCACTTTGGGGGAAGGAGCCGGCCGAAAAGAAAAAAGATTGGACTTTTTTTAAGGCCCGTGCTATACTTGCTGAAAAGAAACCAGTTTATGGAGTGATACGATTGTCGGATTTCAACGCTTTTGATATGATCCGTGACGGCCTTGCGGAAGAGCTTTCTCTTCAGGGGTTCCAGGCTCCGGAGCCTTTGGAGACAGAGGAGGGCCGGGCCGAAATGTTTTCTACCGGAGAAGTTGCCTACAGCCTCCTTTACGATAAAAAGAACCAGCGCTTTCAGCTGCGTTCCACCACCCTTACCGCCGAAGGAAAGCCGGGCGATTGGCGCAGCCTTTCTCTGTGGCTTTTCGATGAACAGGAGGGGAATCGGGCCGATGCAGAAAGCATCTTAAACGATTTTCTGGATGTGGTCAGAGGTCCAAAGCGGGTAGCCGTGGTGCAGCAGAAGCGAAAGAAAGGGAAGGATGACGAACGCACCATCAATCCCATGTTCTTCTGCAACCGGTTGGTAGGTATTTTTCCGGAGCTTCGGGATGAGCTCAACGAAGAAAAAATCGTTTACGGCCAAGTGCGGTTCGTGGCTTTTTCTAAGGCGAAGGTGGTGCCAAAGGTAGAGGATTTGGCGGAGAAATACCCCAACAGTGAACCCTGCGAAAAGCTTTGCGCCCTGTTCGACGACATGTATAAAAACGGCGACTTGGACCTGCGTTCTATTTTGACGGCGGTAATCTTAAACGGTGTAAACGATAAAGCCTTTGAAGCCCTTTCCGAAAAGTTTGGAGACGAGCTGAAAAAGGCGGCGAAGTTTTCCCGCAAGCTCAAGGGGAAAAAGATCAAGCCCGAAAAGAAGAAAAAAGAGAAAAAGGTTGTGGCGAGGCTTTCCAACTAAGCTTATGGCCGAGTACTCCCACAAAGAGGTTCTCTTGGGCGGTCTGCCATAAGGAAGCCGGCGCTGCTTCATGCGGGCCCACTGACGAATTGTTATTTGCGAGAAGGATCATATTAAAATGCGTAAAGTTCATTTGTGGAATATCATCTTTTTAATTGTGGAAATTATTGCGTTTATTCCGCTAACGGCAGCGGTGTTTGGAGACAGGAACCCGGACATCCTTATGATTTCCGCCATCATTTTTGGGGCAGGAATGGTTGGAAACTGCGTTTGTGTGATAATGAGAGCCATTGGTGAATCGAAAAAGGAATAGACAAGTTCTAACTTATGCCAAACCCTCTGCAAACCCGTATTTTCAAGGCGTTTCGCCTGTTAAACACTCAACCTTAGGCGTCTTCTCTTGCTTTTTGGGGAGTGTTTTTGTAAGGATTAGTCCATAGCCAACAGCAATTACAAAGTCCATATTGTTTTAGTAATTTATTTTTTTCAAATAAACAGGAAAAGA
This sequence comes from uncultured Neglectibacter sp., assembly GCA_947647615.1. Lineage (GTDB taxonomy): Bacteria > Bacillota > Clostridia > Oscillospirales > Acutalibacteraceae > Acutalibacter. The sequence goes on from CANSKS010000024.1 coordinate 13,829, forward strand.
AGCATTGCCTGTAATACGCAAAAAACCGCGCTTGCCATATAGGGAATTCCAATTTTTTCGTTCAATGGATTTGCCAAGGAGTGCAAAACGCAGTAAACCGCTATCCAAGTAATGGCAAAGGCCAGTTCGTTTTTCTCATATAGCTTTTTCACTTTATTTCATCCTGTGTGGCCAATATTGCGCCCCTGTATGCCCGTGTCAAATGTTCTTTTATAACTTCTTCATCATACTTCAAGGAATTGTTTGCAAGAATGCTGGCATACCCATGTACAAACATACAAATTATGAAAAAAGCTTTTTTCATCTGCTCCATCCCAAGCCCTGCTGTTCCCTGCATTGCAGAAAGGATAGGCGAAACGGCGAAAAAGAGGACTGCCATAGGGCAATCCTCCTTTTGCGCTTAATTCCCTTTTGCCTGGTCAATCACATCCCGTTGTAGCCGAAAATATCAATCATCAGAAGTGCGCCCAAACAAAAGGCGTGTTCAAAAAGGTCTGCCGAATCTTCTGCGTCAACCTGCGATTCCAACTCTTTCATTTCCGAAAATTTTGCGTATTCTTCAGGTGACAGCAGGTTTTTGAAATGCTCTGCTATGCTGTCGATTTTACCATTAAGCGCGATACGTTCGGGACTGTATATGTACTTTCGTTCCCATGGGTTGAGATTGCCATAATAGAGTTCACGTATTTTAGATTTCCTCATAAAGCATCTTCCTTTCCTTTTTTGTCCGGCACTGCTTGAAAGGAAAGCTGACGCATGATATAATAGTTACGCCGCTTTTGCCTTTTGGCAATAGCCGGATGGGGAAGTGGCGCGGTGCCGTGGTAGGTCTAGCGCCACTTCCTTCATTTTTCATCAAGGTCGTCATACATCCTTTTGACACCACGCCTGACTACTTCCGCCCTGGTAATCTGCATTTTCTCACTGCATATTTCCAGTTTATCTACGGTAGCTTTGTCAAAGCGAATTTTGATGTTAATGTCTTTCGGACTATCAGTAGGACGCCCCATTTTTTTAGCGGCCATGGTTCACCTCCTTTTTTGCACCCGCATAACCATTCTGGCTTATGCACCCGCAAAAGTCAATAGTTATTTATTAGGTAATTAAATTCTATAAGCCCTGCCCTCCGGTTTTGGTTGCTGTTCCCGCCGCAAGACGCTGTAAACCCTCCTGCGGGTTTGCTCGGCTTTTTTCCCTTGTACTTGAAATAAAATGTCGGCTTGCCGGATGTGCTTTTTCAGAGTGCCTGACCGCCGTTTAACGGGTTTCAGTTTGCTCTGGGCTCCACGTTTGAACCCTCCTTTCCTTTTTTGTCCGGTACTGCTTGAAGGGAAAGCTGACGCATGATATAATAGAGTTACGTCGCCTTTGCCTTTTGGCAATAGCCGGCTGGGGAAGTGGCGCGGTACGGTGATAAGTGACTAGCACCACTTCCTTCTATTTCTTCTTAAGATCGTCATGTACCTTATGGACCCCTCGCCTGACCACTTCCGCTTTTGATACTTCGAGTTCTTTAACACACTCGTCCAGCTTCTCGGCTGTTTCTTTATCAAGGCGGACTTTCAGCGAAATGTCCTTGGGGTTATCGGTAGGACGTCCCATTTTTTTATTCCCCAATACTATCACCTCACTTTTTGGGGTCGCTAATATTATAGCTTACCGACGCCGCAAAGTCAAGGGCCTCTTTGGGGTATTACAGTTCTTTGTTCCGGCTCCTGTGAGGTTGCTGCTCCTGCCGCAAGATGCTGTAAAGGTTCCTGCGGGTTTGCTCGGCTTTAGTCAGCGGTTTTTTCCCGCAAAAAACTTGACATCGGCACGGCTTTGTGGTATAGTAAGGACACCTCGTGAAGAGGTTCTTTTTTTGTACCTTTTTCTGAGGGAGGCTGGGAAGCGAGACTTCTCAAATTTTTTCCGTAAAACGGGAGGTGCCGACAAATGAGAGTGAAGGTCGTATTGGCCTGCACAGAGTGCAAGCAGAGGAACTACAACACGAAAAAGAACAAGAAAAACGACCCCGACAGACTGGAAATGAACAAGTATTGCAGGTTCTGTCGGAAACACACCCTGCACAGGGAAACCAAATAAGGAGCGGGAAGCATGGCTGAAAACGAAAAAAAGGCGAAGGGCTTTGCCGCTTTCTTTCGGAAGATCGCGAAGTTTTTCCGCGACTGCAAAGGCGAAGTGAAAAAGATCGTATGGCCAACGCCCAAGGCTGTGTTTAAAAATACAGGCATTGTTTTGGTGACGATCCTTATTTTAGGGCTTTTCGTCTTTGCACTGGATACTGGCTTTATGAAGCTTTTGAGCCTGGTGATGAATGTTGCCGCTGCATAACAGGCGGCAAACGCCCCAAAAGGTACAAAACACACCGCGGTTCGGAGAAAGGAAGAGGAACCTGTAAATGGCAGACGAAGCAAGATGGTATGTGGTTCATACCTATTCCGGGTATGAAAACAAAGTGGCTTCTAACCTTGAAAAGACCGTGGAAAACCGCCAGCTGCAAGAACTCATTCAGGAGATCCGTGTTCCCACGGAGAAGGTACTGGAGGTGGGCAGCGACGGCAAGCGCAAGGAAGTGGAGCGCAAAACCTTTCCCGGATATGTGATTGTGAAAATGGTTATGACCGACGAATCCTGGTATGCGGTCCGGAACATCCGCGGCTGCACCGGTTTTGTGGGTCCTTCCTCGAAGCCGGTCCCGCTGACCGAGGAAGAGGTGGCCAGGCTGGGGATAGACCAGCGCGAAGTCCAGGTAAGCTACAAGGTGGGCGATTCTGTCAATATTATAGACGGCCCCTTGGATGGCTTTATTGGCACGGTAGAAGAGCTGGATGTGGAAAAGAACCGCCTGCGGGTGGTGGTTTCCATGTTTGGAAGGGACACTCCTGTCGAGCTGGAGCTCGACCAGGTGGAACCTGTAGGCTAAAGCGATTGGCCCAGGTTTTTGCAAGACGTCAGGCGGGAGCTTCCCGCTTTGTACGAGGGGCATAGCCCCTGTGGGAGATGCAGCCGAAATTTTTTGACGCGGTTGTATCGCGATGGACCACGAATTTTGGAGGTGCAAAAAAATGGCTCAGAAGGTAACGGGCTTTATTAAGCTCCAGATCCCTGCTGGAAAAGCGACCCCGGCGCCGCCTGTCGGCCCCGCTCTTGGCCAGCACGGTGTCAACATCATGGCGTTTACAAAGGAATTCAACGAGCGTACAAAGAACGACGTGGGTCTTATTATCCCTGTTGTTATTACAGTTTACGCTGACCGTTCTTTCACGTTCATCACCAAGACTCCCCCCGCTGCCGTACTCATCAAAAAGGCTTGCGGCATTGAGTCTGCTTCCGGTGAACCCAACAAGAAAAAGGTAGCGAAGATCACCCGCGAACAGGTGCAAAAGATCGCTGAACAAAAAATGCCCGATTTAAATGCGGCTTCCATTGAGACTGCCATGAGCATGATCGCTGGAACCGCGCGCAGCATGGGCATTGAAGTAGTAGATTAATTCCCGGGTGGGAGGAAATCCTTTGATCCGATATTTACCACTGGAGGAAAGTGACAATGAAACACGGTAAAAAGTATGTGGAAGGCGCAAAGCTGATCGACCGCTCTAAGCTGTACGATACCGCGGAGGCGCTGGAAGTTTGTGTAAAGACAGGTACTGCCAAGTTTGACGAGACTGTGGAACTGCATGTAAAGCTGGGTGTCGATGGCCGCCATGCGGACCAGCAGGTTCGCGGCGCTATTGTTTTGCCCCACGGTACCGGCAAAAGCGTTCGTATTTTGGCAATTTGCAAGGGCGATAATATCGAAGCTGCTCAGTCTGCCGGCGCCGATTATGTGGGTGCCGAAGAGATGGTACAGAAAATCCAGGGCGAAGGCTGGATGGATTTTGACGTGCTGATCACCACTCCCGATATGATGGGTCTGGTAGGGCGTTTGGGTAAAATTTTAGGACCCCGTGGTCTTATGCCTAACCCCAAGGCCGGTACGGTGACCCCCGATATTGCCAAGGCTATTCAGGAGGCCAAGGCGGGCAAAATCGAATACCGCCTGGATAAAACAAACATTATCCATTGCCCCATTGGCAAGGTGTCCTTTGGCGCGGAGAAGCTGGGCGAGAATTTTACCACTTTGATGGATGCCATTGTGAAGGCTAAGCCTGCCGCCGCCAAGGGCCAGTACGTGCGTTCCTGTGTGGTAAGTGCCACCATGGGCCCCGGCGTGAAGATTAACCCTGCTAAATTTGTTTGATCGGCTGCCAAAAGAGTATTGACAGAATTCTGACTTTATGGTATTCTAATAGAGCTGTCCATCCAAAGACAGCAGGTGCAGTTGCCAAGTAAATGCTCCTAACGAGCGTTGCATCTTTGAAAAAGGTGTTTTGGCTTTGCAGAAACGGTTTGTCCGGCCTGCCGAGGAAAGACTTAGCGATTCAGGAATTGTTTTTATGTGACTTAACCTGTTTTGCGCCTTTCCGCGTTTGCCGGAAAGGCGTTTTCTATATGTGAATCTAAAATCACTTATCGGAGGTGAAAAGATTTGCCCAGCGCAAAAATTCTCGAACAGAAGAAGCAGCAAGTTGCCGAGCTTACCGAGTCTTTTAAAAAGGCGAATGTTGGTGTGCTTGTCGATTACAGTGGCATTACCGTAGAAAAAGATACAAAACTGAGAAAGCAGCTTCGGGAAGCAGGCTGCGAGTATAAGGTAGTAAAGAATACCTTGCTTTCTCTTGCTTTTAAGGAAGCCGGGATCGAAGGCATGGACGAGTATCTGAATGGTACTACAGCTATCGCCTATTGCGACGACAGCTATGTAGACGCCCCGAAGATCCTTTCTGAGTATGCCGCTGCTAACGATAATTTCACAATAAAGGCAGGCTTTATTGACGGCGGTAAGGTAGATGTGGCAGGTATTTCCGCTTTAGCGAAGCTGCCTTCCAAGGAAGTCCTTATTGCTCAAGTGCTTGGCGGCTTCAATGCTCCCATTCAAGGGTTTGCCAATGTGCTCAATGGCACTATTCGCGGTTTGGTTATTGCTTTAAATGCCATCGCGGAAAAACAATCTGCTTAACATTAAAACAAATAATTTTGGAGGTACATTATCATGTCTGAGAAAGTTACCAACCTGATCGAAGAAGTAAAGGCTCTTACTGTTCTGGAGCTTTCCGAACTGGTAAAGGCTTTGGAAGAAGAGTTTGGCGTATCTGCTGCCGCTCCCGCTGCCGTTGCTGTTGCCGCTCCTGCTGCCGCTGCTGCTCCTGCTGAGGAAGAGAAGACCGAGTTCGACGTAGTGTTGAAGTCTGCCGGCGCGAATAAGATCAATGTGATTAAGGTAGTTAAGGAAGCCACCGGCCTGGGCCTGAAGGAAGCCAAGGCTTTGGTTGACGAAGCTCCCAAGACCATCAAAGAAGCTATTTCTAAGGACGATGCCGAGGCTCTGAAGGCTAAGCTGACCGAGGCCGGCGCAGAAGTAGAAGTAAAGTAAGTTTTGCAAAGAAAAAGGGACAGGTGGGGGTTCACCTGTCCTTTTCCTTTGCATTAAAGTTATTTTTCGGCGGCTTAAAGCTTAGTATGAAAACGAATAGAGAAGGGGAGACAAGTTTTTCCTTTCCGCAAATTACGGTAGTTGCAGCCGTTTTCTCATTCTGACAAATTTTTTGAAAAAGAATTTGTTACAAAGCTGTAAGGGTAGAAAATGATAGGAATGAAAAAATTTAGGAATTCTTTCATTAAGAATAAGCTTGTTTTTTTGGAATATAGGCTTTTTATCGAATTATTTATGAACAAATTGTTAATATTTCAAATTAGGCTTGCAATTTGAAAAAAGACATGCTAGAATGTAACCAAATTGTAACAGTTGTAATGAAGATGTAATTTGCAATATAAAATTCTTTCAAATAATTTTCCTGAATTTAAAGGGATGTGTTTTGAAATGGGCCATACATTAAAGAATTTCTTAGCAGTTTTACTTGTACTTATTTTGACCATTGTGACGGTTTCTGTTTTGAGTTTGGCAACGGAGGCCAAGGCGGAACCGGCAGCGGAATACGTAAAGGCTGTTCAGGCTCAGGTTCACAAAGAAGAGGTTACTGTCCTTTCGGCCGCCGCCCCCGAAGTAGCTGTTACGAATTGGGGGGAAAGCGCTTGTGCTTTCTTGGCGTTGCTTTCTATTCCTACAGTTGGTATGTTAATTTACCTGGGGGCCAAAAGAAAAGGCCGGTTGCCAAAGGCGGCTGCCGCCCGGCGGTACAGCCCCCGTTCCGATATGGCCTTTCGTCCCACCCGATAACGAGTACAAGGGTTTTCGTCCTTTCATATTTTACCTGGAATCGAACCGGCAGTTTTGCCGGTTCGATTTTCTATGTGGAGATTGTTTTCCGGAAACCTTCCCCCTTGTCTCAGATCTGTATTGTCCTCAGGAATGGCCGAAAATCCATGCTTTCCGGTATTTATGATCCTTTATTCACAGACTAAACTTGGGGGGAGAAAAGGGGGAACAGACGGCGAATTTGGCGAAATGGATCCCCACACTCAAATCGATGGCTCAGAGCTATTCCTTTCCCCCGGCGGGGGTATCAGGGCCAGAAGAATGAAAAGAAAAGAGCCGTAAAAGCCCCTCGTGCTTTTTACGGCTGATTTACCAATAAGAAGAATTCTTCGGCTGTGGTCTTTGACCGGTACAAGGTAGGCGATTCCGTCGGGTTAGGACCTGGATAGTAGAAATCGATAAAGTCGCCATTGACATCTATGATTACGGTCAGCGGCCCCGTTTCGTCCCAAGGGGTGATCTCTAAAAGGTAATCTGGGTAATAGGCAAACATGGAAAAAGGTTTATCCAGGGGCTCCGCTTCTTGCACCACCGCGGAGAAAGCGGCAATGCGCTCCCCTTTCTTCTGGGAACTGGCATTCAGGTGTAAAAGCTTAAGATTATCGCCGTATCCCCGGGACAAATCCATTTGCAGCGAATTGGGGTTGCTGCATCCGGAAAGAAAAAGCAAAAAAAGACTGCATAGAACCGCGAGGAGTATCCGTTTTTTCATAGGCAAGAGTTCCTTTTCTCTATCGTGGAGATGGCTTCAGGTTTTACCTTATTTTACCCAGTTTTCAGGAAAAAGTCAAATCTGTATTTCGAAAAGCTCCTCCGCGTTCCTGCAGGCTATGGCCTCCTTTTCCGCGGCAGATAAGCCTGTTGCCTCTAACAGCTCCTTTTCTGCGGGTACGGTGCTCCAGGGGCAGTCGGTGGCGAACAGCACCCGTTCCGGGCCGTGAAGGCGGATCAGCTCTTCCAGCTGCTGGGGGTTTAAAAAATGGGAAGCAAAGGCGGTGTCGAAATATACGTTCTTTTTCCCGGCCAGGTATTCGGCGGCTTCCTGCGGAAGCTCCATACCGCCCATATGGGCGGCAATAATTGTGAGCTTCGGGAAGCAGTCAGCAATTTCGCCTAAGCTCTTAGGATGGCAGTGGACCAGTTGGGGGGAATAGGGGTCACGGCCGGTGTGAAAGGCCATGGGAAGCCCCAGCTTTTCCCCTTCTTCATAAATGGCCATAGCGGCCTCCTCTTTCACAAGGAACTCCTGGTAGTCGGGATGCAGCTTCACCCCGTGAAGCCCCAGCTCCTTCATGCGGTGCAGCTCTTCCAGGGCGTTTTCCGCCCCTGGGAACACGCTGCCAAAACAGTAGATGTTTCCCTCCTGGCTTTGAGAAGCGAAAAGGTTCACAGAGCTTTGCTGCTTTTGGTTTGTGGCAATGTGGTAGGCCATGCCGCCCTCACAGCCCCAGGCAGTAAGTTTTTTTACAGTGTCTTCCCGGGTGCCGCCGGTGTAATAAGGGCAGCCGCAAACCTGGGAAAGCCTTGTTAAGGCCTTTTCCGCCAGGTTGTCGGGGAAGAAATGGATGTGGGCATCAAAATATTTCATAACCGGTTTTCTGCCTTTCTGAATGGAAATGAAGAAGAAAAGAGGCTTCCCGAAAAACAAACGGGAAGCCTCCAAGGTTTATCAGTCGCTGGTGTAGGGCAGTAAAGCAAGATGCCGGGCACGCTTAATCGCGACAGTCAAGGCACGCTGATGATAAGCGCAGGTGCCGGTTACACGGCGGGGGAGGATCTTTCCCCTTTCAGAAATGAAACGGCGGAGTTTGGCAACATCTTTATAATCGATATAATCTGCCCTGTCAACACAGAAACCGCATACTTTTTTGCGGCCTTTTCGTCCGCCGCGACGGACTTCTTTTTCGGGTTTATCAGCCATAACCAAAAGCCTCCTTTACAAGATAATCACTTTGCGTGAGAAACGAAAAATTTACAGCAAGCACGGCTTGCCTTCGATCGGGGAGTATTCGCGCTCTATTAGAAGGGCAAATCTTCATCCCCAAGAATCTCTTCGAAATCTTCTGTACTTCCGCTGGAATAGACGGGAGCGGGTTCATTGAACGCAGCCGGTTTGGAGGCGGAAGACATCGCGTCGTAAGAGCCGGAAGCAGCGCCATCCCTTTTGGAATCGGCAAAACTGACATCGCTGGCCACAATTTCAAAGGCCTTGCGCTTGTTTCCCTGCTTGTCCTCGTAGTTCCGGGTTTGAATAGAACCGGTAACAGCCATCATCCGTCCCTTTGAGAAATACTTGCAAACAAACTCCGCGGTTTGCCGCCAGGCCACCACATCGATAAAATCGGTTTGGCGCTCAGTGCCTGCCCTGGCGTAAGAACGGTCTACCGCCAGCGTAAAGGTGGTAACGGCAATGTCGTTAGGGGTATGTCTCAATTCCGGGTCGGCCACCAGCCGGCCCATAATAGCGGCAACGTTAAGCATTTAACAGCCACCTCTTTCCTTAAAATCGGAACAGTTTCCGCATTCCGGCTGTAAACAGATTACTCCGCAGTTTCGGCGGGAGCTTCCTGGATGGTTTCTACAGCCTCCACAGCAATGGCTTCCACGTCAATGTTGCCCTCTTCCTCAGCGGCGGCCTTTTGGGCCTTCTGAGCTTTTTGAGCATTCACATGACGGGGATCGCGCTTCACAATGAGAGTACGAAGAATCCCATCGGTGATCTGATAACGCCGGTCCAGTTCAGCGGTAAAGTCGGGTGTACTTTCGAAGTTGATGAGAGTGTAGTAGCCCTCGGTCTGCTTCTGGATGGGATAAGCAAAGCGGCGCTTCCCCCAGTCGTCAACACTTGTAACAGTACCGTGCTCTTCGATCAGAGCCTTGAATCTTTCTATGAGAGCCTGGCTGCCTTCTTCCCCCAGTTTGGCGGAAGTGATAATGACGGTCTCATAGAGGTTCTTTCCATCTGCCATTTGTATTGCACCTCCTTTTGGTCTTTTGGCCCCAAATCTTTTGTTTGGGGCAAGGATGAAAAATCGCTAGAAACTAACGAAAAGTCAACAAGAGTTATTATAGCACAAATCGGGAACAAGTCAAGCAAAATGTAGGGAAAACCTCAGTTTTCTCAGCTTTGAAGGGTGTTCATACACAGCTCCAAAAGGTGTATGCTTCTTCCGCCGCCCATGGCGACTCCTTGGACGCAGCGGTTGCAGTAACAAAGTACCAGAGGGCAAGGGTATTTTTCCACTTGCTCGCGCATCAGCTTCTTTTGGATCTCTTCCGGTAATTGAAACAAGGGAAGTTCGGCATACTCCTGCAAAAGCGCCTGGTTTTCTGCCCTTTGAGGTTCAAAATGGAGATTGCCACAGAAGACGGAATGTTCTCGGTTTTCTTCCATTTCCGTCACCTGGACCCGCATCTTTTTCAGAGCGGAACGCACTGCTTGGAAAATCTCCGGATGCTTCCGGTCGCGCCAGCAGTCTTGAACGGTCACGGTGAGGCCGCCGTAATCCGGCCATGGAAAATTCGGGTCGCCATCTAAATAGACAAACAAGTTTTCGCAGGTCACCTGGTTTTCGGGCCTGCCCTCCAAAAATTCCCGGCAGGCCTGGCAAAAGTAAAGAGCGTTCGTTTCGGGAGAATTATATTTCTTTTCTACCCGGCAGCAGCCGGCTGCGGGGATACCTTGGGCAGCTAGATAAGCCCGAATTTTTTTTGCTGCCTCGGGGCTGGCCTTTGTGAAATTACAGCTAGGGAAAAAGACATTTTGCATGATAGGGTTACCGCCTTTCGAGAAAATGAAAAGAAAAAATCTGTGTGGACGCCAAATAAGGAAAGCCGCGCCATACAGGTTTTACAAGGTGCCGTTGGTTACAGGGTTTTAGCCAGTTTTTTTAAATAGGCGCGAAATTCCTGTCCTATTTCCGGATGCTTTAAGGCGGTTTCAACACTGGCCTGTAAAATTCCCAGCTTGTTGCCCATATCGTAACGGGTGCCCACGAAATCTACAGCGATCATGGAATCCCTCAGGGCCAGGGTGCGCATAGCGTCGGTAAGTTGAATCTCGCCGCCGGCACCGGGAGAAGTGCGCCCTAAAATATCGAAGATTTCCGGAGGCAGGACACAGCGGCCCAAAATGGAATAAAGGCTGAATTCCTCCCCGGGCTGTGGCTTTTCTATCATATCTGTGCAGCGGAAATAGTTGTCCTGCAGAGGCTCCAGCTTCAAAGAGGAGTACTTAACAATTGCTTCGGGAGAAACTTCCTTTACCCCCACGACACCCAAGCCGAATTTCTCGTAAGCACGGATCAGCTGCCCACAAACGGGATCTTCCCCGAAAATGACGTCATCGCCGTACAGCACGGCAAAGGGTTCGTTCCCCACAAAAGATCTGGCGCAGCCAATAGCATGCCCCAGCCCTTTTGTCTCTTTTTGCCGTAGGTAAAAGATGTTGGCCAGCTTTGAAATGTTCACGATATCGTTATAGGCCTCTTGTTTTCCGCCTTTCAGAAGATGCTGTTCCAGTTCCGGAGCCCGGTCGAAGTGATCTTCCAGCAACCCCTTCCCTCGGTTGGTAATAATGAGGATATCTTCAATCCCAGCGGCCACAGCCTCCTCCACAATATACTGAATGGCGGGCTTATCCACAATGGGGAGCATTTCTTTAGGCATGGATTTTGTGACGGGCAATACCCTGGTTCCCAACCCGGCGGCGGGAATAACAGCCTTTTTCACTTTTTGCATGGTTCAGACTCCTTTCTGGTAAGCGTGCCTGCGCTCCAAACACCTGCCGGAAATATCCGCGGGTTGGAAAGCCGCTCTCCTTCCAAGGGAAAACAGGTTACAGGAACAGGGGAATATTGATAATGATGACATAGCATACGAACAGGCAAATTGCCACAGCCACATTGACGCCGCCCTTTTCGTCCAAAATGGCGCCTTCCGCCTCGCCGGAGTGACTGGCGGTCTCTTTTATTTTGCTCACGGTGGTAAGGCAGTGGTTCATATACATTTTGTTGCCGCGTATCCCCACAATGATCATCACCACCAGCATGCACAGAAGAAATACCATGGGCATAGCTATTTGAAAATACAGTGAGGGATTCTGAACCAGGTGGTTCGCCACAAGGGAAAATTCCTGGCTGGCTGGGTTCAGCAGAATCTGAGGCTCCAGACCCAGGTCGTTTACTACGCCCAGCAAAATGGGGTTAGAAACAAACAGGGTACAGCACAGGTAGGCCACATAAAGGGCGAACATCAGGGCAGTGGTGAGAATACCGGATTTATATTGCTTGCGGTACAGCAGCCAGGCCCCGGAAAAGAGAAAAGCACAAAAATTGAATTTATTTTTCCGCCCTTGCTTGATATAGCGAAACACCGGCAGGTAATAGGCAGTATTTTGCTTTACCAGCTTGGAAACATCTCCAAAGGTGACATTGGGACCTAAAAATTCTGTTGGGCTTACGCCGCCCATGGGGTCTACCGGAAAGGGTACGCCACCGAAGACGCCCGGTTGAGGAATGGGCGGCACCTGGTAACCCGGGGGAGGAGAGTTTTCTGTTTTCCGGTTTTCGGGAGAGTTCCTGTAGGTTTGAGGCTGACCGGTAAGAGAGGTACCACAGCGATTGCAGAACAACGCGCTATGGCCGTTCAAAAGGCCACAGACAGGGCATTCCTGGTCTTTGATCTCTGCTGTAGGGTCGGGCGCTTTTGGCGGAGCGGGAGGCGCCCAAGCCTTTCCCTGTTTATGCAGCTCCTCTTCGAAGATGCAATTCCCCACTTTCTGGTAACATGCCCGGTGGTAAGGCGCCCCGCAATCCGGGCAAACGACAATATCGTCCTCCGGCCGGAAGGGCACCCCGCAGACAGGGCATTTCACTCCAGTGTAATCAAGCATAATGTCAGATTCCTTTCCCAAAAAAGCTCCGGCAGTGAACTTATAGGACAGAAGCTTTTTTCAGCGCTTTTTGTGCGCTTCCTCGTTCGCTGAGTTTTTCTAATTCCTTATTCTACATGATTTTTTTAGAAAGCGCAATGAAAACGAATTTAATTTTCAGTCTGTTAATATTTTGCCTTATCTTTTTAAAAAATAAACAGCCTCCTTTGGGAAAGCGCTCTGCCCGGGGGCCTTGCCGCGGGCAGGACAGGCAGTTCCCTACGGCGGAGGCCGCTGCCTTTGTTCCCGCCCAGAAGAAAGCAGATGGATTGATGATTTCCATGCCGTATGAAAACAGGAAGTGTGTGAGTATCGCGGAGTTAGAAGCGTGATTTTCAAGAGCTAATCTCCGGCTCGCTGAGCGTTGTTTTCCGCGATCCTTTCCCGAAATGTCAATACGGTTTCCCGGTGGTGAAGCTGTTCTGTAAACCGCCGGGAATAGGCGATGAAAATGCAGTAGATATAGGGCATACCCAGGTTGGTTTCCAACAGGGAGTTTACCAAAAGCGTTCCCAGCTTCGCACCAAAGGAAGTAAAGCCCGCACTGCGGATTCCACCCATCAAAAGCCCGGCCTCCCAACCGAACTGAACGAGGACGCCAATGGTCAAAAGCCAGAGGACAGGAATTCGGTGGCTTTTCTCTTGTTGAAGCAGGTTGTGAATAATCACCCCCAAATACCCCAGGAAAAGAATGGCAGCCATGTAACCGTGATAAGACCCTGTTGTGCGCTGGATGAGAATGGGAGAAGCATCGCCGCCAAAGGTTTGGGCTAGGAGAGGGCAGCAGAACCACCAGGAGAGGATGAGCACCGACCATTCCAGCAAGTGCCTGTCCTTTGCCATCCATAACCAGATCCAAGCAAAATTTGTAAACCCATAGCTCATAGACATCCACAACAGCACCCAAAATAAGCTGTAGCCTTCAGAAATGCTGCGGGAGTGAAGCAACAAATGAAAAACGCCGTAATCTACCAGCATATAAACAACCCCAAAGGTAATCCCTACGAGGATTGTCATGTATTTCTTTTTCCAAAGCAGCAGGCAAAGGAATAAGAGTAAAAAAGCAATGTCTAACCAAATGTAAAGCGGAGAAAACTGCCGCCGGGCAATAATTTCGGTCATAGCTGCACTACCCTCCCAAAAAAGATGTTGCAAAACCGGTGCTAATTTCTTTGCCAATATTTCCGGTCCATGCTGCGGTACTGCACGGCTTCCGCGGCATGGACGCTTTCGATTTTTTCGCTTTGGTCCAAGTCGGCAATGGTGCGGGCCACCTTTAAAACCCGTTCGTAGGCTCGGGCAGAAAAGCCAAAGGTTTCGAAAGCGCGCTTTAAAAGCTGTTCTGCGGCGCCGGTGATGGGACAGCATTCTTTTAAAAGGGATGGCGGAATATCTGCATTGCAGTGAACTCCGGTGCCCTGATACCGTTGGGTTTGCAGTTTCCGGGCGGCATTTACCCTGGAACGGATTTCCGCCGAGGTTTCGCTCTTTTCCTTGCTGGCAAGCTGGTCAAACTCCACCGGAGGCACTTCAATATGCAGGTCCAGCCTGTCTAACAGCGGGCCGGAGATTTTTCCCAGGTACCGTTCTACTGTGCGGGGAGAACAGGTACAAGGGCGGGTGGGATGGCCGTAAAACCCGCAAGGACAAGGATTCATGGCCGCTACCAGCATAATGCTACAGGGATAGGTGGCAGCGCCGTTCACTCGGGAAATGGTGACGGTGCCGTCTTCCATGGGCTGGCGGAGCACCTCCATAGCGCTTCTGCTGAATTCCGGAAGCTCATCCAAGAACAGGACGCCATTGTGGGCAAGAGAGAGCTCTCCCGGACGGGGCGTTGGGCCGCCGCCGGAAAGTCCGGCGGTAGAAATGGTGTGGTGAGGCGCGCGGAAGGGCCGCCTCCGTATGAGTGAGGAGTCTTTGGGCACCAAGCCGGCAATAGAGTGGATTTTGGTGGTTTCCAACGATTCTTCAAAGGTGATGTCCGGCAAGATAGAAGGAACCCGTTTGGCCAACATACTTTTTCCGGTTCCGGGCGGACCTATGAGCAAAACATTGTGGCCGCCGCTGGCAGCGATTTCTAAGGCCCTTTTGGCTTCTGCCTGCCCTTTGACATCGGAAAAGTCGGGGAGTGCCCCTTGAGGTTCATCCTCTAAAACGGCTTTGGCGGGCAGAATTTCTTCGGAACCCCTCAAATGGCCGATCAACTGCGGCACATTCCGAACGGGATACACTTCGAGGCCTTCTACTACCGCTCCCTCTAAAGCGTTCTGTGCCGGTACAAAAAGGCGGCGAAAGCCTCGTTCCTTGGCGTGAATCGCCATGGGAAGCACGCCTCGAATGGGCCGGACCTCCCCGGAAAGGGAAAGCTCCCCTAAAAAAGCACAGTCTTCAATGCCGCAAAGCAGTTGGCCGGAGGCCTTCAACAAAGAGATCAATAGGGGAAGGTCATAGACGGGCCCTTCCTTTCGTTTGTCGGCAGGGGCCAAATTCATGGTGATGCGGCTTACGGGAAACTTGAAACCGCAGTTTTTCAGGGCAGAGCGCACCCGGTCGCGAGATTCCTTCACAGCAGTGTCGGGAAGTCCTACCAGTTCAAAAGCAGGCAAGCCCTGGGAAAGGTCGGTTTCTACTTCTACCTGAAAGGCCTCCAAACCATATATTCCCATGCTGTAACATGTTGCCACCATTGCTGCCGGCCCCTTTCTTTTTCCATTTTTTAACATTATACGCCAGAAAGGCCGTTCCTGCAATCTGCAGTTCCTTTTTCACGAAATATTTCTTGACGAATAGAAAAATTTAGTTTATGATATTTTATAGAAGAATTTTGTCAAGAGGTGCCTGAATGTCCCAAAATTATCATGAGCTCAGCGATACAGAGCTGACCGGTAAGGTAAAAGAGACAGATTGGGATGCCTTCACTGAGCTGAGCGGAAGGTACCTTGGGCTCATCCGTGGGAAGGCGGCACAATTTACAGGCGGTTCCCTGCCGGAAAAGGAAGACCTTCTTCAAGAAGGAGTTTTGGGCTTATATTTGGCAGCGTGTTCTTACAAACCGGAGCAAGGTGCGTCTTTTTCCACTTATGCAGGCGTGTGCGTTTACAACCAGATGGCCAGTGCGGTCCGCGCTCATGTCAGCAAAAAGAACAGGCCGCTAAATGAATCTATTCCTTTAGAAACGGCCGGGGACGCTCCGGCAGATGCCTTGGAAAGCCCTGAGGCGCTGGTGGAGCTCCAGGAGAATTTCCAGGGAATTCTTTTAAAGCTGAAGCATTCTTTATCTCCCTTGGAACAGAAGGTGCTGTCGTGGTATCTCAGCGGCTGTAAGCGCCAGGACATTCCCGAAAAAACAGGACTTTCTTTAAAAACCTTCGATAACGCGTTGCACAGAGTAAGAAAGAAAATGAAAAATTTGTAAAAAGCCCTGTGAGGCAAAGGCCGGAGGGGTTTTAATATAGACAGGGCTTTGCCGCCGTCGCCGATTTTGAGGGGCGGTATGGCGGTTCGGGTCCATGTACTTATTAATGCAAAGCGAGGTAGAATCATCATGTACGAAGACAAAACGCTCGTCTGTAAGGAATGTGGCAAAGAATTTGTGTTTACTGCCGGTGAACAGGAATTTTATGCCTCCAAAGGGTTTGTAAATGAACCTCAGCGCTGTAAAGAATGCCGTGATGCCCGAAAGAATGCTGGAAGAGCCAACCGTGAGATGTTCACTGCCATCTGTGCTTCCTGCGGGAAAGAGGCCGTTGTTCCCTTTAAGCCTAGGGAAGACCGCCCAGTGTACTGCAGCGAGTGTTTTGCCAAAATGAAAGAGGAAGAGGCGTGAATAACGGGAAAAGGGCGCGGGCAAATGTGGCTGGGCGCCCTTTTAGTTTGAAGACGAATTTCTTTTTATTTCCATATTGCGGAAATTCATTTTGGGCATTATAATAGGGAATATCAACCGAACAGGAGGGATTATGGAATATGGCATCTGTTACGAAAGACACGATCATCGGAGAAATCCTTGACATGGATCAAAGCACAGCACCCTTTTTCCTGGAAATGGGTATGCACTGTCTTGGCTGCCCCTCTGCTCGAGGCGAAACGTTAGAGCAGGCCTGCGCAGTCCATGGAATAAACGCGGACGAGCTGGTAGAAAAGATCAACGCTCATCTTCAGAGCAAGTGACGGTATTCCAAATCTGCCGCTCGACTTTGGCCGGGCGGCAGAAATTTTTACTAGGGGAATAAACGCGGTATGGCAAGGCCTCTTTTTCAACTGGGCCCCAGGCTGGCGGCTTGTGCCGGTCTTCTGGAAGGCGGCAGGCCAGTGGCAGATATCGGCACGGATCATGGGTATTTGCCAATTTGGCTCATTAAGCAGGGCCTGGCGCCGGTGGTACTGGCGGCCGATATCAACCCGAAGCCTTTGGCTGTGGCAAAAAAGAATGCGCAGCGGTATGGGGTGGAAGATAAGATTATTCTCACGCTTTCCAATGGGCTCCAAAATGTTCCGCCGGAATTGGCACAGGAAATTGTGTTGGCGGGTATGGGTGGGGAATTGATTTTTCGTGTCCTCACAGCTGTCCCGTGGGTAAAAACAGGCGGACGCCGCTTGGTGCTCCAGCCCATGAGCCGGGCGCCTGAACTTCGAAAGGGGCTCCTCAAACTGGGATTTGAAGTGCTGGAAGAAAAGGCGTTGGAAGATGGGAGTAGGGTATATTCTGCCTTTTCCGCCAGGTACATAGGCAATATTTCCTCCACCGGCAGGCTGTTCCCCTATATGGGAAAAATTCTCCCGGGTACGGAAGCGGCGGAAAAATATGCGAAAAAAGTTCTTTCCGGGATGTTGGGGCAGCTGAATGGCCTTTCCCATAAGGGGAAGCTGGAAGAGGCTTCCCAGCTGCAGGAGGTTGCCGAAGAAATTAAACGCATTTATTTATAGCGGGGAAGGGATGGCGTTTCTATGGCAGTGGTGCAGGAGATTTTTGACGTGATAGATCAGGTAGCGCCTTTTTCCCAGGCCATGGAGTTCGACAATGTGGGCCTGCTGGTGGGAGACCTGGCTTGCTCGGTTTCCAAGGTTTTGCTGGCTTTGGACATTACGCCGGAGGTGGTGGCGGAAGCGGAAGAGGTTTCCGCCGGGCTGGTCATTAGCCATCATCCGGTAATTTTTCATCCGCTGAAGCGTTTGGACGCTCAAAGCGTGCCCTATTTGCTGGCGGAAAAAGGAATAGCTGCCCTGTGCTGCCACACCAACTTAGACCTTTCCCAAAAGGTTGGAGTCAATGTGGCTCTGGCCCGGAGGTTGGGGCTGGAAGAGATAAAGGGAGAACTGGCCTGCGGGTCCGGTTACATCCTTTATTCCGGCATGCTGCGGGAAGCGATGGCACCGGAGACCTTTGCGGCCTATGGAAAAGAACGTCTGAACAGCGATAGGGTACGGTTGGTTCCGGGGCAAAGAGAGGTCCGAAAGGTGTGCCTTTGCAGCGGAGCCGGAGGCGAGTACCTGGCCCAGGCGGCCCAAGCGGGCGGGGATGCATTTTTGACCGGTGAGCTGCGCCACCATGAGGCCCTGGAAGCGGCCGCCCTGGGCATCACCGCTTTGGAAGCCGGCCACTACGAAACCGAAAAACCCTTCGGGGAGCTGCTGGCCTCTTATCTGAGCGAAAAGTTTCCTCAGACCGAATTTTTGCTTTCTAAGCGAGAAAAGCCGCCCTTTTTGGGCCGCTGAACAAAGGAGTGTGAAACATGGCCTTAGACGGCGGGTTTCTTCGCCACTTGAAGCGGGAGATCGAGGAAAAGCTTCTTGGCGGTCGTATCGATAAAATTCATCAGCCGAATCGTGAAGAACTGGTAGTTTCTTTTCGCACACGGGAAAGCGCTTATAAATTGTTGCTCTCTACCCGCGCCAACAGTGCCCGGGTTCATTTTACCACAGTTCCTTTGGAAAACCCAAAGCAACCGCCCATGCTTTGTATGCTGCTCCGAAAAAAACTGCAGGGAGCAAAGCTTATTGGCTTGCGTCAGCCCGGCCTGGAGCGGCTGCTGCATTTCGATTTCGATACTGTAAACGAGCTGGGCGATCATGTAACCCTTACCCTTACCATTGAGATCATGGGCCGGTACAGCAACGTGATTTTGTGGGAAGAAGGCGGCAAGATCATAGACGCTTTGAAAAGAGTAGATGCGGAAATGTCTTCCCAGCGGTTGGTGCTGCCGGGGCTGAGCTACCAGCTCCCTCCGCCCCAAAATAAGCTTTGCCTGTTGGATTGTACCGTGCCGGAAGTGACCGAGGCAGTTCGGGCTATTCCGGGAGATATGGAACTGTCCAAGGCCCTGCTTTTGGTGCTCCAGGGCGTTTCTCCTGTTGTGTGCCGGGAACTTCAGCACCAGGTTGGCCGCGGTAAGGATGTGTTTATTAAAGAGATGGGAGAGGAAGAGGAATTCCGTTTGGGGTATTTTTGCCAGAAGCTGAAAGACACCCTGGAACAGGTTTCCGGAAAGCCTCACATGGCAGTGAACCGGCAAAAGAAGCCAATGGACTTCTCCTTTTTGGAGATCCGCCAGTATGGCACAGCTGCGGTGACCTATGAAGAAGAAAGTTTTTCTCAGCTTTTAGATAGGTTTTATTTGGAAAAAGACCAGCTGGAGCGGATGCGGGTACGGGAACAGGATTTGCTGCGCTTGCTCTCCAATGCTTCGGAAAGGCTGGCGCGAAAGATCAATAATCAAAAAGCGGAGCTGGACCAATGTGCCCAGCGGGAGGCGTTGCGCGTGGCGGGAGATTTGCTCAGTGCTAACCTTTACCGTATCCCAAAGGGAGCTTCCCTGGTAGAACTGCCGGATTTTTACGAGGAAGGGGAGCCCCTCCGGACTATAAAGCTGGACCCGGCGCTGAATCCCACTCAAAACGCCCAAAAATATTATAAAGAATACAGGAAGGCCAAGACTGCCGAGGAAAAACTAAACCAGCAGATCGGTCTTGCTCAAAAGGAATTGGAATATTTAGACACTGTATTCGATGCCCTTTCCCGGGCCACTACTGCTCAGGATCTGGCAGAAATACGGGCGGAGCTGGGGGAGCAGGGCTATGTCCGTGTGCTGCGCAGCAAAAAAGAAAAGCCTGCCGCTCTGGGGGAACCGCTAAAATTTCAGGTGACCGATGGCTTTACTGTATTGGTAGGCCGCAATAACAGGCAAAATGATAAACTCACGTTAAAAACCGCCAGAAATCAAGACATTTGGTTCCATACCAAGAACATTCCGGGCTCCCATACGGTGTTGATCACCGAAGGGAAAGAGCCTACGCCTCAAGCCATGACAGAGGCTGCTGTTTTGGCGGCCAGGCATAGCAAAGCCAAAGATTCTTCCCAGGTACCTGTAGATTATACCCAGGTGCGAAATGTGAACAAGCCCCAGGGGGCAAAACCGGGAATGGTGATTTATGTGAATTATAAGACCTTGTTCGTAGATCCGAACGCAGGAGTGGGGGAAACAAAAAGCGAGTAATTGTAGATAGGAGGCGATCAGGATGAGGAAAATCTGGCAAGGGGTAGCGGCTTCTCCTGGAGTCAGTGTAGGAAAAATACTCTGGTACCGGGAGCAAGAACTGAAATACCAGCATACCTTTGTGGAAAACACCGCTTTGGAAATAGAACGTTACCGACAGGCTCAGAACCAATTTTGTTCTTACACCGAAGAACAGGCCCAGCTGGCTGCTTCCGATGTGGGAGATGCCCAGGCGGAGATCATCCGCACTCATGTGGCTCTGGCTAGAGACCCTTATTTGGTGGGGCAAATCGAAGGCCGCATTGCCGCCAATCAATGCGCGGAAGCGGCAATAGAAGCCGCCTGCGGTTCCTTTATGGCCTTGCTTTCGGAATCGCAGAGTGAACTGATCCGTCAAAGAGCCTCCGATGTATGGGATGTGCAGAACAGCATGCTGCGCCTTTTGCTACATGTACCGGAGAAGGACCTTTCTTCGGCGGAACCGGGCACAGTGCTGGTGGCCGATGAAATCTCTCCGTCTGTGACGGTGCGCATCGACCCAAAACGGATCATCGGCATTATTACCAGAAAGGGCGGGCCTATGTCGCACAGCGCTATTCTGGCCCGCGCGCTGGAGATTCCGGCGGTGCTGGGTGTGACGGAGCTTCCAAAAGAGGTGGACACAGAGGGTTTGCCTATTATTGTGGACGGATATCTGGGCCAGGCAATGGTAGAACCCAACCCGTGGGAACTTTCTGTGTACATAAAAAAGCAAGCTGCAGGCTTGCGCTACCGGAATGAACTGAAAAAGTTTGCTACCCGGGAAACCAGAACAGCCGATGGACGTCGGTTTCACCTTGCCGTCAACGTGGGCGGGCCAGAGGAAGCCATGCGCATGGCCAGCTACCGCCCGGAGGGAATTGGCCTGCTCCGTTCGGAATTTGTGTATATGAGCCAGCTGGATTTTCCCGGGGAGGAAGTTCAATTGGACGCTTATCGCAGGACCATTATGGTCGCGGGCGGCGCCCCCACCGTGATCAGGACCTTAGACATTGGCGGCGACAAGGCCTTGCCCTATTTAAAACTGGAAAACGAGGAAAATCCCTTCCTGGGGTACCGGGGCATTCGCTTTTCTTTGGGGGACTTGGACGTTTTCCGCACGCAACTAAGAGCGATTCTGCGTTCCAGCATTTATGGCCCGGTAAGCGTAATGCTGCCCTTTGTCACAAGCATAGAAGAAGTCCGGGCGGCGAAGGAGCAGTTGGCTTTGGCCAAAGAAGAGCTGAAAAGCACCGGAACGGAATTCCGGGAAGATATCTCCCTTGGAATCATGATAGAAACTGCCGCCGCTGTGATCATGGCGGACCGGTTGGCGAAAGAGGTGGATTTTTTTAGCATTGGCACCAACGACCTTACCCAATATATGCTTTCGGTAGATAGGGGGAACGCTCAGGTAGCAGAGCGTTATTCCTATTGTGACCCCGCACTGCTGCGGGCGGTGAAATGGGCGGTGGAAAAGGGGAAAGCGGCAGGAATCCGCGTGGGAGTATGCGGGGAAGCGGCTTCCGATCCACTTCTGACGCCGGTGTTCCTTGCCTTGAAGGCAGATAGGCTGAGTGTTTCACCCGGGGCGGTGCTGCCTGTTCGCCGAGAAATTTCTTTGTGGACCATGGAAGAGGCAAACCAGTTGACGGAAAAGGTTTTTAGCCTCTCTACAGAAAAGGAGGTCCGGGCATTGTTGGAACAGGAGCGCCGTGGATGAGCGCTTGGCTGGATTCGATTTTTTGCCCATCACATATTACCGGGGTTTTGGAACAGCTGGAACAGCAGGGCCATGAAGCTTGGTGTGTAGGCGGATGCGTCAGAGATGGCCTGCTGGGGCATATCCCTTCCGATTGGGATATCGCTACTGCGGCGGAACCTCAGGAGATAAAGGCCTGTTTTTCCGGCCTTCCCACTATCGATACCGGACTTCGTCATGGCACGGTGACATTGCTCTTGCCAGAGGGCCCCACGGAAATCACCACATTTCGTATAGAAGGGGATTATTCCGATTCCCGCCGTCCAGACCGGGTATGGTTTTCCAAATCCCTGCGGGAAGATCTGTCCCGTAGGGATTTTACCATAAACGCTATGGCCTATAGCCCTTCCCGGGGCTTTGCCGATCCTTTCGGCGGCAGAGAAGATTTGGAAAAAGGGCTCATACGCTGTGTGGGGAACCCGGAAAAACGGTTTTCCGAAGACGCTTTGCGGATTCTTCGCTGCCTTCGATTTTCGGCGGTACTGGGGTTTTCTGTGGAGGCCTCTACGGCCAAAGCCGCTTTTGAAAAAAAGGCAGGCCTTACTCTTCTTTCTTGGGAAAGAGTGCAGGCCGAGCTGAGAAAATTGCTGTGCGGCAGTGAGGCGGCCCAGGTTTTGGGACGGTATAAGGAAATCTTGTTTGCGCTTTTTCCGGAGCTGTCGTCCATGGAGGGCTGTGAACAAAAAAATCCTTACCATTGCTTCGATGTTTGGGAACATACCTTGAAGGTGTTGGCAGCTGTGCCGGCGGAATTTTCCCTTCGAATGGCGGCTCTTCTTCACGATTGTGGGAAGCCCGCTTGTAAGTCTACCGATACAGCCGGGGTTGATCATTTCTTCGGTCACAGCAAGGCGAGCGAAGCTATGGCGGAGGAGATTTTAAAGAAGCTGCGCTGTTCGGCTTTGGAAATCCAGGAAATTTGCCATCTTATCCGTTTTCACAGCCAAGAGCTGCCGTTTACTTCCCAGCGAATTAAACGGATCTTCAACTGCTTCGGCGAAGGTTTCTTCTTTTCGCTGCTGTGCCTGATGCAGGCAGATCTACGGGCGCAGCCAGCCGTCTTATGGGAAGAGCGCTTTGCTCAGCTTGCTCAGGCAGAAGCAATGGCAAAAGCGATTTTGGAAAAGAAGGAATGCTTTTCCTTGAAAGATTTGGCAATCAATGGGAATGACCTTTTAAAGCTGGGATTTCCACAGGGGAAAAGTTTAGGAGACGCTTTAAAAGATCTTTTAGAGCAGGTGATTGAGGGCAGCTTGGCCAATGAAAGGCAAGCGCTGCTCTCCCAGGCGAAGAATTATTTATGCCGTGCAACCAAAACTACTAGTAAACTGAAATGGTAAAAAGATAGTAGACACAAGGAACCGTGTCTACTATCTTTTTATTCCGTTGAATATTCCCCAATGGGCGATATACTTGTCATGTACTGTTTCAGTCATGTATGGAGGTGAAAATCATTTGAAAATAAAACTTGCCGTTAGCAAGAAGCATTACGATGAAATCAAAACTATGCTCCCTGAACACGGGATAGAAATAGGCGATAACGCTGATTTGGTATTAAGTGAAAGCAACAGATTTCTTGACAGTTTAACTGTCAAGAACAAGGGAACAAATGGGCGTATCATATCAGCGCATACACCCCCGGAGCGGCTCTACCCCCAACTATGACAAGTTTGAACGTCAGAGCTCCGAGCCTGCAGACGGGCGGCGTTACCCCTGTAACGTCCTGACGTTCCCCATGGTGGCCCATACCATACACCTCACCCCAAAGCCGGTTGACCTGTGCGAATATCTCATACAGACCTACACCCGGCCCGGCGAGGTGGTGGCGGACATCTGCGCGGGGAGTGGCATAACGGCGGTGGCCGCCCTGAACACAGGCCGCCGCTATCTCTGTTTTGAAACGGTCCCGGCCATCTACGCTCCTGTGCTGGAGCGCATTGCAAAGGCGCAGGCTGCCGTGGAGGGGGGAAAATGGTCACCCGCAGTTGTCAACGGTCATTTTCATTGATGATGTCCAGCATTTCCTTGGGTGTTACTACAAAAGTCTTGACGGGAAAATGCTTGAGGTTGCCTGTGACGAGATAGGCGTCCCCGGCTTTCCGGGCTTCCATGACGACCTGATAAAAAACAGCGTCATCGGGATCGGGGATATAATCCTCAACAGGTGCAGCGTCTATAAAGATACCGCGCTTGATCAATCCGGCCAGGGCTACCTCAATATCGTGCCCATCAAACCTGAACTTGGGCCGGTGCAGGACATCGTTGTATTCCTCTAAAATGCCTCATGCAAAAGAGGAATGATGCGTCCGGTAAGGGCTTCCTCTAAAATTGTTCCGGGGACAGACGCCCGGCCCAGCAGCGCGGAAACCACGACATTGGTATCAAGAACCACATAATATTTCATAACTACATCTGTTTCATGTGTTTCTTGCTGCCCGGTCAGTCCGTGCCGTCGCAATCTCTGCATTGATCTCGTCCAGCGTCATACCTGCTGTTCCGTTTTTTTGTGCTGCATCACTGAGACTTTGCATAGCGCGAACTGCTCTTTCTGCCTTATAGTCCTGCTTTGGGAGTGTCATGGAAAACGGGACGCCGCCTACCACGACAGACCGCTTCAAAAACATTCGGATCGCCGTGGGCAGATCCAAGCCCAACTCGTCATAAACAGCGGAAGCCTGTGCTTTCAACTCATCATCAATCCTGACCTGCATCACACTGCTTGCCATAATAACATCTCTTTCACTTTATATGTGGTGGATTATATAGCTATTGTACTCTATTCTATGCGGTTTGTCAACGATTATCCACTTGATATAACTTTCAGAAGGAGGAAATTAAATCCAAAAATACAATGTCATTTATGCCGATCCCCCGTGGCGGTATGCCCAAAAGGGCCTGCAGGGGGCGGCGGAGAAGCACTACCCCACAATGGGGATTGATGGACTGTGCGCATTGCCTGTGGCTGATATAGCGGCCCCGGACAGCCCCAACCACATCAACGCCATGGATATTCAGCTTGACATGGACAGCGGCGAAAGCCCATTTTCCATGAAGGCAGACTTCCTTTTGTCCCTGTGCGAGCTTGTGGTGGGCGGCAAGGAGGGCTTGCAGCCCATTGAAAAAACGGTGATAGACCGCTGTGTGCGGCAGGTGTACCGGGAGCTCACGCTGGGGATCGGGGACGGCAAAATGCCCCTGCTCCAAGATTTGTACGAGGAGCTTCTGAAACAGCCGGAGCTGGAGGCCCAGCGGGATATGCGGGAGCTCGTCACCATCAAGGGGAACGTGGATCATTTGCTCGGTGTGACCGGCGGGCGCGACAATAAGGAACAGGCGCGGTAGCGGCCTGTGACGCAGACAATCTTTGGGACACTTTGTCCTAAAGGCCGGGTTTGGGGAAGGGTGCTGTGCGCCGGTGCGCACGTCCAGCGCTGACCGGAGCGGAAGCGGAGAACCCCCAACAAGCATTTTCGGCGGGCCTGCGGCCTGTCGAAAATTGCAAGCGTTATACGCTTGCCCTGTTTGCCGTTTCGTGCGTTCTACAAATGATACTGGCCTGGTAAATTACCTTTCTCAATAAAAAATGATACAGTAATGTAGCAAGTGCGGCCATCGAAATTAGATAGATTTCTCTTCAAAAATACTTGCGCGCGCACGCATATTATAGTATAATACTTGCTGTTAGGAGGAATATATCTATGCGACTATTAAAGTGGCTTTCAGTAACAGACCGATTTTACAAAATCTATTTGGACAAACAGCTTGCCCCTTTTGGAATCAACAACAGTCAATATATGTTCTTAATTAAAATCTGCCACTCACCTGGAATTTTGCAGGATTCTTTGTTGGATATGTTTTATGTTCATCCGAGCAATATTGTACGGACGGTTGCGGCATTAGAAAAGCAGGGAATGATTACACGCTCTCCCCATGATAAGGATAAGCGGACGTGTAAGCTGTATCCCACAGAAAGAGCATTGTCTATTATTGACGAGATACAGACGATATGCGAAAAGACAGAAGCTTTGTTATTGCAGGGTATGAGCGAATCCGATCAGACCCTTTTTATGGATTTCTTAATACAGGCGGGCAAAAATATCACATCAGAACTCCATATAGAGAGAAAGGGGGAGGAGTTCAATGACTGAAAATCCGCTGGGATATGAAAAAATTTCAAAGCTGTTGAAAAATTTTGCTGTTCCAAGTATTGTGGCGTCTCTTGTCGGCTCAATCTACAATATTGTGGATCAGATTTTTATTGGTCAAGGGGTCGGCTATTTGGGAAATGCAGCAACCAATGTTGCCTACCCGTTCTCTACCATCTGCCTTGCCATTGCGCTGCTGGTCGGAATTGGCAGCGCCTCTCGCGTTTCCCTTTGTCTTGGAAGCAAAGAGCCGAAAGCTGCCGCCAAAGCAGCAGGAAATGGTATTGTTCTGATGGGGATTTTCGGAATTATTTATTTGTTGGCTGGTGAAGCTCTGCTGCCTTTGCTCCTAAAGGCATTTGGGGCAACGACAGATGTGTTTCCGTATGCAAAGCAGTATGCCAGCATTACATTAATTGGAATGCCGTTTCTCATCGTAACGAATGGTATGAGCAATTTGATTCGAGCAGATGGAAAACCAAAGTATTCGATGGTCTGTATGGTTGTGGGAGCTATTGTCAATACCATTCTTGACCCCATTTTTATTTTTGCTTGCGATTGGGGAATTGCCGGCGGAGCTTGGGCAACGGTTATTGGACAAATTTTTTCCTTCATACTCGCACTCCGGTATCTATGGCGTTTCCAAACAATCCATTTTGAAAAAGAATCGTTTTTATTGGACATCAAAGAAAGCCTAAAAATTTGCAGCATGGGAATCAGCAGCAGCTCAAACCAGATTGCAGTTACCGTGATTCAAATCATTCAGTACAATTCGTTGACCTATTACGGCGCATTAACAAAATACGGAATGGATATTCCCTTGGCTGCGTGCGGAATCGTAATGAAAACAAATGCCATACTCCTTGCGATTGTTGTGGGAATCTCGCAGGGAACACAGCCAATTATTGGTTTCAACTACGGGGCAAAGCAATATCATCGTGTACGAGAAGCTTATCTGCTTGCAGTAAAATGGAACCTCGTTGTTTCTGCTATTGGTTTCATCACATTTCAATTTTTCCCACATTCTATCATTTCACTATTCGGAAGCGGCGACGAGCTGTATTTTGAATTTGCCGTTTTGTTCATGCGCACCTACCTTTTTATGGTGTTGGTAAATGGTGTACAACTGCTTTCTTCCAGCTTTTTTACCGCAATAGGAAAAGCGCTAAAGGGCGCTCTGCTGGCATTAACAAGGCAGACCTTTTTCCTGATTCCGCTTACCCTATTGCTCCCGCTCCGTTTCGGGATCATGGGCGTATTACTTGCGGGTCCGGTCGCCGATTTTTCAGCGTTTGTGCTATCTGTTGCGCTGGTGGGGATAGAATTAAGAAAACAAAAAAATGCCACACAAATCAATTCTATGTAATTATGATTGAGTAACAGGGGGAAATGTATGCAAACAAAATGGATACTTTGTCCTATCTGCGGCAATAAAACAAGATTACAGATACGGACAGATAGAGAATTGAAAAATTTTCCTCTTTACTGTCCAAAGTGCAAACAGAAAAGTTTGATTGATGCAAAGAATTTGCAAATAACCGTTATCAAAGAGCCAGACGCATAGACGCAGAGCCGATAACACGCAGATTAGAAATGCGGTTATCGGCATTTTCATTTGAAAGGAACACGGCAACCGTAAGGAGGTATTGCCGTTTCCCTCTATTCTATCGCCCCCCTGATGTCTCAAAAAAAGCCAGTATCCCGGACGGATAGGGATTGCCCATAGATGCGAAAATCGTCGCAATGCACAGCATTTTGAAAATAACGCTCGTTTCTCCTGCGCCCGTGCAGCTTTAAGCTGCGCGGGCGTTTCTTTATGCCTTGAGACATTTTGTCCCAAAGCGGGCCCCCGCTGCCGGGGCCCGCCTGCCCTCCGTTTTGATTCACCCAAACTCAAAAATCAAAAGGTCGGAATACAAATGACAACCATCAATTTACGGGAGTTTTACCCGTGGTACATAGAGGATCAATTTATCGAGGTGTCTGACGCGGTGGCCGAGGAGCTTCGGGCCAGCGGTCGAGCCGAGGCCGCCCAGCGCATCCGCACTTCCCGTGCCAACTCCGCCGAGGCGGAGCGGACGGTGCCCCGCAATATCGCGGGCAATTCGCTCCTGTCCGGCAACGTCTTTTGCGGGCATTGCGGCTCCCGGCTCAACCTCACCACCAACGGCAAGGCTTATCCCTGCAAGGACGATCCCAACAGGATCGTCAAACGGGTGCGGTATATCTGCTACGGCAAAACCCGCAAGCAAACGGAGTGCGACGGTCAGACAGGGTACACGGCCCATATTCTGGACGGTATTATTGACAAGCTGGTGCGCCAGATTT
>CANSKS010000025.1 GCA_947647615.1 uncultured Neglectibacter sp.
GACCAGCGGCCCCCGTAGGACCTGCCGGGCCTTGCAAGCCTGTTGGACCAGCGGCTCCTGTGGGACCTGCCGGGCCTTGCAAGCCTGTTGGACCAGTGGCTCCTGTAGGACCTGCCGGACCTTGCAAGCCTGTTGGACCAGTGGCTCCTGTAGGACCTGCCGGACCTTGCGAGCCTGTTGGGCCAGCGGCCCCTGTGGGACCTGCCGGACCTTGCAAGCCTGTTGGGCCGGTGGCTCCCGTAGAGCCCGCAGGACCTTGCTCACCCATTGGCCCCATGGGCCCTTGAGGACCGGTATCGCCCTGGTTTCCGGGAACTCCCTGAGGTCCCTGTTCCCCGCTGGGGCCAGCTGGACCGATAGGCCCTTGGGGCCCTTCCGGTCCAGTAGGGCCTATCGCGCCGGTAGGGCCTGCAGCACCTTGTGGGCCCGGCTCACCACGAAGCCCCTGAGGGCCCATGGGGCCTTGCATCCCTATGGGGCCGGTAGCCCCTTTTACACCAGAGGGACCTTGAGGGCCCTGGGGGCCTTCCGGACCTCTGCTGCCATCCATTCCTGCCGGACCCTGGGGACCCTGGATGCCTTGTGGACCCATGGGTCCTCGGGGCCCCGTAGGTCCGGTAGGCCCTACAGAACCACAGGAAGGCCAACAACAGGGCTCACAAGGACAAGGTGAGCCAGAACATGGGGGCTGAGAGCTCCGGCATGGATCTGAGGTACAAGGACAGGGAGGCGGACATACCGAACCCTGAGTTACTCCAAAATCCGCCGGAGTCAGCGGAGGAATAGGATTTTGAAAGCTTTCGAACTTCTTACATTGATCACTTGGATAAGTAAAAAACCGATCCGGCTTTTTTTCGGACCAAGGCTCTTTTCTCCAATTTGCCATAATCAAACCTCCATAAGATAAACGGAATTCATCCGTGCTCTATCTTATGCCCCGGCTGCAAAAAGGTGAGAAGCGGCATTTTAAAAATTATATTTGTTCTATTGGTAGATGCATATATTGGTTGGCCTCGTTCCACTTCACAGAGAACCCGGCCCCATGGGAACAAAAAACAGAATCCGGTGAATTGGCTACATCACGTTCCGGATCATAGTTTTTCTCTTCCATCACTTTCCGGACCGATTTACAGGCTTCATAGCCTCCAAATTCCAAAGAAAGCCTCCCTTTTCCTCGAGTAAACACGGCGAATTCCTTGGGATAATCCATCATGGCACGAATGGGAGCCCGGCCTAAAAGCCTGGCTTGCTCTCCTTCCAATACCGGCGCCTGGCATTCTCCCTCCATACGCATTATATCGGACTGTACGCGGCCTGCCTGGGCAAGCTCTACCTCTGCAACAAACCGGTAATAGGGCTCCAACAGCAGGTTTTCTCCTTTCATTAGTCCCTGACGGATGGCCCGGTACACCGCTTCACGAAAATCGCCTCCTTCTGTATGTTTTAAATGGGCTTTTCCGGAAAGGAGCGTCACTTTCACATCGGCAAGTGCCGAGCCGGTAAGCACGCCTTTATGGGTTTTCTCCATAACATGAGTCTCTATTAGATTTTGCCAATTAGAAGAGAGGGAATCCAAGGGACAATGGCTTTCAAAAGTAATGCCGCTGCCCCGAGGGGCCGGTGCAAGCATCAGATGCACCTCAGCATAATGGCGAAGAGGTTCAAAATGGCCACAGCCCACCACCGGAGCTTCCAAGGTTTCCCGATAAACTACCGAACAGGGGCCGAAGGATATCCTTTCCCCAAAACGTTCCAAAAATAATTCCTCCAGCACCTCCAGCTGGATTTGCCCCATTACACGAATTTCAATCTCCTGGCTTTCCTCCTGCCAGAAAACAGAAAGCAACGGCTCCTCTTCTTCCAGCTCTCGAAAACAGGCCAGCATTTTGGTGGCGGGAACAGCCGCGTTGAACAACACCTTAGCCGAAAGCAGCGGAACCAATTCCGGCCCAGTCGCTGTTTTGGCCCCTTCCCCTATTTTGTCCCCGACCTTTGCCGCTTGAAATCCTGTGATGGCGCAGAGCTCACCAGGGCTCGCCTGTTCCGCCAGCTGAAATTTCCCTCCCAGATAATGCCGAAGTTCATTGCATTTTTCCCATTGTCCTCCCGGCGTCAAAACTTGGGACTTTGGGCGGAGAATGCCGGCTTCTACCTTGAGCCATGTCACCCGGCCGCCTTTTTCATGGCGCACTTGATACACCCGGCCGGAAAAAGGTGCCTCTTCTTTCCCCTTAGAGAAAGGAGCCAAAAGCCGGAAGCCGGAAAGCAGTTCCGGAATACCTTCTCCCAAGAGCGCCGCCCCACGAAACACTGGGAACAGTTCGCGTGTTTCCACCAAACCGCTGGCTGCCGAAAGCCAGGCCTCGCGCTCATAGCCCTTGGCAAAATACCGTTCCAAAAGGATGTCGTCTAAGCTTGCCAAAAATTCTGCGGCCCGCTCCGAAAACTCGCCCTCTTGGGAAAGCTCTCCATTAAAAAGAAAAAAATGCGGACCACCCAACCTTTCTAGCTGGGCAATTACCTTTTCGGCATCGGCTCCAGGCCGGTCCATTTTATTTAAAAATAAAAATACCGGGATCTTCTTTTCTTTTAACAAGTGCCACAGAGTTTCTGTATGAGACTGCACGCCTTCCACCGCGCTGACCACAAGTAAAGCACAATCCAGCACTTGTAGGCAGCGCTCCATTTCCCCGGAAAAATCTACATGTCCCGGGGTGTCCAACAAAAAGAACCGGCGATCGCCCAACGAAAAATCCGCTTGTCCAGAAAATACGGTAATACCCCTGCGGCGTTCAACTTCCTCAGAATCCAACAGTGTGTTTTTTTGGTCTACCCGTCCGGGCGTCCGCAAAACACCCTGACGATACAATATTTGTTCGGAAACCGTGGTTTTTCCTGCATCTACATGCGCTAAAATTCCCAGTACTGTGTTTTTCCTCATGGCTATGCTTCCTTTCCAGAAAAAAGGCCCCTTCTCTACCGCGACACGGTAAAAAAGAGGCCTTTTCTCCTGTTTCTGTTTACTCTTGCAATGCCCTGTTCAGCCATACATCCGCAATATCCAAAGCCAAGTAGAGTCCAGTTTTTTCACTGGTTTTTACAATCTGTTTTCTGCTTCGGATTTCAGGGTCAGTATACATAAGCTGTACTACCACTTTATCCGCCACATCCAGATCTCCTACTTTTTTCTTCGTCTTCACATCGACCTTGATGACATATTTATCTGTCATACTGCCGTAATAGATGGTATCGCCACTCCGTACCAAAGGTCTTCCTTTGTAGGTGGGAAAAGAAGTCGTTTTCTGTTCGCTCAAAGAATCACCGCGCTTTCTTTCAAAAATTTATTCGCCCAAATAGGAACGTACCATTGCTTTCAAAAGCTCATCACGGTCGATCCGCCGAATTAAGCTTCGGGCATTGTTATGAGTTGTAATATAGGTGGGATCTTCCGAAAGGATGTATCCCACGATTTGGCTAATGGGATTGTAGCCCTTCTCTTTTAGGGCGTCATACACGGTAAGCAAATTGCGCTTCATCTCTTCTTCCCGTACCTCTTCTAAGGAAAAAGTAATGGTTTGGTTTTTAATTTCCTCTGGCATGTGGAACACCTCCCTGTTTTTTTATTTTCTTTATTCATAATACATGATATCCGGGCTGAATTCAAGGGATTTCCCAAAGAAAATCTTTTTAGGCCCTAAGGGATATGCCCTGAGCCCTCCAACTTTCTACAATTTCATCTACCAAGGGCTGTACCTCTTCTTTGGAGAGGGTCTTCTCCTGAGAGGAGAAAGCAAAGCGAAGGGTAAGGCTGCGGCCATTTTCCAGTTGGAAAGAATCGATCAAGGAAACGCCGGTAAGGGGACCTTCCAAGGCCTTTGACCAAGCGGGTTCCAGATCGGCAAAGATTTTCCCTTGGGGCAGCACTAAGGAAAGGTCAATATCAATTCCCGGGAATTTAGAAGGCTCCCGATACACCACATCCAGGGCGGGAAGGGCCGCAAAGGCATCCATATCCAGCTGTGCTGCCACAACAACAGCCTTTTTATTGATTTTGCCACAAACAGCAGGATGTACCGTGCAAACCCACCCCAGCTCTTCGCCAAAAGCGGAAACAGAGGCGGTATTTCTGGGGTGCTGCCAGGCATGGACAGGCTTTGCCGGGGAGAAGCTCAGCTCTGTACGCTTAATTTGGCGCCCCAAGGCCTTTACCATGGCCAAAAGAGCAAAATAGAGCTCCTTTTCGCTGCGCTGGCGGCTGTAAAGCACAATGCCCAGCTTTTTCCGTTCCAAGCATTCTCCGTTTTCTTTTTTCCCCTCGACCACACGGCCAATTTCAAAAATGCCAAAGTCCGGTGCGAAAGCACGGTTCTCGTGGACAAAAGAAAGTAGCGTGGGACCCATATTGTTTCGCAGCACCTCGTGGTCCGGAGTCTGGGCGTTGAGCAGGTGTATATTTTCTTCCGGCAAAATTCCCAGCTCTTTACACTTTTTGCTGTCCCACCAAATGTAGGAATGGACCTCATGCAAATGATACTGCTGCACCAAAATATCTTTCGCGAAATTGTCCGATTTATTTCCAGCGCTTCTTTTCTCCGGCGCCAAAGGGCTTAAAGTGGTCGATACCAAGAAATTGTCGTAGCCATAAATTCTGGTGATCTCCTCGATAATATCGGCTTTTATAGTCACATCCTTTGTGGCCCGCCAGGAAGGCACCTTCACCGAAAACTGCCCATCCCGGCAAACAGCTTCAAAGCCCAGGGCATTTAGAGTAGCCAAAATTTCTTCGTTGTCAATATCGATACCGGTATACCGGTCTACGTAGCTTTTATCGAAGTTCAAGGAAATTTCCGGATACCGTTTTTTATAGACATCTGTTAAAGAAGAAATCACCTGAGCACCGGGATCAATATTTAACAGATGCTTCAAAAAGCGGCCAATGGCCAGAGCTGTCATTTCCGGGTCCAAGGTTTTTTCATAGCGCATGGAAGCGTCTGTGCGAAGGCCTAAGCGGGTGGAAGCCCTACGAATGCTGACACCGTCAAAATTGGCGGATTCCAGCAACAGGCTGTCGGTATTCTCTTCAATTTCGGAATCCAACCCGCCCATCACACCGGCAATGGCCACCGGTGTTCCCTTGGAACAGATCATCAAAGTGTCTTCATCCACCTTGCGTTCTTCCCCATCCAAGGTGGTAAAGAGGAAGGGCTGCTGGAAACGCTTTACCTCAATACAATCTACCTTGGCGCAATCGAAGGCATGCATGGGCTGCCCCATTTCCAGCATCAGGTAGTTGGTGAGGTCCGCTAACAGGTTAATGGCGCGAGTCCCGCAGTAGAACAGGCGAATCCGCATATCAACCGGGCTCACCTTTTTTTGGATGTTCCGGACCTTCAAGCCGGTATACCGGTAGCAAAGCTGCGAGTCTTCCACTTGGATGGGGATAGGAGGAAGGTTTTCGAACTGGTCCAGCGCCACCGTTTCCAAGGGCTTTAGCTCTCTTCCGGTAAGGGCGGAAAATTCCCTGGCAATCCCGTAATGGCCCCAAAGATCCGGTCGGTTCGTAAGGGACTTGTTGTCCACCTCAAACACGATATCCCGAATGGCATACTCCTCTGTGATGTCCTTTCCCACCGGGGCATCCTCCGGCAGCTCCATCAAGCCGGAATGGTCGGCGGAAATCCCCAGCTCCTTTTCGGAGCAGCACATGCCCTGGGATTCAAAACCGGCAATGGTGGCCCGTTTGATCTCCATACCGGCCACACTGCCGCCTTCTTTTACAAAAGGAACCAGCAGTCCCTCCCGCACATTGGGTGCGCCGCAGACTACATCATATACCTTGTCGCCGCCGTCTACTTTTAACAAATGGAGCTTTTTAGAATCGGGATGATTTTCCACGGAAAGGATTTTTCCTATGACCACATCCTTTAAATCGCTTCCCATGTGGAACACTTCCTCCACCTCGGCGGTAGAAAGGGTAAAACGGTGGATCAGCGCTTCCAAATCCAACCCAGAAAGGTCGACGAAATCGCCGATCCAATTCATTGATATCAACATGTCAATTTCCTCCTTTTCCGCTTTTTTATCGCGGAAAATATTCTTCAGACTGTGATTTCCGGCCGGCATAATCCAGCCAAAAACAGAGTTCTATTTTCCCTTGGCCACAGTAGTCTCACTCATGGGTAAACTGGGATAGCGCCTTTAAATTCCCGCTGTTCAAATCCCGAATATCTTTAACCCCGTATTTCATCATAACCAGACGGGTGAGGCCCAAGCCAAAAGCGAAGCCGGTATATTCCTCCGGGTCAATGCCGCCGGCCTTCAGCACGTTGGGGTGGATCATCCCGCAGGGGCAAAGCTCCAGCCAACCGGAATTTTTACAAGAGGGGCAGCCTTCGCCCCCGCAGATTAAGCAGGAGATATCCATTTCAAAGCCCGGCTCCACAAATGGGAAAAAGCCTGGGCGCAGCCGCACATTAATGTCTCGCTGGAACACCTGGGAAAGCATGGTTTTCATAAAATAGATCAAATTGGAAATAGAGATGTTTTTATCTATCATAATGCCTTCCATTTGGAAGAATGTATTTTCATGGCAGGCATCGGTGGCTTCGTTGCGAAAGCAGCGTCCGGGAAAAATAGCCCGAAGAGGCGCTCCATATTTTCGCATAATGGCATTTTGGGCCGCTGAGGTATGAGTTTTCAACAGCTGCCCGTTTTCCAAATAATAGGTATCCTGCATGTCTCTGGCCGGGTGGTCCTTAGGAATATTTACTGCCTCGAAACATTCGTAATCGGTAACGATCTCTTTAAAATCCTCAATGGTAAAACCCATAGAAGCGAAAATTTCTTCCAATTCCCTTTGGACCAAAGTAATGGGATGGTAAGACCCTACCTCTTCTGAAACCGGCAGCGTAACATCGTACTGTTCCGCAGCGGCAATTTGAGCTTCCTCTTCTTCCGCCCGAATCTTTTCCACCTGTTCCGCAATTTTTTCTTCCACCTGCCGCTTCAGTTGGTTGATGTGCTGGCCCATCTCCTTTTTTTGCTCGCCGGCTACATCTTTCAGCTCTTTTAAAAGCTCTGTGACAGCCCCCTTCTTCCCCAGGTAAGCCACCCTCAGCTTTTCTACGGCCTCGCTGCTTTTGGCATTTTCCAGCTCCTGCTGAAAGCTTTGCTTCAGAGCCTGGATTTTTTCGTTCATCTCTCTCTTCCTTTCTATACTTCACTTCGATAAAGGTTTCGGGGAATCCTTCTCAAATAACATAAAAAGAAGCTTCCCCCCAAATGCTTGGGGCGAAGCCAAACTGCTACGCGGTACCACCCAATTTCAGCAAGCATATTCCAAACAGCCTGCCCTTTCACAGCCTATAACGGCGCCGCACCGTCAGAGCCTACAAGAAGACCAAAGCATATTAAAAAAGCTTGGTACGTTCAACTCTGCCGCTCCAAAGGGAACTTCTTTCCATGCGCTCCGCACAAACGCTTCCAGCCGCCGGCGTTTGCTCTCTGGCCGTGCTACATGGAACTACTTTCCTTCTTCCCAGCGTTTGGAGTTATCATATCACAATAACATCTAATTTTCAAGTAATTTTCTGCCTTTTCAAAACCGAAAAAGGGAATTTGATAAGATTCATAAAAGATTCATTGAATTCATTCTACCTCTATGATATAATTGTAAAATCAAAATTTTCATCATCAGGCCAGCGGAAGAAAGGATTGGGTAACAAAATGGGCGACGTTTTTATTGAACGCATGGTAAAGAAAAAAATGGAATCGATAGATATCCTTATCATTGCAGGTATTGTGTTGGGTATTCTGCTTTTAACTCCCATTCTTTTGCTTTTAAGCATGCAATTTGGTTTATTGACGTTCGGTATGTTGGCTGTTGCCGGTTTGGTGTTCGGCGGTTACAAGCTTTTATGTACCCGACTTCTAGAATATGAATACAGCCTTACAAACGGCTATATTGCCATAGATAAAATTATGAATCGCGCTTCCCGCAAACGATTGACTGCTTTTGAATGCAGCAGTACCGAAGACATTGGCGAATACAAAAAAAATGAGTCTCGGTTAAAAAACCGTTCCTTTGACACCCGCATTTTCGCCGCTGCCTCTTCCTCCTATGAAAACTCTTGGTTCATGATTGTGCAGAGTACAAAGACCGGGAAGACTTTAGTAGTTTTTGACCCGGACGAAGATTTGCAGGAGGCTATTAAAAAATTTATTCCTCGGCCCTTGAAGTTCGAAATATTTGGGAGGAATTCTTAATTTGGTTTCTCCTTTACTCGAAAAGGATCGGCCGAAAAATAAATTTACAAAAAGAAGAATTATTCTTGATTTTTTCTTCCTCTTATGCTAGAATTAAGTTGTATCCTGACACCAAAAATGTAATTTGAGGCGGAAGGTTCGGCAATTTTATAAATAACCTTTTTTGGTTTTTGTGCCGTACCTTGTTTGGGGTACGGCATTTTTCATTGAGAAAGTAGGACGCTTATGGAAACCAGAATCGCCGTAGTGGGAATTGTGGTAGAAGAGGAAGACTCTGTAGAAGCTTTAAACGAAATTTTACACGAGTACCGGGAATATATTATTGGCCGTATGGGAATTCCCTACCGTCAGAAAAACCTCAGCGTTATCAGCATAGCGGTAGATGCCCCCCAGGATGTGATCTCCGCTCTTTCCGGCAAGGTTGGTAAACTTTCTGGGGTCAGCTCCAAAACTGCCTATTCTGCCGTAAAAGGATAACATTTCTTGAATTCTGCTATGAAAGCCGCAAATGCTATTTTTTAAGAGATCGAAAAAGACCGTTTCTCACCTATTTTCCCAAGGGGGCAAACAATGGACGAAAAAATGGAGCTAGCAGCGAAGCTGGTTAAAACCCATGAACTTTCCGAACAAGAGCTTTTTCGGCTCCTTTCCGGCAGGGATGCGGAGATCTCAGAGTACCTTCGAGGGGAAGCACAGGCTCTTTGCCAAAAACATTATGGAAAGCAAATCTTCATTCGCGGGCTCATCGAATTTACCAACTTCTGTAAAAACGATTGCTACTATTGCGGCATTCGAAAAAGCAACCGGAATGCGGAACGGTACCGGCTGACAGAGGATGATATCCTTTCCTGCTGCGAAACCGGTTTTTCCCTTGGCTTCCGTACCTTTGTTCTACAAGGCGGCGAAGACCCATGGTTTACCGACGATAGACTGTGCTCTATAGTTTCCCACATAAAAAGGAACTTCCCCAATTGCGCTGTTACCCTTTCTGTGGGAGAAAGGAGTCGGGAAAGCTACGAAAGGCTTTTCGCCGCCGGGGCCGACCGTTACCTGCTCCGTCACGAAACCGCCACTGCTGCCCACTACGAAAGGCTGCACCCTCCAGAGCTTTCTTTAAAAACCAGAATGTCCTGTCTTCGGGAGCTACGGGCAGTGGGCTTTCAGACCGGATGCGGGTTCATGGTAGGTTCTCCCTTCCAAACCATCGAAAACCTAGTGCGTGATCTCTTATTTTTAAAAGAATTCCAGCCACACATGGTGGGGATTGGTCCCTTTCTCTCCCAAAAAAACACACCTTTCCGGGAATACCCCAACGGTTCGGGAGAATT
Source organism: uncultured Neglectibacter sp. (assembly GCA_947647615.1). Classification (GTDB taxonomy): domain Bacteria; phylum Bacillota; class Clostridia; order Oscillospirales; family Acutalibacteraceae; genus Acutalibacter. The sequence goes on from CANSKS010000025.1 coordinate 9,594, forward strand.
GACCCTGTTTTTGCTTTCGGTCACACGCCTGCTGCTGCCAAAAGTGCTGCTGCCCGCCACCACGGCGCTGGGCACTCTGATGAAGGGCGGTCGAGAGCAGGGTATTCTGCATGGCGCCAATGTGGTCATGCCAAACCTCTCCCCTGCAGGCGCTCGGGAGAAATATGTCCTTTACGATAATAAACTGCATTCCGGCGCGGAAGCCGCCGAAAGCTTAAACCTTTTGAAGGAAAGCCTTTCCCGGATCGGGTATGAAATTTCTCCTTCCAGAGGCGACAGCCTCATGCAATGAACCTTTTCCTTTATCAAAAGGAAATTGGTTTACAAATTATAAATTCACTGACGGGTAAGAAGCTTTTCTGACCCACAAGAAAGGAAGAAACGCAATATGTATGATCCAAAATCTTTAAAAGCCGAGGAATTTATCTCTCACGAAGAAATTCTTTCTACCCTGGAATATGCGGAAGAAAACAAGACTAATGTGGAACTCATCGACAGCATCCTGGAAAAAGCCAAGCTGCGCAAGGGCCTGAGCCACCGGGAAGCATCTGTTCTGCTTGCCTGTGAAATCCCGGGAAAAATCCAGGAGCTCTATGCCTTGGCAGAGCAGATCAAGAAAGATTTTTACGGCAACCGCATTGTGATGTTTGCTCCGCTGTACCTTTCCAACTACTGCGTCAACGGGTGCGTTTACTGCCCCTATCACCTGAAAAATAAGCACATCGCCAGAAAAAAGCTGACCCAGGAGGATGTGGTGCGGGAGGTTACCGCTTTGCAGGATATGGGACACAAGCGCCTGGCGATTGAAGCCGGCGAAGATCCGGTAAACAACCCGATCGAATACATTCTGGAATGCATTAACACTATTTACTCTATCAAGCATAGAAACGGCGCCATTCGTCGGGTCAATGTAAATATCGCCGCCACCACCGTGGAAAACTACCGGAAGCTGAAGGAAGCCGGTATTGGAACCTATATCCTGTTCCAGGAAACCTATCACAAAGAAAGCTATGAATCCCTGCATCCTACCGGCCCCAAGCACAACTACGCCTACCATACCGAGGCCATGGATCGGGCTATGGAGGGCGGCATCGACGACGTGGGCCTTGGGGTACTCTTTGGGTTAGAGCTTTATAAATATGAATTTGCCGGTCTTTTGATGCATGCAGAGCATTTAGAGGCCGTCCATGGAGTTGGCCCCCACACCATCAGTGTGCCTCGTATTAAGCACGCTGATGATATTGACCCCAATGTATTCGACAACGGCATCAGCGATGATATCTTTGCCAAAATTTGCGCTTGCATCCGCGTTTCCGTTCCCTACACGGGCATGATTATTTCTACCAGAGAAAGCAAGGAAGTGCGAGAAAAGGTACTGCGGCTGGGCGTTTCTCAGGTAAGCGGGGCTTCCCGCACCAGTGTGGGCGGCTATTCCGAGCCGGAACCGGAAGAGGAAAATTCCGAGCAATTCGACGTTAGCGACAAACGCACCTTGGACGAAGTAGTGCGCTGGTTGATGGAGTTGGGGTATATTCCCAGCTTCTGCACCGCCTGTTACCGGGAAGGCCGCACCGGCGACCGGTTTATGAGCCTGTGTAAAAGCGGGCAAATCCAAAACTGCTGTCATCCCAACGCTCTGATGACCCTAAAAGAATATTTGATAGATTACGCCTCCCCGGAAACCAGGAAAATCGGAGAAGCTCTCATCGAACGTGAAATGGAAAATATTCCCAAAGAAAAAGTAAAGCAAATCGCTTCCGAGAATTTGAAAAAAATAGAAGCAGGCAGCCGGGATTTCCGGTTCTAAGAAAGGAAATATATTATGGGATTAAACGATACCCCCAACGGGGAAAGGCTGCACATCGGCTTTTTCGGAAAGCGAAACGTGGGGAAATCCAGTCTGGTCAACGCAGTGACCAACCAGGAGCTTTCTGTAGTTTCCCCGGTAAAAGGCACCACTACAGATCCTGTTTCCAAGGCCATGGAGCTCCTGCCTCTGGGTCCGGTACTGATCATTGATACCCCTGGTTTTGACGATGAAGGGGAACTGGGCGACCTGCGGGTGAAAAAGACCAGGCAAATCCTAAACCGGGCCGACTGTGCCGTTCTGGTGGTAGACGCCCTTCAAGGAAAGACTCCTGCCGACGAGGAAATGATCGCTCTGTTCCAGGAAAAGGATATTCCCTATTTGGTGGCCTATAACAAATGTGAGCTTGTGCCCCCCCTCCCCTTAGAAGAGCATGAAATTGCTGTCAGCGCCCTGCAAAAGCTGAATTTGGAATTTTTAAAAGAGCGGATTGGGCAGCTTACAAAAACGGAAGCAGAAAACCAAAGGCTGGTACGGGACCTGCTTTCTCCCGGCGACCTGGTGGTGCTGGTAACCCCTATTGACAGCGCCGCACCCAAAGGGAGGCTGATCCTGCCTCAGCAGCAGACAATCCGGGACATTTTAGACGCGGAGGCCTGTTCTTTAGTTGTCAAAGAAACAGGCCTGCCGGAGGTCTTCCGCAAGCTGGCAGTTCCCCCTGCCCTGGTGATCACCGACAGCCAGGCTTTCGCTCAGGTAAACCGAGACACCCCCAAGGAAATTCCCCTGACCTCTTTTTCTATTCTGATGGCCCGTTACAAAGGCTTTTTAGAGACTGCGGTAAAAGGTGTGGCCGCCATTGACACTCTGCAAGACGGCGACAAAATACTCATCTCCGAGGGCTGCACTCATCACCGGCAATGCAACGATATCGGCACGGTGAAGCTTCCCAAATGGCTGCGGGAATACAGTAAAAAAGAGCTGCAGTTGGAATATTCCTCCGGCCTGGGTTTTCCGGAGGACCTTTCCCCTTACCGGCTGATCATTCACTGCGGAGCCTGTATGCTGCCCCAAAGGGAAGTGCTGTACCGGCAAAAATGTGCCCAGGACGCCGGAGTTCCCTTCACCAACTATGGCATTACCATTGCTCACTTAAAAGGCATTTTAAAGCGCAGCATTGAGCTTTTCCCCCATCTGCACCAACTGCTGCTATAACAAACGTCAAAGTGGCGTCCCACAAGGCTATCTCCACAGAAAAATCAAAGCGGCCCATGCGAACAGATGGGTCGCTTTGATTTTTTATTAAGCCCCTTAAAGGCAGGTTTTTCTATTTGTTTGACAGCAAGAAATTTGAACTTTCTTTAGAAGGCTCAGCCTTTCACCGCACCAATAGTGATGCCCTTCACAAAATATTTCTGGAAGAAGGGATACACGATCAAAATGGGAAGTACGCCTACCACGGCAATGGCCATTTTTATGGCTGTGCTGGGCATAGTTGCGGCAATTTCCGCAGCGGCGGCTGCATCCATACCGCTCTTCAACGCCTGCACATCCCGCAGCATGTCGTTCAGCAGCACCTGAATGCTATAAAGGCTCTTATTTTGCTGGAGGTAATACAGGCCATTTTTCCAGTCGTTCCAATAGGCCAAACCAATCAGCAGGGTCATGGTAGCGATCATGGGGACGCTCATAGGAAGCACGATAGTTAACAACACCCGAAATTCTCCCGCTCCGTCGATCCTTGCGGCCTCAATGACCGCCTCGGGGATATTGGTGGTAAAATAAGTGCGCATCATGATCACATAAAAGGCATTTACCAGCAAAGAGGGTATGATGAGCGCCCAGGGCGTATTGCTTATGGGAATATAACGGGTGTACATGATGTAGGTAGGCACCAAGCCACCGTTAAAGAGCATAGTAAAGAACACATAGAAAGCCATGGCATTGCGGCCTGGCAGGTCCCGGCGGGAAAGAGAATAGGCCATAAGCACAGTCATGGAAAGCCCGCAGGAAGTTCCCACTACTGTGGAAAAAATGGTCATCAAATAGGCGTTGAAGATTTTTCCGCCGCTTTTGAACATATACCGGTAAGCGTCCAGGCTCAGCTGAGAGGGCAAAAGAGAATACCCATTGCGGATCAACTCATTTTCATCGGTAATGGAAGACATGATCAGCAGAACAAAGGGAAGGATGCAGCACAGCGACAGAAAAATCATGACGGCATTTGCCACTACCTGGAAACTCTTATTTTTTTCAACCATATCAGTTTCTCTTCCTTTCCACAGTTTTTAGAAAAGGGCGTTTTCTTCGCCGCCTATTTTCTTAACGCTCCAGTTGGCCAACAGTACCAAGATAAAACCGACGATACTCTGGTAAAAGCCTGCGGCGGAGGACATACCAATATCGTTCAGCCGGATCAAACCGCGATAAACATAGGTATCGATAGTGCTGGTCACATCCAGCAGAGGACCGGAATCCATAGGAACCTGGTAGAAAAGGCCGAAATCGGAATAGAAAATTTTGCCGATAGCCATGATCGTCAGCGTGATAATCGTAGGCAACAAGCTGGGTAGCGTCACATGCACCACCTGCTGCCAGCGGTTGGCGCCATCGATCACCGCCGCTTCATAGTAGCTATGGTCAATGCCTACCAAAGTGGCGTAATACAGAATACAATCGTAGCCAAAGGTTTTCCAAATATGTACAATCACCAAGATATATGGCCAATATTTGGGCTCGGTATACCAGGAAACAGGTTCTTTTCCAAAAGCAGCCAATATGGTGTGGTTCACAAAACCAGTTTCCGAACTGAGCAGAGCAAACACCAAATAGCTCACTACCACAATAGAAATCAAATAGGGTAGCAAAATGACGGTTTGATAGATCTGTTTCAAGGCTTTCCGCCTAATCTCATTGAGTAATATGGCAATGGTAATGGCAATGACCGTGCCCAACACAATGAATACCACATTATATAGCAGAGTATTCCGCGTGATATTAAAGGCATCCTTTGTTTTAAACAGATAGGTGAAGTTGCTCAGTCCTACCCAGTCGCTGCCTAAAATGCCCTTGCGCCAATTAACCTTTTTAAAAGCGATGATTAACCCACTCATAGGCAAATAATTTTTCATGAACAGGTACAGCGCTCCTGGAAGGAACATCAGGTAAAGGGGCAAATAACGAAGAAAACGCCGGTGTTTTTTAGGCGCCGCAGAACGCAGCTTCATTTCCTGCTCCAGCGCGGCAGATTTTGTCGGCATGGTTGCCATCTCCTTTTTCAAGTTTCCACGCGCCAACTTGGGTAGTCCAAGAGGGCATGGGCATCCATAAAACCTTTTTGTTTTATGGATGCCCATGCCCCCTTTTCAGGGGGAAGGGTAAGCTTTTGAAGCTAAAAATTATTTATTTTCGGCCAGCCAGCTATCTAATTGAGCCTGCTTTTCCGCGATGATGGCATCAATGCCTGCATCTTTCAATTCTTGATTGAACTTCGGCAGAGTCTCGGCAGGATCCAATGCACCGCACACCAGGGCCTTGTGATACTTGTTTACCACATTGGTGCAAGCAGTGATCTCGTTAGCAGTCTTTGTGGCGTCGAAAGAGAAGCCGAAAGCGGCGGATTTATCGGAATTATTATTGAAATCGCGGGTGGCATCCCAATAATCATGGGGAAGGTCGGTACCCCAGATGTCGCCGATAAACTGGTTAGGCTGCAGCCAAGTGCCGCTCTTACGGTAGGTAGTCGTGGTAGCATCCAAGCCGTCGGCAAAGGTGATTACATCCTGGCCGTTGGTCACGGCGCCCTCTTCCACTACCTTGTAATGTACGCCCTCTACACCATACATGTAAATATTAGAAAGCTCTGGGTTGCTGTAAAGCTCGTTCAGGACCTTCATAGCAGCCTCCGGATGTTCAGTGGAACCGGCAATGGACCACAGCGCCATGGTAACGCGATCCGTAGTAGTCAGGGCAGGCAAAAGATCGATGGTGCCAATCTTGTTGTTCAGGTTCGGGTTGTTCTCTTCCGCATAATAGGGCTTCAGGTTCGTGAAGTAACCGAAGGCAGTACCGGCCTCTAAGAGCGTGGAGGCAGTTTCGGTGGTATTCACGGCGTCGGCCTGGATCAAGCCTTCCTGCATCCAGTTGTACATGGTGGTGACCAGATCTTTATATTGGTCGGTTTCGTAAAGGTTGACAATAGTAGTGTCTTGAGCATGGTTGGCCAGAACGCCCAGGTTTACCATTTCATCGCCTACAGAGTCCCAGTCCCAGTTACGGATATTTTCACCGGCAGATACAGCCACAGGCCATACATTGGGCTCTTTTTCTTTCAGAGTGGCCAAGGCGGTGTGAAGGTCTTCCAAAGTCTTTACCGAATCCATCTTCAGGTCATATTTTTCTGCCAGGTCCAACCGGTAGGCAAATCCCTGAGAGGCAGCCAGATCACGTCCCTGGGTAAGGCCATACAGTTCACCGTCTACCCGGCCGCAGTTGATCATATCCCAGCCCAGCTGTTCAATAATGCCCTGGCCGTATTGCTCCAACAGATCATCGATAGGCAGAATTTGACCACTGGTAGCGCAGGAAGCATACGGAACCATATAAACCGCCATAATGTCTACCCCTTCGCCGGAAGAGAGCATTAAAGTAGTCTGCTCCGCGTAGCTGCCAAAGGGCAGGAAAGTCAAGTTGACGTTTACATTGAATTTCTCTTCTAAGATCTTGTTCATTTCTTCTTCTACTTGGGCAATGCCGCTTTCTTCTTTGCCGGAGGCCATGGTCACAATATCCAAGGTAACCAGTTCAGACTCACGCAGGTCTTCTCCAGCGGTGCTTACAGCCTCAGAACTGCTCTCGCTCTCGCTTCCGCCCTCATCTGCTGTGGAACTTTCGGTTTTCCCACTGGAAGCCGGAGTGGAGCCGGCCCCATCGCCACCGCAAGCCGCCAGGCAAAGGACCAGAAGGGCGGCCATCAATACCGCCAAAATTCTCTTTGACACGATTCAAACATTCCTTTCCATATTTTTCTTTCCAAAGCTCCAAAAGCCTTTGGATACCCAATAATATAAAGGATTTTTCTTCATATTTCTGTAAAAATTGTGACACAGATTATTAAAAACGTGACTTTTTTCTCGAAATTTGCAAGATCACACCTCTGATTATTCAATTTCCAAGGTAAAACAGGCTCCATTTCTAAGAGAAGAAGAACAGAGAATTTCCTTTTTAGAATACAAAAGATACATATACTCTTAAAATGAATATAATTTTGCATTTGAAAGGCACAAATCAAAAGTCAAAACTTTCGGTTTTCTTCCAATTCTCTAAAAAGCCAGCCAACCCGAAATTCGTTCTGGCAGGCTGGATGGCTTTTTGCAGGAGGCGTCTCCCCTATATTCAAATATTTATGGTTCCAACTGCTTTTTATGTCGCGCCCGATATTCTCCCGGCGAAAGACCGGTATACTTTTTAAATACCTGGGAGAAATAAGAAAAATTAGAATATCCTACCTTGACGGCCACCAGGCTCACCGGGATGCCGGTATCTGCCAGCAGCGCCTGGGCAGTACGCATTTTTTCCGCTAAAATGTAATCGCTTAAAGAACCGCCGGTCTCACGCTTAAAAAGCCGGGAAAGGTATTCTGGATTTAAATAAATGGCTTCTGCTATTTGCGTCCGGCTCAGTTCCGTGTCTAAGTTCCGGCGAATATATTCCATAGCTTGACGCACCGGATGCGGCTTTCCTTTTTCTTCCCTCACCTCATTTTCCGAAGCGCTGCGGTAATCTTCATATTGGTAATAGTGACGAAGCCTGGAAGTTTCGCGCACTTTCCCAGCTACTCGGCGCAAAGCCTCCTCGATTTCTTCATAAGGGGCGGGCTGCAAAATATAGTCGTAGCTGCCCAGCTTTACCGCCTCCTGGGCGTAAGAAAATTCTGCATGAGCAGAAAGAAAAATGCAGGCCACATCCGGCTTTCTCTCCTGCGCCCAACGGAGCAGCTGGAACCCGTTTTCCGGAGGCATTTCAATATCGCACAGCAGCACATCTATGGCTTCCCTCAGAAAAATGCTTTTTGCTTCTTTTACACTATAGGCCGGGAACACCTGGGCAATTCCCGCCCGTTCCCAATTCACCCCGCTGATCACCCCTCGTACCACTTCGGGCTGGTCGTCAATCACCAATACATTCATTCAGCCGCTCCCCCCTCCTTTGGAGAATCCAGGTCCTTTTCTTCTACAGGGATCAATATTTCGGAAACACATCCGGGGTCTGTATTGAAAAAAGCGTACATAACCCCCTCGCCATAAAGGAGCTTTATTCTGTTTTTTACATTGTTCAGCCCTACATGCCGGCTGGTATAGACTTCGCTGGAACTGCTGTTAATTTCTTGGAGGATCTCGTCCGAAAAACCCTTGCCGTTATCGCTGACCGTAAGGTCAATATACCTTTGGCCCTCGCTCCTTAGTAACGATGCCTTCACGTCGATTTCCAGGGCAAAGTCCGGATCTTCCTTGTGCTTTATGGAATTTTCCACAAAGGTCTGTATGGAAAGGGGCGGAACAGGGAAATTCATCAGCCGCGAGTCCGCGCTGATAGAGAGCCGCGGAGGATGAGCGGCCACAAAAGCCTGCAGCTCCACATAATTTCGCACATGGTCAAGCTCTCTTTCCAAGGGGACAAAAGAAAGATTATCTTGAAAAATATAGCGGATATGCCGGGTAAAAGCCACGATCATCTGCTGCATTTTGCTGTATTCCTGCTGCTGGGCCATAGCATACAGGCCCTTTAGGCCATTCAAGAAGAAATGAGGGCGTATTTGTAATTGCAGATACCGCAGCTGGGCCTTCTGGGCTTCCAATTCCTTTTCGTAAGATTCTATTTTTAGCTTTTTGATTTGCCCCATCATGGTATTAAAGGTTTCATTTACCTGGCGGAATTCTAACACTTGCCCTTCTGTAGGAGCTTGCGCTTCTAAATCGCCGCCGTGGATGCGTTCTATGGTAACCTTTAGCTGCCCCACTGGTTTTATTAGCAGTCGGTTCAGCCAGAGCATCAAAAAAGGGAGAGCCAGAACAGCCAGCAAAGAAAAAGCCAAAAGCCCGTTTTGAATAGAGTCCAGGCTTTCCAAATACCCAGACCCTCCTACCAAAAATACCAAATTACAGTCGGCGTTTTCCAAACGCCTGCCAATAATCATATACTGCTTCGGGGAACCGGAAAGAAAATAGCTGCTGTAATCGCCTTCTAAGTCAATATGCTGCTCTGCAATAAAATTCTCCTGAGTCAGGGGAACATGTTCCAGTGTGGTGAAAGCAGCCACCGCCTCCTGTTCCAGCTTCCATTCTGTGGAATCTAACAGCAGGTTTAGAGGAGCCATTGCCACCAAGTAAGTACCCCTGCCGCCAAAAAAACGGAACAAATAGGCCTCTCCCCCTACCCGAGCCCACCGCCAGCCCATTTTCATGGTGATAGCATCCTTGCTCACCGCCTCACGGACAAACTGGCGCAGCTCTACCTTTTCTGGGTAAGTAAAATTATCGCGGAACATGTCTCTTTCTGTTTTACTGGGAACACTGTAAAGGAAAAAGGCACCTACCGCCGAATAGGAAGGCATAATAGGCTTTAACTGGCCGTACAACGCCAAGGCGGAAAGATGGGCCTGCAAGCTGGAAGCCCCACCCGAAAGCGTGATAAAATCTACATTTCTGGCTACCACCGCAGTCATAGCTTCATCTACCGCGGCAAGCTGATCTTCAATTTGCCTGGCACAGGCGTCTACTGTGCGCTGGTTCGATTCTGCCAGCCTCTCGTTAAATGTCCGTATGGAATAAATGGAATTGAAAATAAGCAACACTGCCAAAGGCAAGGCAATACAAACCACGCCAGTAAGCAACAACTGCCGGAAAGACCATATTCTTTTAATGCTGCATTCCCCTCCCAGCACAGGAACAAACTGCTCTTTTAGAAATATTATACAAGATCATTTTCTAAGGCGCAAGAGTAAGCTCTTGCGCAAGACAAATAAATTTTTTACACAATTTTCCGGATTTCCTATCTCTTGACAGCCAAATTCAGGCATCCTATAATTGAAAGAAATATAATTCCGAAAATTTGAACAACCAAGTCTCTCATTCTTGCTTTTACAAACCAGCTTTTGAGTAAATAAACCTACAGAAAGGGGAGGTCCATTTTGGAAAAAACAGGAAAGCGCTTTTTTTCTCTCTGTTTGGCGCTTTTGTTGCTGGCAGCATTCCCGGTTCTGGCTTCCGCTAACGCGGCGGAGCCCCCTTGTTTCACAGTGCTGGTCAGCAACGCCCCAAAGGGCCTAAAGCTTTCCGTACAATACCCGGATGGCAGAAACTACGGACCTGTGTACCTTTGCGAAGATGACAGCCGCGGCTGGGAAAGCTACTACCGCTTCTTTCGCTCTCACGGTTTCAGTGAAGCCGATTTGGGAAAGGCACAGCTTGTGGTGGAGCTGCCGGAAAAATGCTTTTCCTGCCCGTTCCCGGAAGGCGCCGTCCAAAAATATAACGCCCTTTTTGTTTTAGATATTGGGAGCAAGGCCTTAAAGCCGGGGACCTCCCTCTTTCGCACGCCGGTGCTGGTAGGGCTGCGCATTTTGTTGACACTGCTCATAGAGGGCCTTGTGTTCTTTGCTTTTGGCTACCGAAGCAAGAGCAGCTGGCAGGCTTTCGTCATTGTTAACCTCATCACCCAGGTGGGCCTGAACCTGCTGTTTCTGGGGGAATCTTCTGTAAATGGCAGCTACTCCAACACGATCATGCTGCTGTTTTACGCATTCGCCGAAGTTCTGATCTTTATGGTGGAAGCCGTTTTGTTTGGGCTCCTGCTGAAGGAACATTCCGACAGACGCGCTTTCTTGTACGCTCTGGCCGGCAACTCGGCCAGCCTTTTGGCCGGAGGAGCGTGCATCCTGCTTCTGCCCTTTTAAAACCCCCGTTCCTCTTGCCCGATCGCCAAACCGCAAGGGGCTTTCTCTATTTATGAGGTGCAATAGTAAGCTTCAGACCTCATATATTTCCTTACACCTTTTCGGCCCAAACCTTCCCCTAACAACTATATTCGGGCAGCATATGAGGATGCTGCTATCGAAACAAGCGAAGATTAACTTATGGGAAATATATCAACATCGCCGGAACCTTTAGAAGTTCCGGCGATGTTGTACTCAAGACAGCAGGATTGCTCAAAACCCTCCCTACACAAGGAAAGTTTAATAGACAGAAGTCGTGATTTCCCCATTGGCACAGTCAAAAGTTACTGCCTCCGAATAGGCATAATTTCCCAAAGCGTCTTTCATTTCAAAAACCATAGCATATCTGCCATCCGGTAAGGAGGCCTCTCCGAAGGAAGTGCTCGCTGTGACGGTAATTTCTTCCACCGTATAGGTTTCAAAATCGTCATCTCCACTGTGAGACGACATCTTCCACAGGATGGTAATCACATCGCCCTCTTGAAGGAGCCGCATCTCCTTGCTGGCCATGCCGGACTCCTCCAACCCGGGGGAGGCGCCTAAAATGCTCCATGTCTCACCGGAGAAATCATAGGCCACCTGAAGGTTATACGCCTGGCCGTTGAGCAGGATGGGCACTGAATAGAGGTTATAGCCTTCCCCTTCGAAGGAAAGCTCCATATATACAAGATGCCCATCAATAGCTCCCCAAACTCCTCGGAAATTGTCGCGAAAAATTCCGTTTTCCCAATCGGCAAGTATATCGTTATCGGTTCCCAGCAGCAACATGATATCGTTCTCTTCGTCTACACGGAACAGGGAAAAACCAACGCTCGCCAGCACTTTGTTGGCCTGAGCGCCCAGCTCCAGGAAGGAAGTCCCGTCCTCCTCCAAGTCTAAGGATGCGCCTTCCCAACCCATGTCCGACAGCGTAATAATGTCCGGCAGTTCCTCAATATCCAAAGAAGCCAGGTACTCTTCCCCACCCTCGGTAAGCTCGCCCGTAAGGCCGTAGGAGTACAGCTGTTTAAATGCCTGACCGGTACCCAGGGCGGCATAACCGTTAAAATTCTCAATGTCGCCATCGTAAACATAGTAGCAGCTCAATCCTGTAGCCTCCGAACGGTACGGCCCCCCCACCTGGTAGAGCACGCAATCGGCTAAGGCATCACAAATCCCCTGTGCAGAGGGCAGCATCCAAGCCAGCTTCCGAGCCAAATGGCCCAAGTCCACCATGTTGGTATAACCCTGATCCCGAGTATTGCCGCCATAATTCTCGCTTTGAGCGGCAACACGGCCCAGCTCGGCAAAAAATCCCGGATCCGCAGCGGCGGCAACAAAGGCCTCTTGGCCAAAGGTTTCATAAGCTTCCAGCAGCGGGGCAAGCTTTGTCAAATCTGTGACAGAAAGAGTTACCTGCTCCTCTGTACCTACCTCCTGGCAGCCTTCGTAATAGGAGTTGCAAATGGCCGTACCCAGGCTGCCGCCATCCATAGCCGGGTTCTGAGCCAGCTCTTGCAGCCATCCGGAGTAAAGCCAGCCGTTTCCAGGCTCCACCTCTTCAGATGCCACCAGGTACTTGGCAAAGTTTTGAAATACAGCCGCCACGTCAATAGTGGCCATAAGGCAGGCGTCGAATCCCACCAGCTCCAAAGCAGGATTTGCCGTATCGGCGGGCCAGACCTCTTGAAAGGCCTGATACATCTCGTTAAGATCCAAGGAATCCATGTCATAGAGCTCATCAAAAGCGGCGCCGCTTACCGAACCACCGCCATGGTTCCAAAAGGTGACCGCCACCTTGTCGGCAGGATAGTTGGTATTGGCGAATTCCAAAAACTCATAAAGGGTCTGGGCATCGCCCATGCTGGCAGAGTCTACCTCTTCCACCAAACTCATCCCATCCTGGTTGCAAACCCAGCGCTGAAGCTTTGTGGGGTCGATCTCTTCGTTCTGCCATTCACTGGCTCCGCCGGTCTGTATGACTACCGTCACATTTTCCGGCAGAGCGATCTCCATCATCTCGCTCAAGTCCGTACTGGCATATCCGCCATTACTCTCCAGATCACTGCCGCAGAGGTACCAATATATGGCCCAAGTTCCCTCTTCGGGTTGAGAAACAGGTTCCGGATCCGCGGAAACAGGAGCCGACTGTTCCGTGGAACTGCTAAGTTCTGAGGAGGTTGAAGTCCCATTTCCACCGCAGGCTGCCAAGGATAGGCAGAGCAGCAGTGACAGTAAAAATGCGATTGCTTTTTTCATTTCCGATTAGTCCTCCTGGGTCTATGTATGCGGCCTTACGGGCCACGACTATAAAGTATAAGCTTTTTTTGAAAAAATGAGTGCGACAGGCTGAATCGTACCGAAAAAGTACCGAATCGCTAGTCAGGAGCAGCTCTTATATATGGTTTTCTCTTTGCTTTAAAAGTTTTTCCACATGGGCCAGCTGTTTTTGCAGCTCCTCAAGCTCTTTCTGAAGCTGGTTGGGTTCAATGGGTTCCCTTTCTGTACGTCCCTGCTCCTCGCTTACTTGGCTGATGGCGTTTACTACAATGCCTACCACCACATTCATAATTAAAAAAGCAGTGCATAACACAAAGGGGACAAAATAGACCCATGCCCAGGGAAAGATCTCCATCACCGGCCGGGAGATACCCATGGACCAACTCTCCAAAGTCATCACCTGGAAGAGTGTGTAAAAGCTCCTTCCTATGGAGCCAAACCAATCGGGGAACTCGGCGCCGAATAAAGTAGTTCCCATGATGGAAAAGATATAGTAGACCAGCATAAGCAGAATCCCGCTCCAAAAGATGCCAGGGATAGAGCGCCCTATGGCCTCCACGATCAGCCGAAGCTCTTTTAGTCCTGACACCAGCCGAAAACCCCGCAGGCTTTTTAATGCCCTTAGCGACCGCATAACCCGGAAAATACGGAATATCCGGAAAACCGAGAAGAAGCTGAGGTCCGAAAACAGCGAAATGATTACGATTAGTAAATCAAATAAATTCCAGCCGTCCCGAAAAAAGTGGAGCCGGTAAACGATAAGCTTCATAAGCAGTTCCACCACAAAGATCCACAGACAAACGCTATCGAGACAAATGAGTACCTGGCGCGCGACATCCGGGAGGTCCTTTGCCGTTTGTATGCCCATAATTGCCGCGTTTAGGGCGATCACTGCCAGAATGAAGTTCTGAAACAGGCGGCTCTCCACAAATTTTTTGAGTTTTTCCATGGCTTCTCGCTCCTTTGGCTTGAACTAACTACGGCCTTAGCCGCCAGTGAAGAAGCTGGCAAGGTTGAACCCCGTAGGCATGGGAATTGTAAACATATAAATCGTCGCCAACAGAAACGCCACCAGAGAAATCGCCACAATGGCTATCTTGTTCTTGGTATTGTTAAATGTGCTGACAATACCAAGCAGGAACAACACCACGCTATAAATAACCGTCACTAAGCCGTAAGCATCACCATTGGCATTGGCCTGTTTTCCAACCTCCAGTGCTTCCCGGGACTGGGCCAACAGCTCATTGGCTGTCTCGAAGTACCCTGCAAGATATTCCTCGTTAAAGAACGGCGATGTATATGCCTCGTCGCTTTCCAGCCAAGCAAGTACTGTACCTACAGGGTCAGATTTTTCTTCCTCGCTGAGCATGTAATTCCAGCCGATAGCTTCGGCCATGCGTTCCGAAAGGTTTTCATCCAGCTTAAAGAAAAGCTGAGTACTCACCTTTTCTACCGTGTCATTATCATTTTTGCCCTGGGCGAAAGAGATCTCCATTTGCATATCGCTGACATCATTCCACAACAACATATCCTGGTTCATCTGCTGGACTCCGGCATTATATTCGGAGTTGCCCTCGGAGGCCAAGTTGTTACTTGTGGTATAGCTGGTGGCTTGGTTTCCGCCGTGCAGGCTGCCGATCCAGCTGCCCCAAGCGGTGAGCAACGCGGTGATGCCCAACATGATCACCACTATTAACTCTATGATTTCATCCTTGCTTCTCTTTTCGTTGTGCTTTGAAGGGTTCTTTTCTTCCATGAGGTTCTCATATCCTTTCTAAAAAATGAAGTGCTGCCGACGCGTGAGCACCGGCAGCCACTAAGTCGAACTATAGCATAAATCAAATTCCAATAAAAAGAGATCCCTTCGTCCTGAATCGTACCAAAAAGGTACTGAATCGGCTTAAAATCACAGGCACACCCGCAAGATAAATTGGCCGTTCTCGACAAGGAAGGCACAACAGCCTCTATACCGCTCCACAACCGCGTAAATGCTCTTGGTTCCAATTCCATGGCCCGGCTGTCGGGACACCGGCAGCCCCTTTTCAAAAAGAACGTCGTCTTCACAAGGATTGGATATCTGAAAAAGCAGCTTCCCCTTTCTTTTTTCAGAATGGAACCGCAGCTGGATCTCACAGAGCTTTCCCGAAGCGGCAAGAGGAAGGCATGCGTGCAGAGCGTTCTCCAGAGCATTCGAAAGGATAACACAGAGATCATTATCTGAGACTGTCAAAACAGCAGGAAAGTTTCCTTGAACTTTCATGGCGATCCCGGCTTTTTCTGCCCGCGCCGCAAAGGCGGAGAGGATCAAATTCACTGTTTCGTTCTCGCAGTACCTCTGGACACGCTGGCTTTCCAGTTCCGCGCATATTCCGGCAATATAATCTTGCGCCATATCGGTCCGGCCGTTCTCAATGCAGGACAAAAGGTACTGCATATGATGGCGCAGGTCGTGGCGGTACCGGCTGGCCTGTGCCTGAGACTCCCGAAGGGAACTTATCTCCCGAGTAGCCTGAGAAATTTGCAGAGTAAGGTTATCCTGCGTCTGCTGGAGCAGACTCCGCTTGCGCTCTTCGGTTGAATCGTATGCCAAGAAGCAAAGATAGGCCACGCCGCAAACTGTAGGCATGAATTCCACCACCACCGGCGCGCCGGTAGACAAAAGGTCTGTATAGACTCGGGAGAGATAATCGAAGGCGTAGTACATGGCAGAAATAGAACCGAACTGGCATTGATTTTTTACAGGGTACTCCATGAGCTGCCGGAAAGCGGGCGCTGCGAAATGCAGCAAGAGCAACAGCAACGGAAGGGTGATGACCAGCTCTGTAAGCTTCTGGGTCATATCGTCTCCCTGGAGTACCGCCATAGAGAAAAGCGCCAGCCAGCGCCGGATTTGGCAGAACAGGTAAGCGGAAAGTATGGAGATCAGCGGCCAGAGCCACTTTCCGGTGAGAATGCGCAGGAGAACAAGCAGGGGAAAATGCAGGATGAGAGGGTATATCTCCATTTTAAACCGCGCGTCTAAAAAAAGGTACGCCATTCCCTGAGGGATAAGCATCAGCGCCATTCCCAACCAGAAGATAAGGCGGCAACGCCGGGTATCCAGAGCGCCGCAGAAGGCTGCAGAAAGTACCCCGCCAAAAATGCTTACCGCTGCGTCATTCAGCAAGGAGACCACTATCTGCACTGTGTTCATAGCCACACCTGCCCGTTTCTGAAGGCATACGCCAAAAACGCATCCTTGATTTCGTTGTATTTTCCCCGAGGAATGGGGATCTCCGCAAGGCTTGCCATGGACACCGCCCGGTAAGAAATACTTTGTACGTAGTCCAGGTTCACTATATAGGACCGGTGAACCCTTAAAAAGCATCCGTAAGGGGCGAGACGGTTTTCCAACTCGTCCAATTTACCGGTGCTTTCCAGCACCTTGCCCGAGGACTGGTGCAGCATCAGCGTGCGGTGTATCACTTCACAGAACTCCAGCCTCCCTACATCAATGGAGACGATGCTGCCCTTGCACCGTAAGATAAGCCGGTTTTCCCGGTCCCAGCAGCATTTTTCCAGTACGGAATCCATTACCTGTAAGAAGCTCTCCCAGCGCAAGGGCTTGAGTTGGTAAAAATACGCGTCTACCTGGTAGGACTGCACGGCAAACTCAGCCGAGGAAGTGAGAAAAACGATTTTGACATCGCTGTCTCCCTCCCGTATTTCTGCCGCAGTTTCAATGCCGTTTTGTCCCGGCATAAGGATATCCAGAAATATCACATCGAACTTTACGCCCTTCTTAATTTCAGCCAGCAATTCCACCGGACTGCAAAAGGCCGTATAGGTTATTTCCCGGCCTTTCTCCTCACAGTACCGGTCCAGGAAGGACTGTATTTCGCCAAGAGTTGAGATGTCATCATCGCAAAAAGCCATTTTCACCATATTGCCATTGCCCCCCTTCTGCGATAAACGCATATAAAAAGCCATTCTACCCTGTATTAACTAAAAAACTACCCATTGCTCCGGGCCTGCCCCGAAATGAACAAGAAAAGGAAGAAGCATCCTTATGGGGCGCCGCCCCATTGCTGCGAGAGAAAGGAGGCCGTTTCCGGCAATGGACTCGGCACCAATATTTCCCACGTCTTTTCTCAACGAGTTTCTTCCCTATTATAGTCAAATCACGGGAAGGGTTCAAGCCCGGAACTGCAGAATATGGAATAGCCTTGACTTCTTGAAAAAACCTGTGCTATATTTACAACAAAGAAATACGAAAGAGGTGTGCCATATGGCAACCGTACGAATTAACAACCCGGTACAGCGGAGGCTGGGCTGTACTGGGAGCAGACGGAAGTGCCGTCAATAGCAGCTGACGCTGTACCGCTATGAAAAACCATTTCATAGAAGAGAGGTACAGGAAATGAATGACACAAAGCTAGTCATAAAAAAGAACAGGACACTGTGGGCAGTCTGCCTGCTATTGGGAGGTTTCAACTCCTTCCTGGCAATATTCAAGGTTGGCTTTTTTCAAAAACTGGTAGACGGCCTGGCAGAAGGCTCTTTGGCTCTTGGAACTATTTTTCTTTACGGCCTAATTTTGGCAGTCAACTATGTAATGAATTATGTGGACAACTATCCCTATGAAAAGCTAAAACATAATATTTACCTGGATTTTAAGCTGCTGGCCTTAAAAAAGTGCAGTTCCATCAGCTTTCTGGCCTACCAAAAAACCGGGACAGGAAAACTTGTACAGCTGATAGAGAACGGCGCCCAGGCAGGGCAAAACATACTGGAGGGCTTTTGGCTGAAAATCTTCCGGGAACTGGTGCCAACCGTAATATTCAGCATTTGGTTTATTTGGCAGGCAAGTCCTTTAGTAACCGGCGTTTTGATTTTCGGATATTTCTTTATCTTCCTTGTTACAAGCCTTTTGCTCAAATCGCTCTACCGCATAAAAGACAAGATTCTTGACAACGAAGAACTGTTGAATCACTTTCTGGTACGGGGCCTTATGGAAATGGTGACTTTCCGTCTGGCCCGGCAGTTTCCCGCAGAGCTGCAAAAGGCCGCGAGCGCCAAAAAGGCGATCGTTTCGTCCAAGGTAAAAATGACGCTTATTCACGAAGCGTTTTTCACTATTTTTGTTCTTATGGTCGCTTTCTTGGATGTGGCAATTCTGGTTTTCGCCTGGCAGACCCATACCTTAACGGTAGGCGCGGTGGTGACGCTGCTCTCGCTCATTGAAAACGCTTATATGCCAATTGCCATTTTTAATGTGCTGTTCGTGCAATACAAGCTGGACAAGTCGGCATTTGCCCGTTACCAGCGGTTTTTGAGCCAGGAAGATGACCTGCAATTGAATGTGGGCCAGACAGTCACAAAGCTGCGGGGAGAAATAGAAATCAGCCATTTGTGTTTTCGCTATGAGAATAACCTGCTGTTTTCAAATTTAACCATGCATATTAAGGCTGGCGAAAAAGTGGCCTTTGTAGGAGAAAGCGGTTCCGGAAAATCGACGCTCATTAAGCTTCTGTTGGGGCTGCTCAAGTACTCATCCGGCAGCATAAAGTTAGATGGGAAAGAGCTGAAATATCTAAAGCTCAACGACCTGTACAAGTTCATTTTCTATTGCTCCCAGGAACCGCCTGTCTTTCACGGCACTCTGAGGGAGAACCTGTCGTTTGGGCAAAAATTTTCTTCAGAACGTCTTCGGGCTGCACTGGAGCACGCCCTGCTCCCGGAATTCGCAAAAAATCTGGACCGGGATATTGGAGAGCGGGGCGCGGGCTTATCCGGCGGGGAAAAGCAACGGCTGGCCTTGGCGCGCCTTTGGCTGAACAATTCTCAGCTGGTGATTTTGGATGAAGCCACCTCGGCCATGGACAATATCACCGAAAAGGCCGTGATGCATGGGCTGGTGGAACAATTAAAAGGCTGTACCGTCATTGCCATAGCTCACCGGATCAGTTCTGTCGCTGGCTTTGACCGGCTTATCGTTTTTCGGGAGGGGCAGATCATTGGCCAGGGAAAATACCGGGAATTGATGGAGAACAGCCCCTATTTTGCCGAGCTTGTCCAGCGCGGGCAAAACGCGGAAGGCTAAAGGAGATAATCCATATGAAAAATTATACTCAAGTTTACGTAAAAAACAGTATAGAGGCTGCAAAAACATATTGTAAAGCATTTGGCGCAGAAATAACCCTTGAAATGAAAAACGACAGCGGCACTGCCTATGAGCACTGCGAATTATCTGTTGATGGCGAAGGTTTTTTAGCAATAGGAGAAGCAAAGAACCCGTGTGACATAGAATTTGTTCACAAAATGAAATGGGAAACCATGACCTTTAATGTGTTTGAAATGGGAACCGAAGAGAATGTCCGCCGCGCCTTTGATGTTTTGCGTGATGGCGGTGTTGTCTTGGAAGCAATTCACGAGCTGCCATGGAGTAAATATTGCGCCACGGTTCTGGACAAGTATGGCGTATGTTGGTGGATCGCAATTTAGGGGGAAACGTTGTTTTTCCTTTGTAAAACTGTAACAACCTTCTTTTACGGCGTAGCTGCCGCAGAAAAATGAAATACCTGCCGCTCATCACAGCGGTACGCAAAGCAGGAAACCAAAGAGAGGTTTCCTGCTTTTTGCGTCGGTTTTCCGGTATTTTAAAAGTCTCCGGCAGTTTTATGGGGCCATTATTTTTGTGCGCTGCCATTTGCGGATGGGGCCATCGAAAAAGCCTCAATAGTGAAATTTCTTCCGTTTTCCCAACAGGAATGCCCCTGTTACTGCTGCCGCCATAATCTCGGCGGCCACGATAGACATCCAAATGCCCTCTATGCCCCAGAGCAACGGAAACAACAGTACTGCCGCTACCTGGAATACCAGGGTACGCAGGAAGGAAATAAGTGCTGAGGTCAGGCCATCGTTGAGTGCGGTGAAAAAGGCGGAGCCAAAAATAGCGATGCCCGCGAACAGGAAGGAAAAAGAGTAGGTGCCAAAAGCCTTTACCGTCATGGCAAAAAGACTGGCGTCATAGCCTACAAAAATGGCAGAAAGCGGCCTTGCCAGCAGCTGGGCCAGGCCCAACATGGCTATGGAAAAAGAAAGGATGATGGTTAGGCTTTTCGCGCACAGGCTTTTCAATTCGTCCTCGTTATTCGCGCCGAAATGGTACCCCACTACCGGGGCTATTCCCGTGGAATAGCCAATAAAAACAGCAAGAAAAATCATGTTCACATACATAAGCACACCGTAGGCCGCAATGCCGTCTTCCCCGGCGTAGCGGATGAGCTGGGTATTATAGAGCATACTGACGAGAGACATAGAAATGTTGCTCATCAGTTCAGAAGAGCCGTTGGTACAAGCTTTCAAAAGGGCTCTGCCGTCAAAGGAAGTCCTGCACAGGCGTAAACGGCTGGTGTTTTTACGTCCAAAATAGAGGAGAGGCACAACGCCGCCCACCACCTGGCTGAAAGCAGTGGCCATTGCTGCACCCGCTAACCCCCAAGAGAGTACGGCAGTGAACAGGGCATCCAGCACAATATTTGTCACACCTGCAGCTATGGTAACAGCCAGACCAAGCTGCGGTTTTTCTGCGGTGACAAAAAAGCTTTGGAACTCATATTGCAGCATAAGGAAAGGCATGGCCAGTAAATTTATCCACCCGTACAGCACACAGTTTTCCAGCATGACGCCTTCTGCTCCCAACCATGCAGCCACCGGACGTAAAACAAGAATGCCCACCGCTGCGATGACCACGCCGGAAATAATGGTGACATATACAAGCAGAGAAAAAAGGCGTTGGGCCTTTTCCTCATCCCCCTCCCCCATAGTTCGTGAGATTAAAGCGCTGCCGCCTGCGCCCAGCATAAACCCCACAGGACCCAGGATCATCAAAAAAGGCATGATAAAATTGACGGCGGCAAAAGGAGTTTTGCCCACAAAATTCGACACAAAAAAACCGTCTACCACACCGTAAACGGAGGTAAATATCATCATCACAATAGAGGGTAGCGTAAAACGGAATAGCTTACCGTAGCCAAAATGGTCGGATAATTGGATTTTCATAAATTTTTTCCCCTTTCCTGTGGATTCCGAAATGAGCCTAAAGTTCTTTGGCCTTTTCCCGCAGTTCGGTGAGAAAACGGTGAGTTAACCGGATATACATTTCCTGATCTTCTACAGACCAAGCCGCGAATACTTCATTTTCCATTTTCATCAGCCGCTGAGCCGTACCCTGCGCCAGCGTCCTGCCCTTTTCCGTTAAACAGACGCGCTTTTTGCGGTTCCCATCGGCTTCCAAATAAAGGGCCCCCTCCTTCTCCAGCTTGCGCAAAGCAGAATTGATAGTCTGCTTGCTCAATCCGGATAACTCTATGATCTGGCTCAGCGGGCAATCTCCATCAAACATACACATCGTATATAAAACGATCATAGCACTGTCTGTTAAGCCCAACTTCAAAGTGGCTTCGTGGTAAACCGCATCGATCTCCGAAGTGAGCAGGTTCAGGCGTTTCATTTGGTCACCGGCTGTTGTTTCCATAGTGAGCCTCCTTTTGTACGAAATCGTACTATATGTCAGTATAGTACGATTTCGTACGTTTGTCAAGCCAAAAAATCCTTATGGCTTGGCAAAAGCACAAAAGAAAGCTGGGGTACCCAAAACGGGTACCCCACTATTGCAATGGTAAGTCAAAATTCCTCTGGCTTACGAATATTTCTCATAATGATCTGCGCGATCTCTTCCATCGTCTCCAGACACCCATTCTTCAGCCATTTCATTATCATCGCCACAATGCCGCAAATATAAAAAATCATGGTGTATTCCTTAACCTTTTGAGGTACTAAAAAGCGCTCCAAAATGGGATCAAAAATATGCCGGAACATATCTTGATACGCCTTCTCCAAACCCAGCGTAGTAGAATGCTCTACCATGGTACAGAACAGCTTTTTGTTATCCCGGATATAAGAGAGATAAGGAAAAAGGTAGCGGGGCGTGATGAGGATAAGTTCATCCAAAGGGCAATTTTTAATATCTTGGCAAAACTCTTCTTCCTGGAAATGCTGCAAAAATTCCGCCATGATGTGCTCTCCGCTTTCCTTAAGAAGGTCGCCCAGGTTTTCGTAATGCAGGTAAAAAGTAGAGCGGTTCACACCAGCCCTCCGGCAGATCTCCTTCACGGTAATGTATGCAAAATCCTTTTCTGCCAGCAGTTCCAGAAATGCCTTGTCCATTTTTAGTGCCGTGCTAAAATATTTGCTCTCCTGCTTTGTCAAGCTCCTCCCACCTTTCGCAGTTTTCTCCGAGCATCTATTGTCATGTACAGGGCGACACCCAGCGCCAAAGCGCATACCCCAATGCCTGTGATGCTGTTCATCTTTACCCGGAAGCCGGTGCCGTCCCCACCGAAACGGGCGATTATAGCCGTCTGCAGGCCCATGAGAGACATGGCCGCGGAAACCATATTGAGAAACTTCGCCGCTGCTAAAACAGGAGATTCCATTTTGCGTGTTTTCCATAGGTTTATAACGGAAACCGTGGCCATATAGAAAGTATAGAATGCCGAAAGGTAGATAACAAGCCCGGGATAGACAAATCCGGAGTTTTCAAATATCACAAGACATACCATGCCGCTCATGGGAATGTTTAACAGGAGCAGAAGCTTTCCCATTGTTTGGTAGCAGCGATACTCATAGGCAAGGGGATTTTGGGGCCGGCGCCTGTAGCAGCGTACCAGATAAGCACGGAGAATACCAAGCAAAAAATAGTAAACCGCCATGGAGATAAACCAGGGGGATGCATATAGGATTCCTGTGACGGCTCGGAAAACCGTGTATAGAAAATTGACGGCCATCCCCAGAGAAAGGCCGGTATTTACCCGGAAGTCCCGGTTGTTCAGGTATGCTCCCCCAAAGGTAGTTTTACGGATTTTCCCCAATATACGGCTGTGCTCACAAACCTGGACGATACGCTTTTTTATGTAAGCCTTTAGCCGTGGAAGAGCCGCGATATCTACCGTAAGCGCGTAGGCGGACAAGGTATAAACAGCATACTCCGCAGCCGGGTGCAGTCGAGGAACGAGCAGCAGGAAAAATCCTCCGTAGCCCAACAGGGTGGCCGCCAGCACAACCCAGCCGGGCGGGAACAGGAGGCAGCGCAAGAGACGCCTCCCCTTTCTCATTCCGGCTTTTCGCTAATTTGCCTGGCAAGCTCCACGATTTCAAAAGCATATTTCCTTTTGCCTTTTTCCAACAGCTTTTTGTAGACAGGGAAGTTTAAGCCGGCCCCGGCTATTCCCAACAGGCCAATGGCCACTCCTGCCGCCATGGCGCCTGTGCCGCCGGGGCCAATCACTTCCATGCTAAGACACATCCCCGCGCCCATTACCAGCGCGGAAAGAATGCCGAAGGTGTAGGCGAAAATCGTAGCGGGCATTTTTGCCTTCGCATCCAATTTTTTGAGAGCCACCACCTTGGAGGCTTCCTTTGGAGCGTACTCATTGGCCAGTTGTTCAGCGTAAATCTTGTCTGTGTTCATAAAATTCAACTCCCTTGTTTTTGTGATTTTATCATAGCTAATTTTCTTGTGAAATGGAACAACATAAAAAGGACGTCGTGTTGGGTGAAAGGACAAATCGCCCTTGGGGCAGCAGCTGGGCATAGAGATTCGTTAAATGCTATTGGCTCTTCAAATTCTGTGTCGCAAAACAGGAAATAGTCCATTAGGTGGAGTCCAAGGAAGACGTTACCGCCGCCAACGTGACTCTGCCCGCCAACACGGGCACAGGCGGCAACAGCTTTGCCCCCGGCCGGGACGTGACCCGTGAACAGCTGGCAACCTTCCTGTACCGCTACGCCAAGGCCTACGGCGTAGACACTGCCGGCCGTACGAACCTCGCTTCCTTCCCCGACTCCGGAAACGTGAGCGGCTACGCCAAGGACGCCCTGGAATGGGCCTGCAACGCCGGGCTCATGAAGGGCAGCTCGGACGGTAAACTCAACCCCACCGGCAGCGCCAAGCGGGGCGAAGTAGCGGCAATCCTCATGCGGTTTGTGGAATACATTAACAAATAATAGTTTTCATAGTGAGAGCGGTCCGGCTGCAGCCGGACCGCTTCTTTCTTTTGATTGATGTGCCCTTATGAAATGTGATCATATTTTAGAAGGTCGCGGAAACGCATTCAAACCAGGACAGCTTACTCCCTCTTGCGTTTCGTGCGGAGATATAACAGGAGGGAAGCAGCAGCGATCAAGAAAAGTCCTCCTGCTGTATACAAAACGGTGCCAAAACCTCCGGTGGCAGGCAGCTCATAATCATTCGTTACATTCTCAATACACAGCGGTTTGCCTTTATTTCCTGCCTCGTCGCTATGATCCTCGAATTCCACCTTGTACTCCATTGTGGCAGCATTTTGCGTTATGGTCACTGTTATTTTTTTGTGGTTCTCAACGTAGCCCATGGGAACTTTGGTCTCTTCCAGCGTGTATGTTCCCTCTGTCAGGTCGCGGAATTCCAGGAAGCCGTTTTCGTCACTGGTGGCTGTATATGCAGTCCCACTCTCTTTGGTCAGAGTAAACGTCGCCCCTTCGATCGCAGCTCCACTTTTGCCGTCTACCTTTTTGATTATAAACCCGGCAAAGGGAATCCGCGTCCAGACGTTATTCGATTCCTTCACGGAGGATTCACCGTCGGTCTTATAACCGAAGGTGTTAAACGCTTCCAGATAAGCCATTGTGCCGGATTGCTGGTCCTGATACACTTTTTTCTTTAACTTTTCCATAGACTCTGCAGACAGTTCAGTAGGAATGCGAGCAGGAATGCGCACCTCAAAAGGAGAATCCTTAGACAACATCGTTCCTTCATCTGCCACCAGCTGAAAAGCTGTGACTTGAGACCAGTCGGTTATTTCATTGGCCGTAACCCAAATCTCTTCCTGGTTTATCATATTTTCCATGCCGGCATTGACGACTTCTTGGGTGGTATAATAGGCCGTATAGCCGTTCGGCGCTTCAATGGCATTCCTCAAGTGCACTCGGAACTCCGAATTGCGGGGGATCTCACCAAAAACGCCTTTGTCGCCAATTGCGGGCAGTGTGTCATACACGACCAGCCCGGTTTTTTTATCATCGGTCTCGTTTGTGACCTTTAACCTGTAGTCGAAATCCGACCCGGCTTTCAGCGACAAGCCCTGCTTGCTCCAGTTGTCCGAGCCCGCCGGGGCAATGAATTTTTCGGCGTAGATAGACCGCGCGGCGATGATGGTAGCGTCCGAATGGGAATAGCCGATCTTGTCGTTTGTACTGCTGTCGTTATCCAGGTCGTAAATATCCTCTGCGTAGCCGGTAGAGCCATTATACTCTTCCAGATTATCGCCAACCACATAAGCATCATTGCGCATCGTGCCCGGATGGGCATCCTCGCGGATCCTCACTACAAACGACACAAGTCCATTCCATCCCTCTTTCCAACGTTCTGTCAGCTTCTCATATGTGATATGGTAGATCACGGCTGTCCTGCCGGAATTCTTATAATTTTCAATGATGTCAGGCTTAATCCTATCCCCGCTAACAGATTGCCCTTCGCTGTTCGTATATTCCCCCCAACCGTTGGTCGTCTTTACAAAATCGACTTCATTGGGTAAGAGATCAACAATACGGATATCTCCATATTTTTTCTGCTCAGGGCTCAACAGAGAACCCCTCAGGTAAATATAATATGCATATTCCCCTCCGATCATTTGATTTTCCGTTTTTTCATTATTCCATGTCTCCTTGCTTATCTTTAGCTCCTCTTTGATAGGAAACATGTCGTAGCCGCTCCAGGACCACAAAAAAGCCTCTACAGGTGTGCCATCGCTTTTTGTATATTCATTTACAGATCTCGCGTTGTTTTCATAGTAAATTTTTTCTGTTCCCTCCGGCACACAGGTTTGGTCCGGGTTGCGGTAAACAGTGTAAGCCTTGAAACTGGCTGCTTCTTTAAAGGCCATCTCATAATCCTTTTGGAAAATTATGTCATAGCCATTACATTCCTTCGCCTTATCGAACTCTATAAGGAAGTTTCCGGAACTGGCATCCACCTTATCGGCAATAGGAATTTCATCCTTTGAGCCATCCGTATAGTAGGCGACCACTTTATCTACGATATCTGCAAAGCTTTTTCCCGTCGCAGGAATAGAATCGGACAAATCCGATTCCAGTTTGACAAACTTCAGCGCCTCATCCAGTCCTTTCAACACGACCTCACCATTTTCGCCCACGATCTTGTGGTCCTCAATCCTGATATTCCGCAGTGGCTGCATACCATCGTTAGAAAGACGGATCCGCCAGGGATAGGGGTTGGTCTTATACTCTTTCAAGTCGTAGATGTTGCCCTTCAGTTTGACCTTAGTAAATTTCCCCTTTGTGCCCAGGTCGTCGCTTATCACAAAATTAAGAGGATCATTGGCCGTAGGCTTGGTTTCTCCCGTAACCATGTTGCTTGGGATGGCCACCAGATCGACCTCATTTTTCAAGTTTGCATAAACACTCCCGTTTTCTTTTGTTTTATCAAGCTTCAATCCGGGGAACCGGAGCTGCAATGTGTCGTTATAAATCTGGTTCAGCACATCTGAGGATTTTGTTCCGGTGTACGTCTTAGTGACCTTCGTTCCATCGTCACTGAGCGTCCAACCCGGGTTCACACCCGCGTCAAAGGCCGCAGTACACCATTTTCCATCCTTGTCCTGATAGCGAGGCAAGGTATCCGTCAGCGTCACGCTGGTGGCATCCCGGTAATCCGCCAGATCGCTGCCCAAATTGATGACGTTATTGACCCTAAAGGCAAATTTCACATAAGCATCGTCGCCCAAATAAGGGTTACCGCCTTCTATTTCCGGTGTCACAATGGCCTCAGCGCCATCCCTTTGAAAAGCATCTTCCCGGTTTGAGTTGACGAATTTGCTGATGCCCCAATCCTTATATTGCGGTTTATAAATATTCGGGCTCGTAGTGCTCCAGAGCGTATCATCTTGAGAAACGCTTGCCTTGACTTCCAACTCATAATTATCCGGGACTTTGTCGTCCAAGAAGCTGAGGGCGAAAGGCAGTTCCAGTGTCTGGGTCTTGTCATAGGCAGAGAAGTGAATGCTGATGCAATAATTCTCCCCTTCCTCCGTTACGGAAGTAATCTCATACTTCGTAATTTGGGAGTTGGTGTTAAACTTCGGAATATTGATAGAATCCTTTTCCACATATTCTTTGGGAATCGTTAGTGTAACGGTCACATTTTCCAAATTATCGGTCAGGTTGTTTGGCTCCAGCTTAATGTAGCCGGACATGGTGCTATGCGTGTAATAAGACTGCCCGTCCGGATGCTCCGATTGCTCTTTTTGGTCCCCGTACAAAAGAGAAATTTTTAATCCGGCCTGTGACGGATCGGACAGGACATGTGGTTTATCCGCTTCGGACTCCTCATCCTGCATACTGCTCGTTATGTCTTCGGTCTTTTTCTTGTGGGATATATTATCGGATACACCGCTAGTGATATCCTCGGACGCGTTGCCAGAGATATCCTCGAGCGTACTGCTGGAGATATCCTCGGATGCGCTGCCGGGGGCATCCTCTTTCGTACTCTCCAGGCTTTCCTGCTGCTCGCCGGCAGGCTGGCGCTCCTCCTTGCCGCAGGTCAGTTCCCAGGTACCATAGCAGAGCGGGCCATGCGTATGGCTTTCATCCTCAGGAAGGGTACACGTCAAGCTCGTGGTATCAACCGGTTCCTCCACAGTCTTAAAGCAGGCCTCGGTATGCTGGTGCGCCAACACCTGCACTTTGCCGCATACCAGATTCCCCATCTCGTCACGGCAGGAATCTGTATGCTCGTGAAGAATAATCTCCGGCTTGCCGCAAACCAGCACTGGCTCGGGGACAACCGCCTCTTCCGCCGCCATAGCGGTTTCTTCCCCCTCCGTCTCGGCGGCTTCCTCCTCCAATTGGGCAAGTGAAATATCGGTTGTCTCTTCTACCTGCATATAGCACTCATCGGTATGCTCGTGCTCTTCAACCTCCGGAAGTGTACATAAGAGGTTCCCGTTCTCGTCATAACAGTAATCATCATGCTTATGTACAACAAAATCTGCGTACCCGCAAACCAAATTTCCCTCACTGTCATAGCAAGCACTGCTATGCTTATGCAGCTGTACATTCTCGTGGAGTTGTAGGTTCTCGATGTTACACGCCAGCTGGACTCGGGATACGGAAGTCACCTGGGTATAGCATTCGCTGGAATGGATGTGGTTGGATTCCATGGCAATACCGGACCGTATCAGCACATAGACCGTGCAGAGCACCGTCACGCAGGCCAAACCCGCCACAACCCTGTACCAGCGTTTTTTTCTCTGCTTTTCCTCGATATATTTCTCTGCTCCGTGCAAAGAATTCCGTTTCATATATCGATCACCAGCCTTCCTGTTTCAAAATTTTCATTATAAATCACCTTTAAAGGGGGAAAACTCTTAACCTGAATTTTTGAAGGATTCCTAAACGCGTAAACAGACAATATTCCCAAGAAGAAGGGGCGTTCCTTTCTTCATTAAAGTGTACTTTACCCGACAGGCATAGACCTAGGACATGCCTGGTTTTGTTGAGAAATGGGCATTGACGTCTGTCTCATACACAGGAACTGCCGCAGGAATGAGGATTCCGGCTTTACAAAACGAAATAACGCAACCACGCCCAACAAAGAACTCAGAAAAGTCTGAATCTTCTTGTGTGCGGTGCGCAAAAATATATTTCTTCGGCAAGCCCAACGCCATGCAGTGTAATACTCGATGGCAATTCTTAGATTGAAAAGATAAAATTGCTCGAGATACGGGCGAGCCTTGCTTTCCTTTTATCTGGCTGAAAGAAGAGAAACCTGTCAAACAGAGTGTCTTGTATCTGCATAAAACGGAGCCAGCCTTTCAACGGTTTCTGTCCGGACAAGTGTAAGTTTTTGGACAAGTGTTTTTCCCGAGATCCTGCTTAATTTTTCCAGAATATGGTCGAGATATTGTATATAGTCAGGGAAAAAGCGCTAAATAAGCAATGTCCGATAAATCACAGATTTTCGGACATTGGCTTTTTTATTTGCTTTTCGGCGTTTTCTTTCTGTTTTGCAGCATCGTGAAAAGTAGATTTTGGCAGGCCACGCCCGCAGGCTGATCTCCTTCACTTGCCATGCCCGGCATCATTCCGAGAATTTCTCCGGCAGCTTCTGCTCCGTACTGGAAACGCGGGTGTAATCGTATATTTTCATAGTGACCTACTCCTTCCCGTGGTAATGACATTTTACAACATAAACACGAGGTGACGAACCCTCAAAAAAAGACGCCGTGCGTTTGCACAGCGTCTTTTTTTGCCATATTTACTTTTGGAAAAGGGGCCTCGTCCCGCAGCAGGCAATCGTCTACGGTCTTCTTATAGGAAGACCACGATCCACACCTGCCAGTTCTATAATCATTCCCACACTGGGCATGGCCCCCGTTCTCGTTTGGCTCGCTCCCAAGCCTTTGGGGTATTTCTTGAACCCGGTAAAAGACAGCCTGCCTCCTGCGCAGTGCTCCGAGTTGCCTTTAAATGTCTACTTTGCTTCGTTATGCCGGATCCGTTTGATGGCTCCCCAATTCTTCTTGTTCTTCCGGTACCGGAGCAGGGCGCTCAAGCGAATAAAGTCGAATACGAAACGGAAGAATACATTTTCGATCAGGCACATGACAGAGGCTCGGACCACATCTTGGCGGCTGATATGGATATTCTGCGTATAGATCCGCTGGAAAAACGCTGTCATTGTCAAAATAGCGCTGTAGATGGCAAACATCAGATAGAACTGCAGCATAAACTTTGCGTTGAGCATACCCGCCAGGGCAGCCAAGACCGTAACAACCAGGCCTATCACCTCGATAACAGGGGAAAATAATTCATACAGCAGGTAATAAAGGTATGAGACCGTACCCACCATTCCAAAACGGGACTTCAGAAACATGAAACGGTACCTTGCCATGCATTGGAGCAGGCCAATATGCCACCGGCGGCGTTGCTTAAACAGGTCGGGCAGCGTGGAAGGAGCCTGGCTCCAGCAGACGGCATTGGGCTCGTACCGGATGGAGTACCGTTCCATATTGGTCCGGCAGTAGGCATGGAGCTTTGCCACCAATTCCATATCTTCGCCCAGCACGTCCACAGCATATCCCCCGGCAGCGATGACCACACTCTTTTTAAAGAGGCCGAAGGCCCCGGAAATGATCAAGTTCCCGTTAAAGCCATCCAACAGGATGCGTGAGGCCAGAAAGGAACGGTCATATTCCATTACCTGCATGCTGGTCAGGAAGTTCCAAGGCAAGTGATAGCTCAGCTTTCGGTGAGCTCCGCCGCTGCCGTCCGGGTCAAACCGGATGCACTGGGCCACACGGATCAGCCCCCCTACGGCCACCACATCGTCGTCCTCCATAACGGGCTGGACAATGCGCTCCAGCGAATCCCACTGCAGCACGGAGTCCGCATCGATACAGAGAAAGTAGGGGTATTGAGAGGCGTTGATCCCCGCGTTCAGCGCGTCGCCTTTGCCGCCGTTCGCCTTGCGCAGCAATGTCAGACGCACCCGGGTATCCGGGGCCTCATAAACCGTCTGGATGGGTTGGCAGGGAATGCTCAGGCGGATGGGACGGTTGACCTCTTTCATATGGAAATGGTTGATCAGCACTTGACTGGTGTTGTCGCCGGAGCCATCGTCTATAACAATCACTTCATAGAGCTGGTAGTCCAATTCCAGCAGGGACTGGACGTTATCTAAAATTGTGACCTCTTCGTTGTGGGCAGGCACCAGGATAGAAACGGGAAAATAAAAACCATGCTTCAGTTCGTTTTTGACAGTGCGCATCCGGTCCAGGTGGTAAAGCCTCCAGGCCCCTACGGCTACGGACAAAAACAGATAGGAGGCGTACAGCAATAGATACAGCAGGAAAAATGCCTCGACCCATTGCAGGATGTGATAAATGATTTCGCTCATACCGCCGCCAATGCCTCACTTTCTTCTCCTGTCTCCGGGGCGGCAGGATGCGCCCCCAGGATGTATTCTAACATTTCTGCTGCGTAGCGGTCGTCAAGGAAACCGGCACGGGCTTCCTCCCAAGTGATGCCCAGCGTCTTCAAAGAGCGGGCCGCATTCTGCCGGACGTACCAGTTAGGGTTGTGAAGGGCCTCCTTCAGGGCCTGACTGGTCTCACTGCCCGGATAAGAAACAAGGGAAGCCGCCGCCGCAATGGCAAGCTCCCGGTTTCCATCCGTTGTCCCCTTCAGCATCCGCAGGAGCATCGGCTTTGCATTGGGGACAGCATGACGGCGGAAATAGCGTACCAGTGTAAACTGCGTCTCGGTGGGGAGCGGTTCCGATTCCAGCGCCTTCAGGAAATCCTCTGCAAAGTCGTCGCCCTCCAAGGCATCGGCAAACCGGAAGGTCCC
>CANSKS010000026.1 GCA_947647615.1 uncultured Neglectibacter sp.
GTATTTCCCCCTTCTAGGGGGTGTACAAACCCCTAGTTTACTAGGGGTTTTGATTGTACTCTGTAACCCAACACAGTTCCGCAAAAAACAAGTATTTTGCAACGGGAGAACCGTTTTCTTAATCAAAAGGCTCCCTTCCAGCAAGGGAAGCAGTTTCGAGTTTCATTCATCAGAAAAAAGCATTGCTCAAGGGTTTTGCTGGGGCGGCATCTGTGGCACAGCTACAGGCTGAACAGGGGGATACATCAGCATGGTAGCCCTCTTTTTATAATCGCTCAGGCACTTTGCAATAATAAAGCTGGAAACTGCGCCGGCAATGGCGGCAAGGCCCCCTAAAACTCCTGTGAACAAGGAAAAAATGCCGCCGATTATGGAAGTAACGCTGACAATGTAAGTCCATATGATCACAAAACCGGAAATACGGTTATCGGCCCTACCGGTAACGGCGGTGGATTTAATCCGGTTAATAGTTTTGACAATGAAAATTTGGTAGATCAAGCCCAGCACCCCAAAAATAATGCCAAAAATCAGCAATACAATGGCAAAGGTCATAATAACAATAGCCACATCCTCATCCATGCCGGAAAGGCTGGCAGCTCCCAAGCCTATGATCATAAGCACACAGCCGCCCAAGATCAGCAAGAGCGCGAATCCCGTAAAAACACAACGGATCACGGCGATCACCTTACAAATGGTAAGGCCTGCAGTAGAAATATTGCCGGTGTCGGTACGGCGGCAGGTGGAATAATGCAGCCACAGGCCCACTGCCAACAGAATGTTGAAGGCAGAACCGAACACAGCCGAAAGTACTCCTGTCCACCGGAGATTCGAAAGGTACATGGAAAATTCCGAAACATCGTAGCCCATGCTATACAAACGATACAGAATCTGCTCCAGAAAAGCGTTCCCCCCAAAAGAAGCGAGAATGGTAAATAAAATGGACACAGAAAAAAGAATAGATGCCGTTAAAAACAAAGACGAAGAGCTGACAGCCTTAACGGCATGTACCGCCGGATTAGAAGAAAGGGGACGTTCTCCGCCTCCGCAAGGGCATCGCATCCCGTCTGGCACTTGATTTCCGCAATTAGGGCAAATCATAAAAGAATACCTCCAAGCAAAATTATTATAATAACATATTACAGGAACCAGGAAGAAAATGCAAATATTTTTTTAGCAAGCTTCTCCCTTTTTCTCCTTGCTTCGCCCTGGATTCCGGAAAAACGGGAAAACCCGGCCTTTACCTCGCTCCAATTCTTTTCCTGGACAAGTTATGTAAATTAGGGTATAATAGGCAGAGTTCGAAAAGCCATTCCCCAAAAACCAACATTGAAAGAAGGAAGAGAGGTTTGCCTTAGAAATGAAAAAATGTCATCAAAAGAGCTGGCTGCGGGCCGCGGCACTGCTGCTTGCCGGTATTCTTATTTTTACCGCCCTGCCCATGCCTACCACCGCAGCAGGTTTTCGCGATATCCCCAACAACGCCTGGTACAGGGAACATGTCTTAGATCTGGTAAGCAAAGGGATTATTAACGGCACCTCTCCCACTACTTTTTCTCCTCAAAAGCCATTGACCAGGGCCGCCTTTGTGACAATGCTGGCCAAAACGGCCTTGACCGAGCAGGAGCTTTCCCAATACAAGTTCCAAGGGAAGTTTAAGGACGTATCCTCTTCCAAATGGTATAATCCCTATGTGAATTGGGCGGTGGAGAACGGCGTGGTCTCGGGATATGAAAACAATACTTTTCGGCCCGATCGTAGCATTACCCGGCAGGAGCTGGCAAGAATGATCACAAACTTTGCCCAGGCTGTCTGCCGTAAAATGATCCCCGATACCCCCGCTAGTCTCTTTCGCGATACTCCGCAAATCGCAAGTTATGCCAAGGAAAGCGTTTCCCTTTGCCAACGCTGCGGGATAATAAACGGCTACAGCGACAACACATTCCGGCCAAATGGGAACGCTACCCGAGCAGAAGCCAGCGCTTTATATTCCCGTTTTCTATCCCAATGTCCTACATCCGGCGATTATCGTATCCTGCGCAAACGGGTAAATGGTATTGCCATACGTGCTGTGGAATTTGACCCCGATTTTTACGACCCGGATATTGTTTTGGGAAAAGATCTGGTAGACGGCCGGGAAGCCGTGGGCTCCATGATCCAGCGCAGCGGAGCCGTCATTGCCGTGAACGCCGCCTTTTTTGATATGGATAGCTATATGCCCTATTCCACAATTATCAAAAAAGGACGCATTGCCACCATTGACCACCATTTTGCCCCGGCTCGCCCTGCCTTTACTATGGATTACCTGGGAAATTTTTCTATAGAAAGCTTTTCTCCCTGGTATACCGCCACCCTTACAAAAGCCGACGGCACACAAAAGGAAATGACCTATATCAGCAGCAACAAATGGCCCGGCAATTCTTCCGACGCCACCCGTATGGTTTTTACCCGCGATTGGGGGCATGACCTGTGCTTCCCTGCCAAAGATGCGGTCACAGTCAACGGAGAAGGGATTATCACCTCTGTCAGCCACGACAAAGATGTCCCTATTCCAGCGTTGGGAGATGGCTTTGTACTGGCCCAACGGTCCCGGCGGTATGAGGAAGGCGACTTTTTCGATTCCTGTCAGGTGGGCGACCGTCTCGATTTAGGCTATTACTGTGAAGAACTTTCCCTTTCCAACTTATGGGTTTCCATAGGCTCCGGCCCAAGACTGGTAAAAAACGGGGCGGTTTACGGGGACCTTTCCACCTATAAATCAGAAGGCTTCAGCGACCCAAACATCACCACCTATACTGCGGAACGGATCTGCGCCGGAATTAAGAGCAACGGAGACCTTGTCTTTGTAAACGCCATCTGTACGCTAAAAGAACTTTCTTCTGTTATGGTTTCCTTGGGCTGTACAGACGCCATGAACTTCGACGGCGGCGGATCCTCTAACCTTTATGTTGACGGGTTCTGGCTGGCCGGGCCAAAATCGCGGCCGATGAACAACCTGTTGATCTTTAAGTAAAAACAGCCTCCCGCCTTTGGCTGAAGCCCAGCGAAAAAAAGCCAAGCAAAAAAGTGCCAGATACAATACGTATCCGGCACTTTTTTTGCAGCTCCCGCCTCTTAGGAAGGGGGTTGGCCCCAAAGCTCCAGTTGGAAGCTGTTTTTTATTCCTCAAAAAGATCTTTCAGCTTGGAAAAAAAGCTTTTCCGCTTTTGATAATTTTTATCATCGCTGGCGGAATCCAGCTCGGAAAGCAGTTCCTTTTGGCGTTTGCTAAGGTTTTTGGGAACCTCTACCGTCACTTGGACATACTGGTCCCCTCTCCCCCTGCCATGCAGGCTTTGGATCCCTTTTCCCTTCAGCTTGAAAACATCGCCCGGCTGGGTACCCTCGTGTACATGATAACTCACCTTTCCGTCCAAAGTGGGCACCGTCACATCCGCTCCCAAAGCCGCTTGGGTAAAGGTAATGGGCATCTCACACCAGACATCGTTTCCTCTGCGCTCGAAAATGGGATGTGGTCTTACAGAAATGTAAATATGCAAGTCACCGTTGGGCCCGCCGTTTATACCGGCATTGCCCTTCCCGCCTAAATTCAGTATTTGTTCGTCGTCGATCCCCGCGGGTATGGTGACCTCTACGGTCTTCTGGCGGCGTACCCTGCCCTTCCCATCACAAGTTTTACAGGGTGTTTCGATGATCTTTCCGGTACCATGGCAGCGATCACAGGTCTGCGTAGATTGCACCACACCAAAAGGAGTGCGCTGGTTAATACGTACCTGGCCGGTGCCATTACAGTTCCCACAGGTCTTCGGGGAGGTCCCGGCAGCCGCGCCTGTTCCATGGCAGTCGGAACAGGTTTCAATTTGGTGATAAGTGACGTTCTTCGTGCAGCCTTTGGCCGCCTCTTCAAAGGAAATGGCCAGGTTGCATTGGGCATCGCTGCCCTTTCTGGGCGCATTGGGATTGGCCCGGCGGCCTCCGCCGCCAAAACCTCCGAAGAAGCTGTCGAAAATATCGGTAAAATCGAAGCCTCCCTGAAAGGGATTCCCTCCTCCGGCACCACCGCCGAAGTTGGGGTCTACCCCCGCGTGGCCAAACTGGTCGTACCTGGCCCGTTTATCGCTGTCGGAAAGGACTTCATAGGCCTCGTTCACTTCTTTGAACTTGGTCTCTGCCTCCTGGTTGCCGGGGTTCAAGTCCGGATGGTACTTCTTCGCCAGCTTCCGGTAAGCCTTTTTTATTTCATCTTCCGAAGCGCCCTTATCAATTCCCAACACTTCATAATAATCCCTTTTATCCGCCAAATCCTATCCCTCCTGCGGCGTGTTCGCAACGCCGGTTTCTATTGACCCAAAAGGCAGGGGCCGGCTTTTGCCGCCCCTGCGATAGACCAAACCTTGCTCATTTTAATCCACGTCTTTATAATCCGCGTCGTAAACATTGCCGTCGGGACTGGCAGGACCGCCAGGATTGGTGCCTCCCTCGTAAGGAGGCTGAGGGCCGCCGCCGGGATTCCCCTGGTTGGGCGCTGCCGCCTGGTACAGTTTTTCGCTTACCGCATACACGGTTTTTTGCAGATCATCCATACCGGACTTTACCGTGTCCATATTGCCGTTCTGAATCGCTTCCTTCAAGGCAGCCACTTTAGTATTGATCTCGGTCTTATCGTTCTCCGCCAGTTTGTCGCCGCTGTCGGAAACCAGTTTTTCCGCAGTGTAGCACAAATTTTCGGCGTTGTTTTTGGTGTCTACCTCTTCCCTGCGCTTCTTATCTTCCTCCGCATACTGTTCGGCTGCCCGTACAGCCTTATCAATATCTTCCTTACTCATGTTGGAGCTGGAGGAGATGGTAATATGCTGCTCCCTACCGGTGCCTAAGTCTTTTGCAGATACATTTACAATACCGTTAGCGTCAATATCAAAGGTAACCTCAATTTGAGGGATTCCTCTGGGAGCCGGGGCAATGCCATCCAGCTTAAAGAGGCCAAGCTGCTTGTTGTCCCTGGCAAATTCCCGTTCGCCCTGGAGCACGTTGACTTCTACCTGAGTCTGTCCGTCGGCCGCAGTGGAGAAGACCTGGCTCTTCTTGGTAGGGATAGTGGTATTGCGGTCAATAATCTTGGTCATGACTCCGCCCATGGTCTCTACGCCCAAGGAAAGGGGGGTAACGTCCAGAAGCAGCAGGCCCTGTACCTCACCGCCCAGCACACCGGCCTGAATGGCCGCGCCAATGGCTACACATTCATCGGGATTGATGCCCTTGAAGGGATCTTTACCAATGAAATTCTTCACCGCATCCTGCACGGCGGGAATTCTGGAGGAGCCGCCCACCAGCAGCACCTTGCTGATCTCTCCAATGGAAAGGCCGGAATCCTGCAGTGCCTGCCGCACCGGGCCCATGGTTTTTTCCACCAGATCCGCGGTAAGTTCGTTGAACTTTGCACGGGAAAGGGTCATGTCCAAATGCTTGGGGCCGGAAGCGTCCGCCGTGATAAAGGGCAGGTTGATCGCCGCGTTGGTCATGCCGGAAAGCTCGATCTTCGCCTTCTCGGCAGCTTCCTTAATGCGCTGCATAGCCATTTTATCGGCAGAAAGGTCAATACCGCTTTCCACCTTGTAAGAGTTCACGATCCAATCGATAACCCGCTGATCAAAATCGTCGCCGCCCAAGCGATTGTTGCCGGCCGTGGCCAGCACTTCCTGAACACCGTCTCCCATTTCGATGATGGAAACGTCGAAAGTACCGCCGCCCAAGTCGTACACCATGACCTTTTGGTCGTTATCTTTATCCACGCCATAGGACAAGGCCGCAGCCGTAGGCTCGTTGATAATGCGCTTCACATCCAGACCCGCGATTTTGCCGGCATCTTTGGTGGCCTGCCGCTGAGCATCGGTGAAGTAGGCCGGCACTGTGATTACGGCGCTGGTCACAGTTTCCCCCAAATAAGCTTCGGCGTCTGCCTTTAACTTTTGAAGAATCATAGCGGAAATTTCCTGAGGGGTATAGCTCTTGTCGTCAATAGTGACCTTATAGTTGGAACCCATCTCCCTTTTGATGGAAGACACCGTACGGTCGGGGTTGGTAATAGCCTGACGTTTTGCTACCTGGCCTACCATGCGCTCCCCGGTCTTGGAGAAAGCAACTACAGAAGGCGTGGTACGGGCGCCCTCGGCATTGGCGATAACTACAGGTTCGCCGCCCTCAATTACTGCCACGCAAGAGTTTGTTGTACCCAAATCGATACCGATTGTTTTTGCCATAACAGATTACCTCATTTCAAAATATTTTTAGATGTGCCTTTCTACATTAACATTGGATATCCGGGCAAAGGTTAGGATGAACTCGATCTCGTCTTCCTATGCGACCGGCCGCGTCCCGCAGTTCATAGCCGCATAGCGAACACTGCTTCGCCTCAAAAAACTTTTGGCGATTGTCACAGTACCGCATCGTTTCCTCTTTTCTGACGCTAATTTGCCACCTGGACCATAGCGTGACGAACCACCTTATCCCCCAGAGTGTAGCCTTTCTGGAACACGGCGGAAATCACATTTTCCTCTAAACTTTCGTCTTCGATATGGGACACCGCATTGTGCAACGCCGGATCAAAGGGCTCTCCTACAGCGCCGACCTCCGCAATCCCCAATTTTTCAAAAACAGCTTTAATTTGATTTTCGATCATTTCTACCCCTTTGCGCATGTCTTCCCCAGAGGCATTTTCCTGGTTCAGCGCCCGCTCAATATTATCGGCAATTGGTAAAATAGCCTGTACTGTATCGGATACCGCATTGTGGTAGATAGCGTTCTTTTCATTGAGAGAGCGTTTTCGGAAATTGTCATATTCAGCCAAGACCCTCAAATGCTGCTGCTTATGCTCTTCAAACTCCGCCTGAAGCTTTTCCAAAGCTTCCTTTTCCTCTGCTCCCTTTTTCTTCTTTTTTTCTTTTCCGGAAGGTGTTTCCGTTTTGAATTCGGCGTCATCGCCCTTTTC
Source organism: uncultured Neglectibacter sp. (assembly GCA_947647615.1). GTDB lineage: Bacteria > Bacillota > Clostridia > Oscillospirales > Acutalibacteraceae > Acutalibacter. Next base: position 6,983 of record CANSKS010000026.1, read on the forward strand.
CGAAGGCAACACCTCTTCCGACTGGTTCGTTTCCTGATCTTTCTCCATCTGGTACAGCTCCTTTCCGCTGCTCTATTTTTTAGGAGGACCCTATCTTTATTCTTCCTGCATCAGCAACGTGAGCATATTGCCCACCTGCTTTGCCAAATATTCCAGCAGAGCTATCATTCTGCCGTAATCCATCCGCACTGGGCCAATCAACGCCAAGGCCCCGGCGTTTTCTCCTTCTATCAAATACCGGACCGAAACTACCGAGGAGTGGAACAGCTCCGGCTGGCCTGTCTCTTTTCCAATAAGCACTGAAGTTTTTCCCGCCTTTTGGGAAAAAAGTTCCATGAGCTCCTTTTCCCGCTCCAGAAAATCCAAGATGCGCCTGGCACCTCCCAACTCCAGCTCCGGATAAAACAGAAGGTTCGTTTGACCGCTAAAGCAAAATTCCGTCTCCATAGTATCTTTGGCCACCCCTAAAAGGGCCATTAACGGTGAACCGGCCAAAATGGAAAACTCCCCTAGGGCAACGCCCATGGACTGTAAAAAGGCAGGGGTAATCTCTGCCACCTCTTTGCCGGTAACCTTTTCATTGAAGGCTCGGAAGAACACTCGAAGAATATCCGGTGTCAAATCAAAATCACAATGGAATACTCTGGTTTTTATGGTTCCCACAGAACTCATCAAAAGCAACATGGCAGTCCGCCTGCTGGTTTGCACAAACTGCACGGCCTTTACCTTAGCGGCCTGACCGCTGGGAGTGGTAGCCACAGCGCAGAACTTCGTGGCAGAAGAAAGCAACCTCACGGTTTTAGCCAGCAATCTTTCCTGCTCATAGGTGCCATTTGCCAAAGCGGATTCGAAGTAACGCTTCTCTTCTTCCGAAAGCTCAGGCACTTCCAGCAAATGATCCACATATTCCCGGTACCCTTTCTGCGAAGGAACACGGCCGGCAGAGGTATGGGGCTGTTCCAGAAATCCCAGCTCAATAAGGTCGGCCATTTCATTGCGTACCGTAGCGGAAGACACACCTATCTCTTCTGCGATCACCCTTGACCCCACAGGCTCACCGCTTTTTATAAAGCTGTTCACCACCGAGGAAAGGATTTTTTCTTTCCGCGGAGTCATCTCCAACCTTATCACCTCTTTCAACGTTTAGCACTCATTTATATCGAGTGCTAAAGTTATGATAATAATTTATCACCTTGGTCAGCAAAAGTCAAGAATCTATTTGTAAATACTTTATGAATTGGGAATTTATGAAAAAACAACCTTTCTACCCCAAAAAAGGTCCCTATCTTCACTTCTCTTTTTGTGAAGAAGCTAAAAAGGCATGTCACCAAAATTTTCAGGAATCACACTTTTCCAGAAGAAAAACTTTTTAAGGACGCCTCCGAAGTTAGGAGAAAGGCGGAATGCCACTTTTTTTCTAGTCTGTAACCCACTGCAAAACCTCTGGAAAAGCTTCTATAGGCAAAAGCGAGAAATAAAAATTTACCGGATTCCGTCCCATTCCTCTAAAAATTCAGAAATATAGGTTTTCGTATACGCTTCCCTTTGTTCGGCAATCTTTTTCGCCGTATCTGTGTTCATCAAGTCTTTGTATTGGTCAATCTAGAATAGCGCAGTACCCGCCGAAAAGCAACTGCTTCCCAGCGGGTACCAGGTTTCTTACAGGCGCAATACTACGAGCGGGCGCCCGAGTATGCCCCTTAAAAGTCCCTTCTATCTTTCCAAAAACGGGAAATTCCTTTATTTCACCGCCATCTCCAAGGCCTGATAAACGTCGGCCAAAATGTCCTCCGGGTTTTCAATCCCTACAGAAAACCGGATGAGGTCGGCGGGAACCCCCGCTTCTTTTAACTGTTCGTCGTTCATCTGCCGGTGTGTTGTGCTGGCAGGATGCAAGACGCAGGTGCGCAGATCCGCCACATGGGTGACCACCGAAGCCATTTTCAGGCTGTCCATAAACTTTGTAGCAGCCTCACGCCCTCCTTTTATGCCAAAAGAAATCACGCCGCTGGAACCATTGGGCATATATTTTTGAGCAAGTTCATGATAGGGACTGCTTTTCAAACCGGGATAATTGACCCAGGCGATGCGGGAGTCGTTTTCCAAAGCCTCCGCTATTTTTTGAGCGTTGGTACAGTGCCGCTCCATGCGCAGCGCCAAAGTCTCCATGCCCAGGTTCAGCAAAAAAGCGTTCATGGGGGCGGCCTGGGCACCCAGGTCCCGCATCAAGTGGGTACGGCATTTGGTGATATAAGCCGCTTTTCCAAACTGTCGGGTATAGATCACTCCATGATAAGATTCATCCGGCTGAGTGAGCTGGGGATATTTCCCGTTATCCCAATTGAAGTTGCCGGAATCCACAATGACGCCGCCCAGCTGCACCGCATGGCCGTCTAAATATTTGGAAGTGGAATGCACCACAATATCCGCGCCGAACTCAAAAGGACGGCAGTTGATGGGGGTTGGGAAAGTATTGTCCACGATCAGCGGCACGCCAGCTTCATGGGCCGCCTTAGCAAAAGCCTCCAAATCGGCCACTGCCAGAGAGGGATTCGCCAAAGTCTCTGCAAACACACATTTGGTGTTGGGCCTCATGGCGGCCTGCAACTCCTCCAGAGTGCTGACAGGGGGGACGAAGGTAGTTTCAATGCCCATTTCCTTCATAGTCTTGTAAAACAGGTTGAAAGTGCCGCCGTAAATGGCACTGGAGCTTACCACATGGTCACCGGCATGGCAAATGTTCAGCACTGCCATCAGTGAAGCCGCCTGGCCCGAAGCGGTGATCAAGGCCCCTACGCCGCCCTCCAGGGCCGCCAGCTTCTTTTCTGCCACATCGTTGGTAGGGTTGCCTAATCTGGTATAAAAAAATCCCTCTTTTTCCAAATCGAACAAGGCGCCCATCTCCTGGGAGCTTTCATAGGTATAGGTAGTGCTCTGCACGATGGGGACCACCCTGGGTTCCCCGTTTCCGGGGGTATACCCTCCCTGCACGCACAACGTATCTAATTTATATTTCTGCATCTTTGTATCTTCCTTTCTCACGCACTTTTCCTTTTAAAAGAGCGCATTAAAAATTGGCAAAAATTTCCTTTAACCAGTTCGACAGGAAATCTGCTCCCAACACAACCAAGATGATCAGCAGCAAAAAAAGCACTACGGAAACACTTTGAACTACAAAGCGTTTTTTTGAGGGCATGTCCTCAAACCCTTCTTCTCCGCTCCAACGTTCTTTCTGAATCGCCTGTTCCGCTTGGGCACAAAGGTTGGAAGCGGTAGAAAGCTGGCCGTATTTCACAAAAACATTTTGGTCGGTAGGCATGACCTCACTGTCGTAAAAATGGGACACCCGGCCTTTTTGAAACTCCTCCAGCTGATATTCCACCCCACCGGCAGAAAAAACTTCGGCCAGACGTTGGGCGGTGTACAGGTCGGCCCGCTTTAACAAAACGAAGTCTTCTTCCGCCGCAGGGCGCAAAAACCGCGTATTTTTGCAATGAGGGCATTTCTGGGAGGTTTCCTCGCACAGGCTACGGCATTTGGTACAATACAGCATCTTTTTCCCCCTTTTCGCGGCTCTTTTCCCACTTATCATACTGCAAAATCTTCTGTTTGTAAATGAAAAAATCCCCTGAAAGCCTATCCGCTCCCCTGGCCAAGGTCGGTACAGGCGCCTTCCAAAGGTCAAAAAGGGAAAGAAGCGGAAAGCTTCAGGGGAGACAATAGGTTCTCAGCGGTAAAAAGGCTGGAGCTGCCTGCCTTCTTCGGCCTCTTTTACCGTCTGAGAAAGCAAGGAAAAGTCGGAAACTAAGGAAAATGGTTTCTTTTCCGGATCGTCCTGTCTCAGGGGCACAATATAAATATGCTTTGTGTTGAACAGCTTCGCCAAATTCGGCCCGGAAGCCCCCATGGCGTCGTTGGTGGCCAAACACAGCACCACCGGCTTCCCCACCCGCAAGGTAGATTTCACCGCCATGGTCACCGAGGTATCGGTAATACCGTTGGCAATCTTCGACAAAGTGTTGCCCGTACATGGGCAGACCACCATAAGGTCTACCAGGCTTTTGGGGCCAATGGGCTCGGCTTCCACTATGGTATGCAAAGGAGTTCTCCCGGAAATTTCCGAAGCTTCTTTTAAAAAGTCTTCCGCTTTTCCAAAACGAGTATCGGTTCCGAACACATTTTGAGAAAACACAGGCAAAATGGAATACTCCTTCTTTAAAGCGCGCATCTGCTCCATAGCCTGGGAAAGGGTGCAAAAGGATCCGCACATAGCAAAACCTATGGTATTTATCATCATCATCAAACCTTTCTTTCGGAAAAATCAGCTGGACGCTGCCCTTCCCTCCCCCATTCCTCTTCCGCCCGCATCCGGCAGGCTGCGTCCAAGATCATTTTGGCGGAAGTTTTTGGAGAAAACCTGCCGGGCAGGCCCTGGCCATCTGTCACGGAAAATCCCAGATCTTCTGCCGCCTTCCGGCAGATCCCTCCGGGCGGTGAAGCCAATTCCAAAAGAAACGTTTCCGGGCTTTGCAGGGCCAGTTCCCGAACTCCCAAAACCTGGGCCGGCACAGTGTTGAAAACAGCGTCATAGCACCGGGATATCTGCTGGTATTCCAGAGGTTCACAGCCAATCGCCTCAATGGCCGCCAGGTCTTGAGGCTTTCTGGCGCAGCAGTCCACCTTGGCGCCCAGCGCCTTTAACGCAAGGCAAAGGGCCTTGCCAATCCGTCCAAACCCCGTTACCAAACAACGGGAGCCGTTTAAGGCCCCCTTCCCGTGACATACGGCCAACCCCACTGCCCCTTCGGCCGTAAGGAAGGCGTTGCCCACTGTCAGTTCTTCCCGTGTGTAATAATCGTAGATCTTTATATTCTTCCAAAGGGTAGAGGTGGAAACCAATTTTTCCATCATTCCTCCGTAGACCCGTTTATTTTCAAACAGGCGGGCGAAGCGGTCGTCCAGCGAAAACACTTCCCGGGAAAAGGGCGCGTGCAGCAAAATTCCATCCTTTGTGGCAGGCAGGGGAAAAAATACACTTTCGCAGGCCTTCGCAAATTCCCGGAGGGGCAGCTCGGGCATCCCCTCTGCCCCCTTACAGTTTTCCAAACCGCAAAGGAACACCTTTTCCCCCTTTTCCTGCAACCGTTTTGCCAGGTACACCTGTCTTTCATCGCCGCCCAGAACCCCCACTGTACCCATTTATTCTCCACCCCTTCGGCATAATTTCAAACAGCTCCGCTTGCAGATTCTGCTGCGCACAGAACACGGAGATATTTCATAATATGGCAGCCCCGGGGTTTGGGTGATTCATAATAATTTTATTTTTTTCCGATTTCCTATTTATTTTATAATGGTTTCGCAATATAATAAGAATAATGGTAAAATTGAATGAGACTGGGGCGTGTGAAGAAAATTGTATTTGCATTTGTCCTGGTGGTAAGGAGATACTCTTATTTATGAACGATACGATAAATGATGCAAGCAATTTGTTGGACCGTGTAAAAAGGCTTCACTTTGTAGGCATTGGCGGTTCCGGTATGTGTCCCATGGCGGAAATACTCCATCACAAGCACTACATTCTTACCGGCTCCGACATGAATGAGTCCGATACTTTAGAACGTATCAAAGGCTATGGGATTCCCGTGTTTATGGGGCACCGGGCGGAAAATATCGGAGACGCAGAGGCCGTCGTATATACCGCAGCCTGCAAACAGGATAACCCGGAGCTGGTGGCTGCTCGGGAAAAAGGTATTCCCACCCTGGAACGCTCTGTCATGTTGGGTCTGCTGACGAAAAAATTTGAAAAAGCCATCGCGGTTTCCGGAACCCACGGGAAAACCACTACGACCGGCATGTTGACTCAAATCCTGCTGGAGGGCGGTATGGACCCCAGCGCCATTATCGGCGGCAAGCTGCCGCTGATCGGCGGAAACGGCCGAGTGGGAAAAAGCCAGTTTATCGTATGCGAAGCCTGTGAATATGTGGACACCTTTTTGCAGCTGCATCCAGCGGTGTCGCTTATTTTAAACATCGACGCCGATCATTTGGATTATTTTAAAACTGTGGACAACATCATCCGTTCCTTCCGGCAGTTCGCCCGGCAAACCTCATCCCTGTTGGTGGTAAACGGAGATGACGAAAGGGCCTTGAAAAGCGTTAATGGGCTCACTCACGCCAGCTGCGTCACCTTTGGCCTTTCGGAAACCAACGACTATTATCCCGCCGAGCTGAATGAGGAAGATACCGCCTGCGAGGATTTCACCTTGATGTACCACCAGGAAAGGCTGGGACGGGTAAATTTAAAAGTTCCAGGGGAACACAATATGAAAAATGCTTTGGCGGCTGCAGCTGCAGCCCATTCTTTGGGTGTAAGCCCTGCCGTAATTTGTTCTGCCTTGGGAAATTTTTCCGGGGTACACCGGCGGTTCGAAATTTTGGGAAAGTTTAACGGCGTCACTGTGGCCGATGACTTTGCTCACCACCCCACCGAGCTGACCGCGGTGCTCTCCTCCGCCGTCCGTATGGGATATCGTGAGGTGTGGGCCGTGTTCCAGCCCCATACCTATTCCCGCACCTATAACCTGATGGATGAGTTCGCCAAAGCCCTTTCTATCCCTCACCATGTGGTTATGACGGAGATCCTGGCAGTGAGAGAAACCAATACTTACCAGGTGCACACCAGTGATTTGGCGGCAAAAATCCCGGGCAGCGAGTGGTTTCAAAGCTTCGAGGAAATTGCCGGTCACGTTATCAAAATGGCTCAGCCCGGCGACTTAATTCTCACTTTGGGCGGCGGCGATATTTATAAATGCGCCAACCTGATTGTAGAAAAATACCAAAACAAGGGGTAAGGCTCCAACGTCTTTCCGGGTGCCGCTGCAAAGTGTTTCATTTTGCAATGGCACCTTTTCGTTGCCAGCCCCTATGCCCGGGTATAAGACACAGGAGAAACCAGTTTTGTACAAACAGGAGGAAAATCATGGAAATTAAAGCTGTCTTTTTTGATATAGACGGAACGCTGCTGCCCCCCGAAACCCGAAAAGTTCCCCAGTCTGCCTTGGAGGCCTTGGCCGCTGCCCAGAAGCAAGGAGTAAAGCTTTTTGTGGCCACAGGCCGCACCCAGCCTATGGTGCGCTTTTTGGAAGAAATTTTCCCCTTTGACGGCTATTTGGCCTTAAACGGCCAGTATTGTTTTGATAAAACCGGAAAAGTACTTCATAAAATGGCCATAGAGAAAAACCAGATTTTGCAGCTGATAGAAATTTTGAAGGAGCATCCCTTCCCCTGCCTGCTAATCGAAGAGGAGGGCTCTTTCATGGCAATTGAGGATCCTATTATGCTGGAGCATTTCGCCAGGGAAAACATCGCGCCCCCTTTGCTTTATGACCCTGCCCGGCTGCAGGAGCATCCGGTTTACCAGTTTTTGGTGTACCATCCCAAAGAAAACGCTTCTTTTTTAACGCCTCTTACCGGCGTAGAACCCACCAGTGCTACGCCTCTCTGCTTTGATGTGATCCCTAAAGGAGGCGGGAAAGCCGCTGGGCTGGCCGCAGTGGCCTCCTATTACGGAATAGCCAGGGAAGAGGTTATGGCGGTGGGCGACGGCGATAACGATGTGTCTATGCTCCGTTGGGCCGGAATTGGCGTGGCCATGGGAAACGGACAAACCAGCGCTAAAGAAGCCGCAGATTACATAACTGCCCCAGCCTTGGAAGACGGTATTGAAAAGGCTCTTCGCCATTTCGGTGTCATTTAAAAAAGCTTCCTTTTCCAGAAAAGGCTCATTTGCCCAGGCAGAGGAAGGGAGGAAGCAAAGGTACCATTGCCGGTTCCCCTGCCACAAGCCCAAACAAATCGCTCAAAAGGCGGCATGGTTGTGCCGCCAGGAGGAAACAACAATGAGCTTTCTTTTTCACGAGACCATTACAAGCTGGAAGGACTGGGGAAGGGTTTTCCAATCCATACCGGCATTTTCTCCTTTGCTGGAAGAAATTTTTCGTCGGGAAGGCCTTCCCTATATGCAGCCTCAAAACCTGACACCGGGTACAAACGCCGTATTCCGGGTAGGGAAATGGGTGGCGAAGGTCTTTTTCCCAAAGGAATCCGGCCTGGACCCTTTGCCCGATTTTCGCAACGAAGCCGCTGTCTGCGGCAAACTCGCCTCTTTTTCCGTACCTACGCCCCTGTTGGCTGCCCAGGGAGAAATCCGGGACAAATACCTTTTTTATTACCTTATCACGGAATACTGCCCGGGAGAGGAAGCTGGCCACTGGCTGAGTCACGCCTCAGGAGAACAAAAGGCAGAATTTGTGCGGCAGATAAAAGCCCTCCTGAGCAAAATGAACCAACCGGCCGACGGCCTTATTCCTCCTATCGACTTGCTGAAGCGTAGTCTGGAGAATCCCCGCCTTAAAGAGCTTCCTCCCTCTTTGGCTCAAGAGATGATGGCTCGGGCCAAAACCCTCCCTCTTTCCCCTGCTGTGCTGGTGCATGGCGACCTTACCGGAGAAAACCTGTTGGTAGATCAGGGGGGACGCATTGTGTTAATCGACTGTGCCGACGCCTGCCTTGCGCCCCCTTGGTACGAACTGGGACCTCTTGTTTTTGAACTGTTCCAATGTGACCGAGAACTGCTCCGGGCCTTTGCGGCCGACGACCCGAATTCTTTCGTAGAACGCACTATAGACGCTCTGTGTATTCACGATTTTGGCGCCTCGCTGCTCACATCCGCCGCCAGCAGAAGCCACCGGCCTGCTTTTCTCTCTTTAAAGGAGGTAAAGGCTTTCTTGGGGAAGCGGTTTTCCTAACTTTTTAAAATGCCGCCTCCAAAAAGGTGCAGTTTGTTTCCGGCGGCTTTCCGCTGCACTTTAACACAAAAAAACGACCTGCCCGGACTCTTTCCTGGCAGGCCATTTTGCTTTTTGGTTAAAAATCTTCTATGATAATTCCCAAGGCAACCAGCAGATTCATCACTTCCGGTAAAGAAAACCTGGCTTTTTGGGCCCGGTTGTTTTCCAAGGAAAAGAGGTATTCCTCTGCACCCCGGAAATCTGCGGAACGCAAATCATTATGGGAAAAAGAGGTGCCCCGCAAACGAGCCTGACGGAAGCTGGCCTCCGAAAGGTTGCACTCCTCAAAATAGCTGCCCGAGAAATCGCATTGGGAAAAATCCTGCTTCCGAAGGTCTAATCCATAAAACACGCAGTGCCGTGCCTCACACCGAAGCAAGGCATCGAAAGGCAAAAAGCCCATTTCCCTTTTCCGAACATCTAAAAGCTCCGCCCAGTTGAGGCCGGCCAAAGAGCATTCTTCAAAACGGTTGCCAAAAGCCTGGATCTCCCGGAATTTCAAACCGGTGAGTACACAGCGGCGAAAGGAACAGCCAACAAAGCGGCAGCCAGTAAAAGAAAGCTCCTGCAGCCTGCAATTTTCAAAAGTGCAATCTTCTAAAATCGCCCCTCGAAATTCCTTTTCAAAAACTTCGATCTCCGAAAAAGCCTCCCCCACATATTCTTCTGCCATGGTCCCAGTCACGTCCTTTCTGTCAAAAACAAGGCTTTTAGCTCTTTGCTTTCCCGGTTTCTCCCACTGTCACATAATCCCGCAGAGAATCCAATGTTTTTTCTCCAATGCCAGGCACCTCGGTAAGCTCTTCTACGGAAAAGAAAACGCCGCATTCTTCCCGGTAAGTCACAATCCGCTGTGCCAGCACAGGGCCAATTCCCGGCAGACGTTCCAGCTCCCCGGCTGTGGCCTTGTTAAGATCCATCCGGTCAGCTTCCAGGATTGCGCCGGAAGCTGCGGCTTCCGGCTGCGAAGAATTTTCCAAAGCAGGAAAAAAGGCCGTTCCTTCCGGGAAAGACACCTCCGGCATGAGCGTAAAGGCGCTTTGATGAACGGCCAACAAGGCTAGGCACACAAGGACGGTAAGCGATGCCAGGACCGAAAAGGGCGTGCAGCGTTTCAAGGCTCTTCCCTACTTTTCCTGTAATTTAGAAAGAAATGTTTCAAAATACTCGGGCAACGGCGCAAAAAATTCTAAATATTCCCCCGAACGGGGATGCACAAAACCGATTTTTCCGGCATGCAGGCATTGGCCTTCCAGGGAAGTAATCACTTTTTTAGGCCCATAAACCGGGTCCCCTGCCACTGGGTGGCCTAGATATGCCATGTGTACCCGAATTTGATGAGTGCGGCCTGTTTCCAACCGCAAGCGCAAAAAAGAAAAGCCTTCATACTGCCGCTCCACAAAAAAGTGAGTAATCGCCTCCCTGGCAGAAGGGGAATGGGGCAGCACTGCCATCTTTTTACGCTCGGCAGGGTGGCGGCCGAGCGGGGCGTTTACCGTTCCTTCCAGTTCCCGAAACCCGCCATAGACCACCGCGTAGTATTCCCTGGTAAAACTGTGAGCCTTGATCTGCTCTGCCAGACGGGTGTGGGAAAAATCGTTTTTCGCCACAATGAGAAGACCGCTGGTGTCTTTATCGATCCGATGGACAATACCCGGCCGCAACACGCCGTTAATCCCGGAAAGGGTAGCGCCGCAATGAAAGAGCAGAGCGTTGACCAAGGTGTTTTCAAGGTGACCCGGAGCGGGATGCACCACCATGCCCTTTGGTTTGTTGACCACCAACAAATCCCCGTCTTCATAAACAATCTCTAAAGGAATGTTCTGAGGGGTTATGTCCAAGACCCTGGGTTCCGGGATAAAAACCGCAATCTTATCTCCGGAAGACAGCCTGGTACTTTTGGAAACAGGCTGGCCGTTACAAGTCACATGGCCTTCCGAGATCAAAAGCTGCACTGCCGAACGGGTAGTCCCTTCCAGGCAGTCTGCCAGAAACTTATCGGCCCGCCGGCCGCTTTCGTCTTCTCCCACCAAAAATTCCCGGCTCACTTACCTTCCTCCAAAGGCGTTTCCTGGGTAAATTCCTCTTTTTTCTCCCCGGCCGCCCCAGGTCCCTCTTCCCCGGCAGGCTCTTTCACAAAAAAGAGGACATGAATCAAAAACAGTACCACGCTCACCGTGATACAGCAATCGGCAAAGTTAAAAATATAATCGAAAAACAGGACATGGAAAAAATCCGTCACATAACCGCGAAGAAAACGGTCGGCCAAGTTGCCAAAACCGCCCGCCAAGATCAAAGCAGAAGCAGCCAAGCTAAAAAAGCTGTGGGCCCGGTAACGGAACACCATAACCAGAATAGCCGCCGAGGCCAAAATCGTAACTAGAACCAGCAGCCAAGCCGCCCCCTGGAACAGCCCGAAAGCCGCTCCGGTATTTTCCAGGTAAGAAAGCTCCAGAAAGCCGGGGATCACTGTCACTGTGCCCACAGGCTTCAAGTAGAGCTGCACGAGGTATTTTGAAATTTGATCTGCCGCCAACAGAAAAACTGCGGCGGAAAGTGCCAGCACAATATTCCTGGCACTGTGAACCTGCGACTTTTCTTCCAACGCCATAAAGCTTTCTTCCCTTTCTCTTCCGCTTTCCAAAAGGCAACCCGGCTTAGATGGGCGGCCCAGCACCTAAATGTTGAGCAGCTGCCGGGCCAGCGGTGTTATTTCTTCCGCTTTTTCTTTGTAACTTCTACGTCTTCCCCAAACTCCAAATTGCTGAAATGGGAGTCTTTTTCCCGGCGAAGCGACTCCGGTATATTGGAATAAGCCCGAACGTCAATCCCCACATCGGTGAGATCATCCTCTAAGGGCAAATCACCCAAGGATTCAGGCATTTGAATTTGTTCCTGCGTATAATCTACCCGGTCGTGTAAAGTGGGTTCATACCCTGGTGGGCTGCTCCGAACTTCTTTTTCTGTCTTTTTGAGGGCGGGCTGCTGGAAGGTTGGCCGGGCCACAGGTCTACTACCGGCAGCCGCCGTAGGAGCTCTTTCTTCCTTTGAATCTTCTTCCTCATAAAAAGGCACTGGAACGCTTTCCTCTACACGGGGCCGGGGAGCAGGCACCGGTATGGCAACCTGGCTTGACACTTTCGGTACAGATACCGGTACTGGCTCCGGTTCAGGTTCGGGCTCGGATTCCGGCTCCGGCAAAGATTCCGGAGCCAGGTGGGCAGGTTCTTTTACTCGGAAAGTTGGAATGTGGTTAATAGCTTCCAAATGCTTTTTATACATTTCCAGCAAAGAGCCGCGAAAAGCTGTCACCTGGCGCTTGATCTCTTCCAATTCTGTCTTTTTGGTTTCCGCCTGGCTCATATATTCTTGCGCTGCTTTCGCAGCGTCTGTTTTAGCATTTTCTAACAGCTTTTGGGAAGCAGCTTCTGCTTTTTCCAAGGTCTGCCTGGCTTCGTCCTCCGCATCAGCCAAAATGACCTGAGCCTTGTTCTGGGCTTCCTGGACAGAATCCTTTGCCAGCTTCTGAGCGCTTAAGAGCGCTTCCTTGATGCCGTCTTCTTCTAACCGGTAAGATTCTACCTTTTCCGCCAAAATAGCCAGCTTTTGCTGCATATCGGAATTTTTACCCCGCAGTTCCGAGATTTGCGCGGTGAGCTCCCCATTTTTCTGTACCGCCTCATCCCGCTGAGCCAGCAATTCCTCGAAGGAAGCCACTACATCGTCAATAAAATTATCGACATCTTCCGGTTTATAGCCGGAAAAACCCGCTTTTCCAAAACTGACTTCATTGATTTCTTTTACCGTAAGCATCTTGCCTGTCTCCCTTATTTATATTTCCTGCATTGAACCGATAAACGGCCCTTTCCCGTATGAGGCCCCAACCGGTCAATCAAAACCTGCCCTTTCCACGAACCGAAAGCAGGTCGCCCTCATTCAAACGAAAAGCCCCGGATAAGCATTCCCGGTGGTTCACCGCCACAAGGCCACCGCTTACCATCGCCGCCGCTTTTTCCCGGCTTACCCGGCAAAGGAATGCCACCAAACAATCTAAGCGCTCCGAGGCCACCACGCCCGAAATATCCAAAAAGCCAAAGCCCGAAGGAAGTCCCCCCACAAAACCCGTTTCCCCGCGAACCCCTACTTTTCCAACCTTTTGGATATTTTGGAGTAAATAATCTGCCATTTCCATTTTCACAAAGGCCACACAGCGGCCTGGCTCCAGGAGGATATCCCCCACCACAGTCCGCTTCAGCCCCAAAGCCATGAAAGCCCCTAAAAAATCCCGGTGGGTCAAGATATCTTCTCCGCGATAGGAAAACGTCAAGGGCGCAACGGGAAAATGCTCCGGGGAAGGCTCCAAGTAATTTGGGAAAACACCGGCCACTTTCCTCTGTGCCTCTTCATAACCGCCCCAAAGCAAGAAGCTTGCCTTCCTCCGAAAAAGAAAACCTTCCGCTTCTTCTGACTGGGCCTCGTCTAAAAAGCCAAGGAAGCAGGGTCTTCTTTGGGAAAGCCGATGAAGATCTTCCAACTTGGCAAAGAACAGATCTGATATTTCCTGTTTCATGGATACTTAATTAAAAATAGAGGCCACTGTTTTCCAGCTCGTCTAATACATCTTCCCCCGTGAGATCTACATTATAAGGAGTAATAATAAAAGTGTTCGTAGCAATTCGCTTGATCTTCCCGTTGTTGGCATAAGCCACGCCGCTTAAAAAGTCCACCACCCGGCGGGAGACATCTTTTTCTGTCTTTTCTAAATTGAGTACCACGGTGTGGCGCTCGATAAGCTCATCGGCAATGGCCCTGGTTTCTTCCCCAAAAGAAGTAGGCTTAAAAAGCACCACTTGAAGCTGAGCCTTCGCGTTGATATTTACCACCTTATTGCTCCTGGTCTCCCGAGGGGAATAAGAAGAAAAAGAAACCCGTCTCACCGGCTCCGAATAGGAAGAATAAGAAGAACCGGATGAATTGGAAGAATAGTCCTCTTCCTCCTGAGGCTCGTCCTCATAATATTCTTCTTCCTCGTACTCGTCGTCCGGAGAATTCCACATCAGTTTTTGGAGCTTATTTACAAAGCCCGACATGCTATCAACCTCCCAAAACCGGAAAACTTCTCTATGATTCAATAGGCCCTGCGCCCAAAAAGGAAAGAACCCACACGCACCATGGTGGCGCCGCATTGAATCGCCTCTTTAAAATCGGAGGACATCCCCATAGAAAGACAATTCATAAATATATTATCTATTTTTTTCGCTCTTATGTCAACATAATATTGAAACATAGAAGAAAAATATGCCCGAAGCTTGCTTTTGTCGTCGCTGGCGGGCGGAATAGCCATAAGTCCCTGCACCTGTATTCCGGGAAGCAGACTCAGCTGCCATAAAAGCTCCTCCAAAGCTTCCGGAAGCACACCGCTTTTGCTTTCTTCCCTGCCTACATTCACCTCTACCAGCACTCGGGTGACCAGCCCGGCCTTTTGGGAAAGCCGGGAAATTTCTTCCGCCAGCTTCAAACTGCTTACCGATTGGATGCAGCTTACCTTTCCAATCAAATACTTCACTTTATTCGTCTGCAATGTGCCAATGAACTGGCATTGGCATTGTTGGAGGTTTAAAGCTTCGTATTTTTCCAAAAACTCTTGAACACGGTTTTCTCCTATCAGGGAAAGCCCGCTTTCTATCCCATGGTTAATCACCTCTACCGGCACCGTTTTGGTGGCGGCCAGCAAAGATATTTCCTCCGGCTTTCTGCCGGAAGAAAAGGCTGCCTCTGCAATTTCTTCCTTCACACGCTTAAAATTTTCATCGAAGGTGCAAAAACGTTCAGCGTACAAGTTTTCCATCATAAAGATCGGTCCCTTCTGTTACTACTTCATCATAAAGCTGGATAGTAGAGCCCGTGACTAAGGCTTCCTGCTCTTCTGCATCCAGCTGTATTTTGCAAATGGCATAACCGTTCACCGTTTTTTCGCTAAAGATCTGTACGAATTTTAGCCGGTCGCCATATTCCACATAAACGCCCATCACATCTTTTGCCACCTGGGTGCCGGTGGCATTCCCGTCTTCATCATAAACGGTATATTCCACATCGGCAAAATGCAGCGCTTCTTTTTTTACCAACACGCCGGAATAGGTGCGTACGGTAATTTGCACCCGCTCGTTTCTCAGCATGGCAATACCTGCGTCCATATAAGAACATTCAAAAATAACGGCGGTCTCCCCTGTGGCGGGATCCGGATTTTTTGCCACAATTTTGGCAGGAATCTGGCTGGAACCGGCAAAGGGGATATCCAGGGCCACCTCCGAAGCGCCTTCAAATTTTACCATGTCGTTTTCCGAAAAAATACAAGCCAAATACCATTTGAATTCTCCGCATATTTTCCCAACATACTCTTTCCCTGGACCACTGCTTTCTCGCTTTTGTAGACTGCGGATTTCCGAAGGGGTAAGCTCCAAAGCCTTTTCCATATCTACTACACCTTCAAACCCATCTACCGCGCTGACAAAATAGCCGGACACAGGCGCTGTGATCATGTCGATCCGTTCCCCGGAGGAAGCAGCCAACGCCTCCCTTTCCTCCCTTACGGCAGTCAAGCGCTGCCGGTAGCTTTCGGCGCTTTCCTCCTCCGTAACCAACATCCTCCGGTTCAACGCCGTCAGTAAATTCTCCCTTAAAACAGGAAGTTCTGCATAATTCCCCCTTTGAGCCTCCTCTTGAATGTCGCTTAAAGAGGTGTATATCTGGGTATTGAGCAAAGAAGGGTTCGAAACGTAATGATCCGCAGAGCTAGTTAATAGCTCTAAGTTCTGTATTTTTTGATCCAGCAGCTTTATTCTGTTTCGGGCGGCAGCGTCGCTCTCGTTCTGGTAAACATCTGCAATCGTTCCGCCTTCCGCCACCCGCTTTCCATCATCCACACAATAGCTGAAAACTCCATGATAATCGCCTTTTATCACGGTTTCCTGGCGTATGGCAAGGCCTTCTGTCTGCAAAACATCGGATACCGTGGCGTACATAACCGTTTCTGTAGCGACCCCTTTATTTTGAAGGGCATAGAACTGGTACCCCACATAGAGAAGCACCAAAAAACCAATGGCCCCGGCCGCCAGCTTTCTAATTCTTTTACTGTTCACCGGCTCCGGCCGCCTCCCTTTCCCAAAAGTTTTCTGACGCAAGAAGGCTTACCGCCTCTTCAAAAAGTGCCTCTTCGTTTTCCCATTCATCCACATAAAGGAAAAGCGCGCCCTTTTCCCTGGAAAACCAGGTGAGCTGTCTCTTGGCGTAACGGCGGGTTTCCCGCTTTAGAGATTCCACCGCTTCTTCCAGAGAAATCTCCCCGGAAAAGTAGGGAAACAACTCTTTATACCCAATGGCCTGAGCCGCCGTAGTCTTTTTTGCAGACTTCATCACCACATGATAAAAAGCCTCGGCCTCCTCCAAAAGCCCTTGTTCCAGCATAAGGTCTACCCGGCGGTCAATACGGTCATACAGCTTCTGCCGGTCCCGATAAAAAAGGCAAAGCATGGAAAACCGGTACTTGGGAGGCCGCGCCCTGGAACGCTCCTCCTGGGCAGAAAACAACATGCCTGTGGCCTCATAAAATTCCAAGGCGCGCAACACCCGCTTTTCGTTATGAGGGTGTATTTTTTCCGCAGCTTTTGGGTCCAGCCTTTTTAACCGTTCATAAAGAGGAAGAATTCCTTCTTCTTCGGCCTGCCGCCAAAGCTTTTTTCGAATTTCCTCTTTTCTCCCCTGCTCCTCAAATTCGATCCCCCACAAGAAAGAGCGGGCATAAAGGCCGGTCCCGCCTACCAAAATCGGAAGTTTTCCCCGGCTCCAAACCGATGTTACCGCCTGTTCCGCCAAGATCACATAATCCGACACACTGAATTCCCTGTCTAAAGGGCAAATCCCCACCAAATGATGGGGCACGGCAGAAAGCTCTTCTGGCGTAGGTTTGGCGGTGCCGATAGACAGCCCCTCATAGATCTGCATGGAGTCGCAGGAAACGATCTCTCCTTGAAACTCTTTGGCAAGGCGAATCCCCAAAGCTGTCTTCCCGGAAGCTGTAGGCCCAACTACCGCCAAAATCTTTTCCTTCAACAGCAATCTCCTTTCTTATGCCCTTCCGAACTGACGTTCGATATCCTTTTTGCGAATCAAAATAAACACCGGCCTGCCGTGAGGGCAGTAGCGTACCTGGGGGTTTTGTTCCAGCTCTTCCGCCAGACGGACCAGCTCTTCTCTGGAAGTAAAATCTCCCGCTTTCATGGCTGCCCGGCAGGCCACATTGTGGTAGACCCAATCCAGCCTTTCCGTGGTGAGATCGTTTTTGAAGGATGCCAGGTACCCGGCAATCTCCATCACGGCAGAGGCAGCATCGGCCCCGTCTAAAATCATGGGAACCGAACGCACCAGCACGGTACCCATCCCGAAGTCGTCCACTTCAAAGCCCATTTCCAACAAGGTTTCCCGGCATTCCAGCAGGGAGGCATATTCGTTTTTCTCCAAAGCCACGGGAACAGGCACCAACAGGGTTTGGGCCTCTTCCCCATGCTTTTGCCCTTTCAGCTTTTCATAGAGCAGCCTCTCATGGGCCGCGTGCTTATCGATCAGCATCAGGCTGTCCGCGGTGTATTCCAAAATAAGGTAAGTACCAAAGGCCTCTCCCAGGATCCTTTCCCTGTAATCTCCCCGGAGGACAGGCGTACCCGAGATTGGTTTTTCCTGCTTCGAAAAAGGGGCAGGAGGCGCCGGGGGAATTTTCCGGGCTTCTATGGCAGCTTTTGGAGGAAGGGGACGGGACTCCGGCACCGGTTCATCATCCAATATGCGGTCCAGATAATTGGAAAAGCCGGAAGGCTCCGGTTTTTCCAAAGGCCGCTTCTCGCCGCTGTCTCGAAGCATGGGCAAAAAGTTGGAACGGCATGCAGGCTCTTCCACTTTTGGGGAGGCAACAGGCGTCTCATGTGGCTTCGAAGCAGGAAGCGCCGTTTGCTCTGCGGGCTCCTCCGGCACTGCCAAAACCGGCGCCGGCTTCTTAAACTGCATAATTTTGACCCGGTCTCCGGCTGTCAAGGCAGACTTCACCCCGTGGTAAATGGCGTCAAAAATAGGACGTTCCCTGACAAAACGCACCTCGAGCTTTGCCGGGTGCACATTTACATCTACCGCCGCGAAGGAAAGGTCTATATGGAGCACACAGGCGGGGAACTTTCCCACCATGAGGGAGCCCTTATAAGCTTCTTCCAAGGCTGCCATAGCCGTACGGCTTTTGACAAACCGGCCGTTAATAAAAAAGTTCTGCATGCTTCGGTTTGGCCTGCCCCCTGCGGGCGTGCTGATATAACCCGAAACCTTGACATGGTCCATTTCATATTCCACAGGAATTAGTGTGGAAGAAAACTCTTTTCCATATACCGAATAAATAGCAGAAGAAAGCTTATTGTCACCGGGAGTATGCAGAAGCTCCCGACCATCCCGAAAAAAACGGAAGGATACTTCCGGGTGGGAAAGGGCCATCTTTTCCACGATATTGGCAACTGCGCTGCCCTCGGTAGCGTCTTTTTTTAGAAATTTCATACGGGCCGGAGTGTTAAAAAAGAGGTCCCGCACAAGAATGGTGGTGCCCAAAGGGCACCCGGCCTCCTCAAGCTCATATTCCTCGGACCCGCCCCCCACATAACGCACCCCTGTTTGAGCCCCCTCTGTCCTGGTGAGCATTTCCACCCGGGCCACCGCAGAAATAGAGGCCAGGGCTTCCCCACGGAAGCCCAAAGTCCCAATGGAGGACAGGTCGTCCTGCTTTACCACTTTACTGGTAGCATGCCGCAAAAACGCAAGGGGAACATCCTGAGGAGAAATGCCACATCCGTTATCGGTGACCCGCATAAAAGAAATGCCGCCGTTTCGGATTTCTACCGTGACCATACTGGCACCGGAGTCTATGGCATTTTCGGCAAGCTCCTTGATCACGGAAGAGGGCCGCTCCACCACTTCACCGGCGGCGATAAGCTCTGCCACCTGCTTTTCCAAAACATGAATTTTGGGCATATCTTTTCTCTCTTTCCTATCCTGCCATTCGGCGTTATTTCAAAAGGTTCGCCAACTCAAACAGCACATTCATACATTCGATAGGCGTCAAGGTATTGACGTCTATGCTTCGAAGCTTCTGCAGCACCTCCGCGTCGGCGGAATTCATCGTCAGCTGAACGGGCTCCTCTTGTACCTGCCGCGGCAGGGCAAATTGCTTCCCGCCACTGGCATCTTCCAATTCTGCCAGTACCTGTTTGGCCCGGCGGATCACCTTTTCCGGCACACCGGCCAGCTTTGCCACCTCTATGCCATAGCTGTCGTCCGCGCCGCCCCGGACAATCCGGCGCAGGAACGTGATATCGTCCCCCCGCTTTTTCACGGCAATATTAAAATTTTTCACGCCGGGAAGAACGGCCTCTAGCGCGGTAAGCTCGTGATAATGGGTAGCAAACAAGGTCTTTGCCCCCACCAGCTTTTTATCGTAGACATATTCCAGCACCGCCCTGGCAATACTCATGCCGTCGAAAGTAGAAGTGCCCCTGCCGATCTCATCAAAAATCACAAGGCTGTTCTGGGTGGCGTTTTTTAGAATGTCGGCCACCTCGCTCATCTCGATCATAAAAGTGGATTGCCCCGCCGAAAGGTCGTCGGAAGCGCCCACCCGGGTGAAGATATGGTCTACAATCCCAATTTCCGCCACTGCAGCAGGGACAAAGCAGCCAATTTGGGCCATGATGGTGATGATGGCGATTTGCCGCATGTAAGTGGATTTCCCCGCCATATTGGGGCCGGTAATAATGGCTACCCGGTTTTCGTTTTGGTCCATATCCACATCGTTGGGCACAAAAGGCGTATCCTGCAAAAGGGCTTCGACTACCGGATGGCGGCTGTCTTTTAAATAGAGTTTCCCGCTTAAATTGATCACCGGCCGAGTATAATCGTTTTTCACCGAAACAGCCGCGAAGGAAGCCAGCACGTCCAAAGCTGCAATGGCCTTGGCGGTCTCCTGTACCCGGGCCAGTTGCTCCGCCACCTGCCTGCGGAGGTCTTCGAAAAGCTGGTATTCCATGGCCACTACCCGGTCGGAAGCGCCCAGGATCCTGTTTTCCAGCTCTTTCAGCTCAGGCGTGATATACCGCTCCCCGCCGGTAAGCGTCTGCTTCCGAATATAATCTTCCGGCACCTGGTTTTTATAGCTGTTGGACACCTCTATGTAATAGCCGAACACTCGGTTATAGCCTGTTTTGAGTTTTGGAATGCCGGTCCGCTCTTTTTCTCTTGCCTCTACGGCGGCGATCAAGTCCTTCCCGCCGTTCATGTCCCCCTTGATCTCATCCAACTCCGGGCAATAGCCCTCTCGTATCATGCCGCCCTCTCGAACCGTAAAGGGCGGTTCTTCTACCAGAGCGGAATTGATGAGCCCGGTGACGTCCTCTAAGGCGTCCATTTGGGCGGTAAGGCTGTTCAAAAGAGTGGCTTCACACTTGGAAAGCAACGCCTTCAGCGCCGGAACCCGTTCCAAAGCCGTGCTCAGGGAACGAAGCTCCCGGCCGTTGGATGAGCCGTAAACGATGCGGGTCATAATCCGCTCTAAATCGTACACGCCGGAAAGCTGTTCCGAAAGCTCCGAAAGCAAAGGGGGATCCCCCATCAGCTCTTCCACCGCGTTTTGCCGCAGGGTAATTTTCGCCGGGCTCAAAAGAGGCTGTTCCAGCCAGGTTTTAATTAACCGTTTTCCCATGGCGGTTTTGGTATGGTCCAGAACCCAAAGCAGGGACCCCTTTTTCTCTTTGTTGCGCAAAGTTTCCGTAAGCTCCAAATTGCGGCGGGCGTTTAAGTCCAGCCCCATCACAGAAGCGTCGGAAACCAAGCGGATTTCTGTCATTCGCTCTAACCCATTGATTTGGGTACGGGCCAAATAGCTCAGCAGCGCGCCCAAGGACTGAACAACCAGCGGGCAAGAGGTGAGCCCGGCAAGCTTTTCCTCCCCAAATTGGCTCGAAACTGTTTTTTGGGCGTTTTCCATTTTATAGGCTGCAAAATCCAGGCACTCCACAGAGGCGGAAAGCTTGTCCCGGATGAAATCACTAAGGCCCGTAAGGTCTGTAGCTTGGGGGTTGATAAGCAATTCCTTGGGCATATAGCGGGAAAGCCTGTCCTTCAACTCGTGCAACAGGGTTTCCATGTCGGAAGCGGAGATTTGGCCGGATTCCAGGTCTCCGGTGGAAACGTCGGCAAAGGAAAGGCCCACCTGGTTTTCTTCGTAGCAAAGGGAACAAATGTAGTTGTTCCTGGCCTCATCCAGCATGCTGTTTTCCAGTACAGTGCCCGGCGTAATCACTCGGATCACATCCCGTTTTACCAGGCCTTTTACCAGCTTTGGATCTTCCATTTGTTCGCAAATAGCCACCTTATAGCCCTTTGCCACCAGCCTTGCGATATAAGTTTCCGCACTATGAAAAGGCACCCCGCACATGGGCGCCCTTTCTCCCTGGCCACAATCCCTGCCGGTCAGCGTCAATTCCAATTCCCGGGAGACTGTTTTGGCGTCGTTAAAAAACATCTCGTAGAAATCGCCTAGCCGAAAAAAAAGGATGGTGTTAGGGTATTTTTCCTTGGTTTCAAAGTATTGCTTCATCATGGGGGAAAAATCTGCCATAGCGCGCTCCCTCCTTCCGCTCTCTTTTTAGAAGGCCGCAATTAATGGCACCCGCCGCAGGTAGCGCAATTCCCGCTGCACGCCGCCTCGTAATCGCAGGTTTCCGGGTCATCCCCCTCTGCGCTCAAGGTAATAATAGCCGTGAGCCGCTGTACCAGGGCATCCAGCTCTGTTTTTGCCTTGTTATACTGGATCATATTTTCATTTTCCATGATCTTCGCGTAAACCGCACGGAACTCCTCATTGAGCCGCTTTAAGGTCTCTTCGTTCCTGTCTTCTTTTTGCGCCTCATTGTTGATGGCCATTCTTTTTAAGTTAAATTCCCCAATGGCATCCTGCAGGCCTTCATCTTCATCGCTGGCCTGGCGGGCCAGCTGCATGTTGAGATAGGCCTGGTCCTTCTGCAGTTCTTTTCCAAGCTCCCTTGCCATTTCGATCATACCCATTGTTTTTTTCCTCCATTTTATTGATTTATTAAAAATTTATTACCCAAAACAGCAGCTTTTCTCCTGCCCGAAAAGCCCTTTTAGGAAATCCTTTCCCCGTAGAGAATAAAGCTCTTTGCCCTGGTAACCCGAACCTTTACAAACTGGCCCACCAGTTCATCCGGCCCCGGGAATTCTACGATATGGCTGCTGGCCGTTCTGCCGGAAAGCAGGCCACTCTTTTCGCTGCGGTCTTCCACCAGCACCCGTAAAGTCTGCCCCACCATTTTTTGGCAGATGGCAGAAGCGCATTCCTCCTGCACCCTCAAAAGTTCGGCAAACCATTTTGTTTTCTCCTGGTGAGAAACCGGGTCTTCCATTTTCGCCGCTTTCGTCCCCTCCCGAGGAGAATAAATAAAAGTGAAAAGGTTGGTGAATCCCACTTCCCGCACCAAAGAAAGGGTTTCCTGGAATTCCTCATAGGTCTCTCCGGGAAAGCCCACGATCACGTCGGAAGTAAAGCTGATGTCCGGCATGACCTTTCTGGCATAACGGATGAGAGAAAGGTACTTTTCCCTGTCATACCGGCGATTCATTTCGGAAAGCACCCTGTTGCTGCCGGACTGAAAAGGCAAATGGATATAATGGGGAATATGCCGGCTGCCTGCCATAACGTCAAAAAGCTCTTGGGAAGCGTCTTTCGGATGGGAAGTCATAAACCTGAGGCGAAAATCGCCATCCAATCCGTCCAACTGCCTCAAAAGCCCAGCAAAGTTTACAGGAGTTTTCCCCTCTTCCACAGGCAAATTTTTCCCGTAGGAGTTCACGTTTTGGCCCAAGAGCGTGATTTCTTTATACCCTGCTTCCACCAGGCCGCGGACCTCTTCCAAAATCGCCTCCGGCTGGCGGCTTCTCTCCCGGCCCCGCACATAAGGCACAATGCAGTAGGAACAAAAGTTGTCGCACCCGTACATGGCGGTGACCCAAGCCCTGGCA
This sequence comes from uncultured Neglectibacter sp., assembly GCA_947647615.1. Taxonomy (GTDB): domain Bacteria; phylum Bacillota; class Clostridia; order Oscillospirales; family Acutalibacteraceae; genus Acutalibacter. The sequence continues at coordinate 29,953 of CANSKS010000026.1, forward strand.
GTACCATCGCGCTGAACAGGAAGCCCCTCTATCATCTCCTGCTCCTCGCCTCCCCGCAGAAAAATCCGTTTGGACTCCACAAGGGTTTGGTAAAGCATTTCCGGCAGCCGGTGGATCATATGGGTGCCAAAGACGATATTTACAAAGGGAAAGCTGGTTTTTAGCCGCTCCGCCACCTGTTCCTGCTCCGTCATGCATCCACACACGGCGATCACCACAGAGGGGTGGCGGCGTTTGATATTTTTCAAGGCCCCCACATTGCCAAACACCCTGTCTTCCGCGTGTTCCCGCACAGCACAGGTGTTGAACAAAATGAAATCGGCTTCTTCTGGCCCATCCGTAAAAGAAAACCCCATCTGCGCCAAAAGGCCCTTTATTTTTTCTCCATCCGCCACATTCTGCTGGCAGCCATAAGTTCTCACATAGGCCAGAGGCACTTTCCCCCTGGCCCGGATCTTCATAAGCTCCGCCACACTGGCAGAAAAGGAAGCCTGCCGGGAAAGCGCCTCCCCGGCAACACTGTTTTCCAAAAAACACACCTCGGCTTTTCTAGCTTTGTTTCACACAGTTTTTGTTATTTTACCACATAAGCCGCAAAACTGCAAGAAAAAGGCCCGCTTTTCCAAAAGAGGCCGGGTTGGTATGGCATTTTCACAGGGCATATGGTAAAATAGAGATCAGGATACATCCTGAAAAAAGCTCCGTAATAAAGGAACCTGTATATGTTTGTAAAGAAGATCTATTCTAAAAATGCCGAATACCAAAAATTTGAAGTGTTGAAAACCAACCGGAACAAACGGTATAAATACCGGGAATTCTTCGTGGAAGGCGTTCGGAACATCAACGAGGCCATAAAAAACGGCTGGGAATTTTCTTCCCTGCTCTACAGCGGGGAACGCCAGCTTTCCGACTGGGGAAAGAATATTCTGAAAACGGTAAAAACAGAGGTAAACTACCTTCTGACGCCGGAGCTCATGAGCGATCTCAGCGGCAAGGAGGACACCTCGGAGCTGCTGGCGGTGGTAAAAATGCGAAAGGACGATTTTTCTGCCATTCCCCTTTCCCCCTGCCCGCTGCTCGTGCTGTTCGACAGGCCCTCCAACCGGGGAAATCTGGGAACACTCATCCGTTCCTGCGACGCCTTGGGGGCCGACGCGCTCCTTGTCACAGGCCATGCCGTAGACCTTTATGACCCGGCTGTGGTGGCTGCCGGCATGGGTTCCTTTTTTCATTTGCCCACCGTCCGGTTTTCCGATAACCGGCAGATCCAGGAGATGCTCCTGGCCATGCGGGAAAAATATCCGGGCTTTCGCGCCATTGCCACCACGGCCCACAAAAAGACCGCTCTGTACCGGGAAGCGCTTTCCGGCCCCTGCCTGGTGATGGTGGGAAACGAGACAGACGGCCTTTGCCACGGGCTTTACGAAATGGCCGATACCATGGTTTCCATTCCCATGGCGGAATCCTCCTCGGCCAGCTCCTTCAACGTGTCCTGTGCCGCCACTGTAATCCTTTATGAAATCACACGGCAAAGGGCAGAAAAGGCCGGTTTTTAAAAGATGCGGAAAAAACACTTGGCTTTTGCGCCCTGGGGCAATGGTTGGAATTGGCCTGTATGCGGTTTTTGAGAATAGGAAGAAACAAGATGAGAAATCTCCCCTGGGTTTTCCGGGGGAGATTTTAAAAAGCCTTTTTCCGTTAAAGTTCCACCTTCGTGCCGCCGGCCTGGCGCACAGAAAGCACATAGCAGCTGCCCTCGCCAAACACCTGCTCGATGCCGGCCCGGTAGTCCGCAAGGCACTCCAACGGCACAAATGCCTGGATCGTACCGGCAAAGCCACCTCCGTGGACTCGCCAGGCGCCCGCACTGCCCAACAGCTTTTCCGTAAGGGCCAAGGCCAAGGAAAGGCCCTGCTCCTGGGGGTTCACCACGGCAAATACGTTTTGGAGCTTCATAAATGAGGAACGGCCGGAAGATAGGATTTTCCCTTTAAAGCTTTCGAAATCTCCCGCCTTTAAGGCCTCCGCCTCTTCGGCGGCCAGCCTGTCATCGTCAAAAAAGTGCATGGCCCGAAGCACTGCCCGGTCACCGGCAGCCTTGCGGACTTGAGCCATTTCCCGGTAAAACTCCTCCTGAGGGACCTCCCGCAAAAATTCTTTTCCAAAAAAGGCAGCTACCTTTTTCATTTCCTGGGGGATCGCCGCATATTCCCCGGTCAAATTCGCATGGTTCCCGCCCGTATCTACCACACACAGGGCATGGCCGCAGCGGTTAAAATCGAAATCCAATTTTTCAATGACGGGCTTTTCCGGCTCTTTGAAATCGATGGCGGTAAAGCCGCCCACAGAGCTTGCCATTTGGTCCAACAACCCGGAGGGCTTTCCAAAATATACGTTTTCTGCGTATTGAGCAATAATCGCTGCGGTGACCGGATCGATTTCCCCATGGTTAAACAGATGGCTGATGGCGGTGACCACCAGCACCTCAAAGGCCGCAGAACTGGAAAGGCCGGAACCCTTGAGCACCCGTGTGATGGTGTAACACTGGAACCCGCCTACCTGGTACCCCATATCCCGGCACTTGGCGCAAATCCCCTTGAGCAGCGCCAGAGAAGTCCCTTCCTCTTCCTTTTTAAAGGACAGGTCGGAAAGGTCCACCTCGTCTATGCCAGGATATTCTGCGGACTTCAACGCGACTTTAGGAAGATCTGTTTTCTGGGCAACGCCCGCCACGTCCAAGTTCACCGCGGCGGTAAGAACCCGCCCATGGTTGTGGTCCGTGTGGTTCCCTCCAATTTCCGTTCTGCCGGGAGCGCTGAAAAAACTGGCTTCCCTCAGTTCCCCGAAGGCCTCTTGAAAACCCTCCCGCAATTTTTGGTACCGGGCTTTCTGCGCCTGTGCTTCCGAGCCGTAAAGCTCTTCAAATTTCACTACCATTTTTTGAGCCATTCCTTTCCTGTGTTAAGCCGAAGGCCCTTCCAAGGCCCCGGACAACATTTTTAACAATTCCTCTTCCGTCAATATGGGAACGCCCAGCTCCTGGGCCTTTGTCAATTTACTTCCCGCCTCTTCCCCTGCCACCACATAGTTGGTTTTTTTGGAAACAGAGGAAGATACCTTTCCCCCTTGCTGTTCGATCAGCTGGGAGGCCTCTTTTCTCCCCAAGGTGGGCAGCGTACCAGTAAGCACAAAAACAGAGCCCAAAAGGCGGCTGCCCTTCTTTTCCCGGGCCTGAGCCTCCATATTGACCCCCAAGTCCCGCAGCCTTCCCATCAAGTCCCGGGCAGCAGGCCTGGCGAAAAATTCTGCCGTTTCCTTCGCCATAATGCCGCCAAAGCCCTCCAAGGCGAAGATTTCCTCCTCCGTGGCCGAAAACAAAGCGTCCATCGTGGGAAAAGCCTCACACAAGAGCTTCGCTGCCTTCGCGCCGATATGGGGAATTCCCAAAGCGAATACCAGCCGGTATAAATCTGCTTCCTTGGAGCGTTCCAGGGCGCCAATTAAATTTTGAGCGCTCTTTTTCCCAAACCGTTCCAAGGCTTGAAGCTGTTCCACGGTCAACGTGTAAAGATCCGCGGGAGAAGCCACCAGCTTTTCCGCCAAAAGCTGCTCTATGATCGCGGGCCCCAGCCCCTCGATATCCATGGCGTCACGGGATGCGAAATGGATGAGGTGTCGTTGCAGCTGGGCCGGGCACTGTGGGTTGGTGCAGCGCACCGCCGCTTCCCCTTCCAGCCTGGAAACCGGCTCCCCGCAGGATGGACAAACCGAAGGCAGGAAAAAGGGCTTAGAGTCTTCCGGATTGGACAGCACTGCCACCACTTCGGGAATGATCTCCCCGGCCTTTCGGAGGAGCACCCGGGAACCTACACGGATGTCCTTTTCCGAAATGAAGTCCTGGTTATGCAGGGTAGCACGGCTTACGGTGGTGCCTGCCAAGGTGATGGGGGAAAAGCTTCCGGTTGGGGTCAGCACGCCTGTGCGTCCCACATTTACCTCTATTCCCATAAGCACGGTTTCTTTTTCTTCCGGCGGGTATTTAAAGGCTTCGGCCCAACGGGGGAACTTCGCCGTACTGCCCAGCTCCTCCCGTTGGGAAAAATCGTTTACCTTTACCACCGCGCCGTCAATGGGATAGGCCAGAGCCCCGCGTCTTTCCCCGATTTCCCGAATAAAGGCAAGGGCCTGTTCCATATCGCCGGTCGTGATATACTCGCCGGACACCGGGAACCCCAATTCCTTTAGGCGGCGAAGGGACTGGTCGTGCCGCAGCAGCTCTTCTCCCTCCACTCGCTGGACGTTAAAAACAAAAATATCCAGGCCCCGGGTGGCGGTAATTTTTGGGTCCTTCTGGCGCAAGGAGCCTGCCGCCGCATTTCTGGGGTTTTTAAAGGGTTTCTCTTCCAAAAGCTCCTGGCGGGCACAAAGACGCTCAAAGCTTTCCTCCGACATATAAACCTCACCCCGCACCTCTAAAAAGGGCAAAGGAGTTTTTAGCACTTTGGGAACAGAAGAAATGGTGCGGATATTTTCCGTGACATCCTCGCCTGTGATGCCGTCCCCTCTGGTAGAGCCTCTCACAAAAACGCCGTTCACATATTCCAAAGCCACGGAAAGGCCGTCAAACTTGGGCTCTACCACATATTTGGGCTCCGCCACTACCTCCCGAACCCGGCGGTCGAAGTCCCAAAGCTCTTCCTCGGAAAAAGAATCGTGCAGGCTTTCCAAGGGGACCTGGTGGGTCACCGGGGCAAAGGTATTATAAATGGCCCCGCCCACCTTTTGGGTTGGCGAATCCGCCGCAGCCAGCTCCGGGTATTGGGCTTCCAAATCTTCCAAACGGCGGTAGAGCACGTCATATTCAAAATCGCTGATCTCCGGCTGGTCCTCGGTATAATACTTTTCTCCATAATACCGGACCTGCTCTCTCAGCGCCTGCAGCTCGACCGCTGCTTTCTCTTGATCTCTCATAAATTTGGATGATCTTCCTTTCTCCCCGCCCGGGCTGTCAAGCCCGAAAAGCGGCGGAAACCTTTGGTGTTTCCCCCACAATCACAGTCTCCGAAAGCACTGTGGCCGATTCTGTCTCGGCGTAGGTTTCGAACCGCCTGGACTGGGAAAAAACCTGGGCATGCACCACCATTGTGACCCGGTGGCAGGTCTGGTTGATCCCCGCGGAAAGGAACTCCGTGTGGAAAGCCACGTCGGCAGTACCCTCGAAATTCAGACGTATGGGAACCGGGAACCCTCTGCCATTTAAGAGGGAAATATCTGTCAAGCTCCCCACAGGTACGGAAAGCTCCGCGGAACCGTTCAGCTCTTCCGTAAGCTCCGTCAAAAGCGCCGTTTTCAACTGGTTCAATGCCTCCGGGTCGGTATAGATCGCGGAGATCTCTCCGCCTTCCCGCTGTATTTCTGTAAAAGAGCCTTCTACCTTTTTGAGGTTGTTATTCACTGCCTGGTTGACGGTTTTTGTCAAATATCCCTTTGCCGCCTCTTGCGTCAATTCCTCGGAAACGGAAGAAAGCCCTTTTTCGGCAAAGAAACCAAAAAGAATGGCGGCAGCTGCCAAAATCCCCAAAAGGAGCTTCCAGCGTTTCCGTTTTCTCGTTCTTGGGGCGCAGAACCTCCTGCGCCGTTTGCCCGCTATGTACCGCATAAAACCACCCCCGCTATCTTACGCAGGAGCGGACTTTTTGGTTAATCCAGCGGCAAACCCCGCAGACGGCGCAAGGTTTCCGCCACTGGCAGCCCCACAATATTGGAATAGTCCCCACAAATGGCCCGGATCAAAGCGACCCCTTTCCCCTCTATCCCATAGGAACCAGCCCTGCCCCGAGATTCCCCCTGGGCGACATATTCCAAAATCTCCTCTTGAGTAAGGGTATAAAAGGTTACTTCCGTTACGGAATGAAAGACCTCCTCTTTCCCAAAGCGGGAAATGCAGACGCCGGTATAAATCTTATGGGTCCTGCCCGAAAGCCTGCGGAGCATCTCTACTGCCGCCCGGTCATCCTCCGGCTTTCCCAAAACCAGGCCGTCGATGGCGACTACAGAATCGGCCGCCACCACGATTTTTTCCGGGCGCAGGGCCTGTACAGCCCGGGCTTTTCTTTGGGCAAGGCATTCTACCGTTTCCTGAGGCGTGTAATCTTCCGGCACGGCTTCCTCTACCCCAGAAACCACCACCTCAAAGCCGATGCCTGCGTTTTCCAAAAGCATTTTCCGGCTGGGGGAAGCCGAAGCCAGCACAATGGGTTCAATCTTCAAAGCCATTGGGGTTCATCCTTTGCCAGCGCCAGGAATCGGCACACATATCTTCCAGCGTCTTTTTTGCCTTCCAGCCCAATTCCCGGTAGGCCTTTTCGCAGCCTGCATAGCAAGCCGGGATATCTCCGGGCCTTCTTGCCACCACCTCGTAAGGGATTTCCTTCCCGCTGGCCTTGGAGTAGGCTTTGACCATTTCCAGTACAGAACAGCCTACGCCGGTTCCTAAATTGTAAACCCGCAGGCCGCAATTCTCCTTTTCAAAAAGCTTCAGCGCCGCAGCATGGCCCTCGGCTAAATCCACCACATGAATGTAATCTCGCACCCCGGTTCCGTCCGGCGTGGGGTAATCGTCGCCAAACACCCGCAGCTTTTCCAGCTTCCCCACGGCCACCTGGGCAATGTAGGGCACCAGGTTATTGGGAATCCCGTTAGGATCTTCCCCGATCCTTCCGCTTTCGTGAGCGCCCACCGGATTGAAGTAACGCAAAAGCACCGCGTTGAAGGAGGGAGTCACCTTGGCGTAATCGGTAAGAATCCGTTCGATCATCAGCTTTGTGGTACCATAAGGGTTTGTAGTGGAAAGGGGGAAATCTTCCCGAATGGGCACAGAAGCTGGGTCGCCGTAAACCGTCGCAGAGGAACTGAACACAAAATTATTCACTCCATACTCTTCCATCACCTTTAAAAGGGAAAGAGTGGAAATGAGGTTATTCTCATAATAGCGCAAAGGGATGGACACAGATTCCCCAACTGCCTTTAGCCCGGCAAAATGGATAACGGCATCTATTTTTTCCTTTTGGAAAACTTCTCTCATTTTTTCTTTGTCGCAGACATCGTACTCATAAAAGGCGACCTGTTTGCCGCTGAGCTCTTCGATGCGGTCCACCGCCACCCGTTTGCTGTTGCAGAGGTTGTCTACCACCACAACCTCGTGGCCCTGCTCCAAAAGGACAATCGCCGTGTGGGAACCAATATAGCCGGCGCCGCCGGTTACCAAAACTTTCATGCCAAGACCCTTCCTTTTTTTAGAATCGAAAATCAAAGCAATTTTCCTTCCGGAATTCATTGCCTTTTTTCTGACGGACTTCTTCCCATAGTATAGGAAATTTTTCAAAAAAAAACAAGGCCATTTTTGAAAAGCAAAGCGCAAAATTAATAGGGCGGCCCTTTGGGCTAAACGAAAGAAAAACCTGGAAGGAAAAAATAAAAGAGGAAGATCTGCGCAAACTTTGAAGAAGAAAGAATTTACGAAATTCGGAGGGCTCCCATGAATTTAGAAGGGCTTCTTTTTCTCACCGGCAGCTGCGCTTACCCCACCTTGGAAATGATGTGGAGAGGCCGCACTCACTACTCCATGGCTATCGCCGGGGGCACTTGCCTTTGTCTGATCGATAAAATTTGCTGCGAAAAGCTTTCTCACAAGAGCATGACTGCCAAATGTGCCGCCGGAGCCGGTATTATTACCGGTGTGGAGCTAGTCACCGGTCTGGTGGTAAACGAACTGCTCCATTATAACGTGTGGGATTATTCCGGTGTGCCCTTTAACATTTTAGGGCAGGTATGTCTCCCCTATTCCCTGCTTTGGGCATTTCTTTCTATTCCCGCTATGGCGGTTTGCCAATTATGCAGACGGGCAAATTTATAGCCCATAAAAAATTCCAAAGAACTTTTTGAAAAACCATTGACATTTTGCAAAGTCTTATGGTAACATAGAACACGCGTTAGATGGAGAGGTGTCCGAGTGGTTTAAGGAGCTAGTCTTGAAAACTAGTGATCCCGCAA
>CANSKS010000027.1 GCA_947647615.1 uncultured Neglectibacter sp.
ATTTCCCCCTTCTAGGGGGTGTACAAACCCCTAGTTTACTAGGGGTTTTGATTTGGACAGCTGAGTGAACTTTTCTGTATTAGACCGATTTTGGGGTATTCAGCCCCTGCCGCTCTATAGAGGTGTAAAGATCCATGATGTTTTCATCGGTGGCGTTGCGTCCGGCCCCGTAGGTGTGCAGGTGGCTGATCTTTTCCGGCGGGCCGCCCTCGGTGACAATGCCGTAGATGACTTTGTCAATTTCTTCCCGGCTTTTGCCCTCAAAAAATTCCGGGTTTACAATGTAGGAGCAAATGGCATCGGGAAAATAGCGGCGCAAATGGCGGTAATCGCTTCCGCCGCCCACATCCAGGCTCTGGGGATTCAGAGCGGTATATAACTCGGCGTACCGGTCGAAGATGCCGCAATGGTGAATGTTAAAGTCTTTCACCTGCATCCGAACCCACAGGTCAGTGGGCAAAATGACTTCCCGGTACATTTCCGGGGAAAACATAATGGCGGGGCAGTTCCCTATGGCATAGTGAGTGATTTCTGTCCGGGAAGGCGGGTTTAAGTAATCTTCGAATTCATAACGCAGCCGGATCATGGTTTTTGCCATGACCATTAGCACATGCTGGGCAATTTCCGGCTCAATGGCGCAGCAGGCGATAAAATCTTCGGCGAAAATGGAAATAGCAGCGTTTAAGGGGCTGCCGGTATTGATCCAGCTTTCCACGAAGCCGTATTTTTCCTTCATACGTTTGGCGTCGTCTAAAGCTCTTCGCACCACCTCATTGGTGCGAAGGTCAGGCATATCCAGGGCTGCCATTTGGTCGAAGCTCCAGCGCAGAGGCTCCGCGGAGGGAGCTTGGTTGGGAAGGTAGCTGATCTTGCAGCCAAACATGGCGGGAACAAAGCGATGGCCATATTGGCCGGAAGCCACTGGATGGGGCTGAGGCTCCAAACTGCCGATTTCGGTGCCGGGAAAGCGCTTGGCCCGCAGATAATCCAGTTCCCGGTAGGATTCGGTGCGGCGAATGGGATCTGTCCAAAAGTCCTCGGAAAAATCGACGCCGTAACGGTGATAGTGCCAGTCTTCCGCCAAATCGAATAAAACGTAATCTCGCATGAGTATTCCTCCTAAAGTGTGGCTCCGCAAAGGGAGAAGGCTTTTTCCGGAGCCGCCAAAAATGGTTCAGGTTGTCTACAGCATACTGCTTTTCCCATAAAAAAGAAACGTTTTTGCCTTCTATGATACGATTTCATTATTTTTTGATACGAATACATTATTTTTTACAGTTTTCGGAAGAGAAAAACAAAATTATTACTTCAGTTTTTGCGGGATTTTACCGAGGTTCGGCTCTTGCAATCGGCCCGGGGATATGATATCATTTTACATTAGAAAAAACCAGAAGGTAGGGTTACCCATGTCAGGACATTCAAAATGGAACAATATTAAACGGAAAAAAGAGAAGGCCGATGGTGCCAAGGCAAAAATTTTTACAAAAATCGGCCGTGAGCTGGCGGTAGCGGTAAAAGAAGGCGGCAGCGCCGACCCGGCTGCCAATTCCCGGTTAAAAGACTGTATTGCCAAGGCCAAGGCCGCCAACGTACCCAACGATAATATAGAGCGTATTATCAAAAAAGCGGCGGGAGAAGGCGGCAGCAACAACTATGAAGATGTGACCTACGAGGGTTATGGCCCTTCCGGTGTGGCGGTGATTGTAGAGGCTTTGACCGATAACCGGAACCGTACTGCGGCAGATGTGCGTCATGCTTTCGATAAGTTCGGCGGGAACTTAGGCACTACCGGATGCGTCTCCTTTATGTTCAACAAGAAGGGCGTTATTGTGATTGAACGGGAAGGCCTGGACGAAGACACAGTGATGAGCGACGCCCTGGAGGCCGGCGCTTCCGACTTTGCCGCCGATGACGATGTGTTCGAGGTTTCTACCGACCCTGCCGATTTCAGCGGTGTGCGGGAAGATTTGGAAGCCAAGGGCTACAGCTTTGTTTCGGCCGAAGTGGAAATGGTGCCCGATACCTACACCAAGATCGAGGACCCGGAAGTGCTGGTAAAAATGCAGAAAATGCTGGATTTGCTGGAAGATAACGACGATGTCCAGAATGTCTGGCACAACTGGGACGCTCCCGAAGACGAGGAAGAGGAGTAAAGCAAAGGGGAGGCCGTCGGGTTTTGCCCGCGCCAATGAGGACGTGCTGAAAAAGGAAGGTGTAACCCTCAAAATAGGGTTACACCTTTTTCCGTTACGAGGGTTCGCAGCGTCCCCGTTTTTGTTTTAAGAAACTCTTGGCCCTGTTAAAATACCGGTAAAGGCCGGAAGCAGTGAAAAAAACACTCCCTTTTACTTTGCTGCGGGAATGCCTTTTTCTGCTTCTTTAGGCCAGTTTAGCTCAGGTTTAAGCCGGCGCAATGTGACAATATCACAGAACTGTCAACGGCAAACAGGTATCATTCTATTGCGCCAAGAAAAGGAGTAAAATTTATGGAGTACGTGATTACCTTTTTGGAGGGTATTGTATCTTTCATTTCACCGTGTATGCTGCCTATGCTGCCGGTATATATTTCTTACTTTGCGGGACAAAACGAGGAAGAGGACGGGAAAAGCCTTAAAATGTTAGGGAAGGTGCTGGCCTTCGTAGTGGGGTTCACGCTGGTTTTTACAGCCCTTGGGCTTTTCTCTGGCACTCTTGGCAAGCTGCTTTCACAGTACCAAAGGGTTGTCCATATTGTTTGCGGGGCCATTGTCATACTGTTCGGCCTTTCTTACCTGGAATTTTTTCGCATTCCTTTTTTTAAAGGAATGAAAAATGGCTACCAGGTAACCGGAATAGCATCGGCTTTCTTGTTTGGCGCCATTTATTCCCTTAGCTTAACGCCCTGCGTCGGCGCTTTCCTTGGCTCCGCACTAATGCTTGCCTCCAGTACCGGAGGCGCTTTCCGGGGAGCGACGCTGCTGCTTGCCTATTCCTTAGGGCTGGGCATTCCTTTCATTTTATCGGCATTACTTCTGAAAAAGCTTGCAGGCGCGTTTACTTTTATTAAAAAACACTATAGAATAATCAACCTGATCAGCGGCATAGCGTTAATTCTTGTAGGCATTTTTATGGCGTTGGGGTTGTTAAACAAGCTTGTGACATTTTCTTTGTGAGGTGAGCCACTTCCAAACAGTCAAGCTGTAATACAATAGATACAGATTCACAGTGCTTGCTGATTATACCGCAGGTAGCTACTCCTGCCGTACAACCATTTTTCAAGGAAAGGAGAAATCATAAAACCACCCCTTTCAAGATGGTTTTATGATACGTGGAAACAATGAAAAATAAAGTGTGGATAATTCTGGCGGCTGTATTTGTCGGGATTCTGGTGTTGGCGGCGGTGCTTTACCCAAAGCTTTCGGAAAAGTATGCCGCGAGCAATACACCGGGCAGTGCGAATTCCGGCGAGGCCCTTCAGGCGGAAGATTTCACGGTTTACAATACCAATATGGAAGAGGTAAAGCTTTCGGATTATTTTGGAAAACCTGTTGTAATAAACTTTTGGGCAACGTGGTGTCATCCGTGTAAATCGGAGCTTCCCGCTTTTGACGCTATCTATGAGAAATATAAGGACGATGTCGCGTTCCTTATGGTAAATCTTACGGATGGGCGAAGAGATACTGTAAGCGGCGTCGAAAAATTCATTTCCGACAGCGGCTACCGTTTCCCAATATATTATGACATCGAGTTTAAAGCTTCGAATACCTACGGCGTTTATTCTATCCCGGAAACCGTATTTATCAATGCCGACGGAACGCTTCATGATATACGAGTCGGATCTATGAGCGACGCCGTTTTGGAAGACTATATTCAGCAAATGATAGGAGAATCAAAATGAAAATCAAGCTAAATCCCGATGCGGAATTTGTAAAAGCCGTAAAAGAAGGCCTGGAAAAGACAGGGGGGTACTGCCCCTGCCGCATAGAGAGGAACCAGGATACCCTGTGCATGTGCAAAGAGTTTAAAGACCAAATTGCCGACCCGGACTTTGAGGGCTTTTGCCATTGCCTGCTGTATTACAAAGAAAAGTAATATTCCCGCCCAGTGCCGGAATAAAATTTAACCGTTATTTTATATTCAAATTGGAGGAAAGAGAATGGCATCGAAACGATATGCGGCCGTAGACCAAACAGCTTGTGTTGCCTGCGGCGCTTGTGAGAAAGCTTGCCCCTTGGGGGCGATAAAGGTATATAACGGATGTTTTGCAAAGGCTGCGGAGGATCGGTGTGTGGGCTGCGGGAAGTGTGAAAAGGTCTGTCCGGCAAACAGCATTAAACTGGAAAGCAGGGGGAACCTATGAAGGGGAAGAAAAAGCATTGGTATGATTACTTATGGATATGGTCCATCGTATATTTCGCGCTGGGATTTTTTAATATCCTCTTCGCTTGGCTCGGCATGATAGATTTCCTTCTGCCCCTTCTGCTGGCAGTATTCGGCGGCAACAAGTTTTTCTGTAACCATCTTTGCGGCAGGGGACAGCTGTACTGTAAGCTCGGCGGAGATCTCAAATGTTCCAGAAACCGCGCCACGCCTAAATGGATGGCTTCAAAATGGTTTCGCTACGGCTTTTTGTTGTTTTTTCTCACCATGTTCGGCATTATGGTATTCCAAACTTATCTTGTGGCAAGCGGAGCGGAAAGCCTGCGGGAAGCGATCAAACTGTTTTGGGCATTCCGCGTGCCCTGGGGGTGGACCTATTCGGGAAGTGTCTTCCCGGATTGGGTGGCGCAGTTCGGCTTCGGCTTTTACAGCGTGATGCTCACTTCTCTGCTCCTCGGTTTTATTGTCATGATTTTCTTTAAGCCCAGAACATGGTGCGCTTTTTGCCCCATGGGAACTATGACGCAGGCGATCTGCAAATTAAAGAACAGGAAAGGCCATAAGTGATCACATCACAGAACTCCGATTGCGAATTGGCTATAATGAAGGCACAACAAAGCAAAGGAGGACATGAAAGATGTCTGTGACTAAAGTTACCAAAGAAAATTTTCAAAATGAAGTTTTAAATTCCAATAAACCCGTGCTCCTGGATTTTTATGCCGATTGGTGCGGCCCTTGCCGTATGCTGGGCCCAATTGTGTTGGAGATCGCGGAGGCAAGAAGCGATATCAAAGTTTGTAAAATCAATGTGGACGAACAACCTGAGCTTGCGGCACAGTTTCAGGTGATGAGTATTCCAATGCTTGCCGTGATCAAGAATGGCAAAGTGGTAAACCAGGCGGTAGGCTGCAAACCGAGAGGGCAGATCGAAGCCATGCTGTAAGAAAAAGTATGAGATTGTTTGGTTTCTTCTTCGATTTACCTCTCGACAGAATTTCTTCCAGGTACTTTCGCTTTTCTGGCATGGCCCGCCATGAAAAAGCAGAAAAGAAAAACTCCCTCCCTTGCGGAACGGAGAACGAAAGCAATAAAATAACATAGATAAGAGCAAAGCGTTGCGTTTTCCCAACAGGGAATTCTCAGCGCTTTGTTTTCTCGAGACTGGAAAGCCCACCTTCGTCCGTGATCTCAATCAGGCCCCGGGAAAGCTTGACAAGTCCCTCACTCACGAAATATTTCAGCATTCTTGTTACCACCTCTCGGGGACTGCCCAAATGGTTGCCAATGGTTTCGTGGGTGATGTGAAGGATATTGGTACCTTCAATGCTTGCTTCATTCAGCAGGAAACCTGCAAGCCGTTTGTCAAAGCTTTTCCACATCACTTGGTCAATGAGCCACATTACTTCGGTAAAACGGCTTGCCATAACCTCGTTTGTATAATTCGCAAGAGGGGGAGAAATTTCCATGATGCTTTTATAGGCTTCGGGAGAGATCACCAAGGCCTCGGTGTCCTTTTCTGCCGTTACGGTAATGTCGAACTGAATACTGTTTATGATACAGGAAGCAGAAAAAAGACAGATATCACGTTCAAAAAGCCGGTACAGCGTAATCTCTCTGCCGTCATCGGAAACGGTGAACGCACGAATTTGACCCGATACCACCAGAATAAGTCCTGTACAGTCGGCCGACCCGTTGTGCAAGATTTCGTTTTTTTTGAATTTGCGGCTTACCGCCGCCCTTAGCAGTGTATCTTGCTGTGATGGGTCCAGTTTCTCCCAAACGGGCAGGTATGTTAGATAATTCATAGGCCGGTCTCCTTTGCACTTGTCTTCAGCATAACATAGTTTTTGGCATAAGTCAATGAACGAGGCGGTGGCGGCGGGCATTATAAAAGCTGCGAAAAACCGGGAGGGTATGACGCTGTCACGGGAGATTTAGCCGCAGTTTCCCCGGCCTGCAACGTTGTGTTCCTCAAGGGAAGAAAAAGAAAGGTACTGCGCCCAAGGGCATGGAAAAAGCTTGCCTGCCTTTTAGTTTCGCGGTATAATGAGAGCGAATGAAACGGGATGCGGCAAGACCTGGGATGAAAAGGAAATGTACAGAAACGGAGGCCCCTTTATGAGACATTTAATCGACCCACTGGATCTTACGTTAGCGGAAACAGAAAGGCTGTTATCTTTGGCGGAAGACATTCTGGCCCGGCCGGAAGCGTTCTCCCACGCCTGTGACGGGAAGATTTTAGCCACTTTATTCTATGAACCCAGCACTCGTACCAGGCTGAGCTTTGAATCGGCCATGATGCGGCTGGGAGGCAAGACTTTAGGCTTTGCCTCGGCGGAAAACAGCTCCGCCGCCAAAGGGGAAAGCGTGGCCGATACGGTGCGCATGGTTTCGGGTTATGCCGACATTGTGGCCATGCGGCATTTTAAAGAGGGCGCGCCCCTGGTGGCGGCCCAGTACTCCAAAATTCCGGTGATCAACGCCGGAGACGGGGGACACCAGCACCCCACTCAAACGCTGACAGACCTTTTGACCATCCGGCGGAGGCGGGGCGATATTAACGGCGTTGTCATAGGCCTGTGCGGTGATTTGAAATTTGGCCGTACCGTGCATTCCTTAATCAAATCGCTGGTGCGCTACGAAGAGGTCAGCTTTGTGTTCATCTCCCCGGAAGAGCTGCGGGTACCGGGGTATATCATCAAAGAGGTGGTGGAGCCTTCGGGCCACCCTTTCCGGGAAGCGTCCACCATGGAAGAGGTCTTGCCGGAGCTTGACGTGCTTTATATGACCAGGGTGCAACGGGAACGGTTTTTCAATGAAGAAGATTATGTCCGGCTGAAGGATTCCTTTATCCTCACCCCGGAAAAGCTGAGCCTTGGGAAAAAGGATCTGGCGGTGATGCACCCCCTGCCCCGGGTAAACGAGATTGCCCCTCAGGTAGATAACGACCCTCGGGCGCTGTATTTCGAACAGGCCAGGAACGGAGTCTTTGTCCGCATGGCGTTAATTTTAGCTTTGCTGGGTCTGGCTCCGGAAGTATGGAAGGGGGCAAAGCCATGCTGAATATTGACAGCATTGAAAACGGTATTGTGATCGACCACATCACCGCAGGGCGCGGTATGCGGGTGTATGAGCTTTTGGAGCTCCATAAGCTGGACACCTGCGTGGCTATTATCAAGAACGCCAGAAGCAGCAAGTTCGGCAGGAAGGACATTATCAAAATTGAGGGTGTCTTGAATATCGACCTGGATGTTCTGGGCTTCATTGACAATAACGCCACCGTTTGTACCATTTTAAAAGGGAAGCTGGTGGAAAAGAAAAAGCCGCCTCTTCCAGAAAAGCTGGTAAACATTATCTCCTGTAAAAATCCCAGATGTATCACCAGTGTAGAGCAGGTGGACCAGGTGTTCTACCTTTGCGACGAAAAGACCCACCGTTACCGGTGCCAATATTGCGAACAGGAATATAAGAAATAGTTTTTGGAGAGTAGAATATGTTGAATCATAAGGGCTTTGATTTGTGGGCCGATTCTTACGACCAAACGGTGAATGCCTGTGAGGAATCGAATGAATACCCCTTTGCCGGCTACCGGCAGGTGCTGGGCGAGATCTACCGGGCTGTTCGGGAAGGCGACGGCCGGAAGGTTCTGGATATTGGCTTTGGCACCGGAGTGCTGGCCAAAAAGCTTTATGACAATGGCTACACAGTTTACGGAATAGATTTTTCCGAAAAGATGGTTGAGATCGCCCGGGAAAAAATGCCCCAGGCTGTTTTGCTTTGGCACAATTTTTCAAAGGGCTTTCCTGCTCTTTGGGAAGCGGAAATCTTTGACACCGCCGTTTGCACCTATGCGGTTCACCATTTAAATGGGGAAGAGCAAGTCGCTTTTCTCGGAGAGGTAAAACGCCATTTGACCGGCCCGCTTTTCCTGGGGGATGTGGCCTTTGAAACAGTGGAGGAACGGGATCGCTGTCGGGAGGCTGTAGGCGAAGGTTGGGACGCAGAGGAATGCTACCCGGTGGCAGAGCTTTTGCGCCCTGCGTTTCCGGAACTGAGATTTCAAAAAATTACACATTGCTCCGGCATTTTGGTGTTACAGGAAAGGAGAAGTCCTGTTGAAAAAGGTTCAGGCCAAAAGAAGATCCCGGCAGTTCCAAAAGGGAAAGCTCCTGCTGGCTGTCGTGACCTTCTGTAATCTGCTGCTTACCCTTTTGTTGGCTGTTTTTCGCCGGCAAGAGGTGATCCATGCTGTACGGGGGGAAGAAGAACAAATTCAAGTGCTGCTCACTACGCAAAAAGACACAAAAAAGGGAAAAACGACTTGACTTTCCCCTGTATCTTGTGGTATGCTAAGAAAGCCGCTTATTGTGGGTTGCAGGGGGAATTATGCCCTTTTGCGCAAGTGAAGCCGAGAAAGCGGGCGGGCGCTTCCCTAAAGAAAGCTTGTTTTGGTTCGGTTGTTCTGAGCTTTGGAAGGCCTGTACGGCACAACAGGTTTCCACCTAATGCAATAGCGAGACTAAAAGAAGGCAGGCAAGATAGATGTTTGCAGTAATTGAGACTGGCGGAAAGCAGTATAAGGTACAGTATGGCGACGTGATTTTTGTAGAAAAATTGGACGCTGCCGAAAACGACATGGTAGAATTCCCCGTGGTAGCTTTGTTTGGGGAAGGTGAGACCAAGGTAGGTGCTCCTTACGTGGAAGGCGCCACAGTGACAGGCAAAGTGGTAAAGAACGGGAAAGCCAAAAAGATCACGGTATTTACCTATAAGGCCAAGAAAAATTCTAAGCGGAAAATGGGCCACCGGCAGCCCTATACCAAGGTGCAGATCGAGACGGTAAAGGCCTAAGCATATGATTAGCGCAGAGTTCTTGACTTTGCCCGGCGGCCAGCTGACGGGCTTCTACATTAAGGGGCACGCCGGTTTTGGGGAAGAGGGCGAAGATATTGTCTGCGCGGCAGTTTCCTCGGCCGTTTATTTGGTTGTCAACGCCATAATAGAGGTTTTGAAGGTAGAACCTCTTGTTTTGCAGGCAGAGGAAGGAGAGATGCTCTTTCGGGCCGGCCTTCGGGACCAGCCTCGGTGCCGCGATTTTTTGGCGGCACTCAAGCTGCACTTGACCGGTTTAGAAGAGCAGTACCCTGAATATTTAACAGTAAATTATTCTGAAGAGCAGTAATATTTTGGAAGGGAAGGAAAAGTCATGCTTAAGATTAACATTCAGCTTTTCGCTCATAAAAAAGGTATGGGTTCTACCAAAAACGGCCGTGATTCCGAGTCTAAAAGGCTTGGCGTAAAGCGTGCGGACGGCCAGTTTGTACTGGCCGGAAACATTTTGGTAAAGCAGCGCGGTACCAAGATCCATCCGGGCACCAACGTGGGCAGAGGCTCCGACGATACTCTGTTTGCTTTGGTAGACGGCAAGGTGAAGTTCGAGCGTTTGGGCGCCGACCGCAAGAAGGTCAGCGTATACGCCGAGCAGTAATTGCGGCCAGCCAAAAGCTTCTTCGGGCAAAAGCGTCTGGAGAAGCTTTTTCCTTTTTGATAGCTTTTTTTAATAAAGGCTCCCCGGCGGCTGCCGGAAATTTGGGAATACTAAAAGGAAACCCGGCCGGTTAGCGGGAAAACGGCACAGGCCTTGGCCGGAATAAAGCTTTGCTTCGAAAGGGCGGTTTTATGTTTATTGACGTTGCGAAGATCAAGATAAAAGCCGGAGACGGCGGCGACGGCGCCGTGGCGTTTCATCGAGAAAAATATGTGGCCTCCGGCGGCCCGGATGGTGGAGATGGCGGACGGGGCGGAAATATTGTGTTTCAAATAAGCGACAGCCTTTCTACCCTGGCGGACTTCCGTTATAAAAGGAAATATACGGCCCAGCGGGGGGAAAACGGCAGAGGGAACCGCTGTTCTGGAAAAAGCGCGCCGGACCTTGTGATCACCGTGCCAAGGGGCACACTGGTCAGGGATGCGGCAACCGGCAGGATATTGGCAGATCTTTCCACCGAGGAACCGCAGGTCATCGCCAAAGGAGGACGGGGCGGCTGGGGCAACACCCATTTTGCCACACCCACCCGGCAGACGCCCCGGTTCGCCAAGCCTGGCGCTCCGGGCGAAGAGTTGGAGGTACAGCTGGAGCTGAAGCTTTTGGCCGACGTGGGGCTGGTAGGCTTTCCCAATGTGGGGAAATCTACCCTGATCTCCGTGGTGAGCGAGGCGAAGCCCAACATTGCAAATTACCATTTCACCACGCTGACGCCGGTTTTGGGAGTGGTGAACGCCCAAGATGGGAAATCTTTTGTCATGGCAGATATTCCAGGCCTAATAGAAGGAGCTTGGGAAGGTGTAGGGCTGGGCCACCAGTTTTTGCGCCATGTAGAGCGATGCCGTATGCTCATTCATATCGTGGATGTTTCCGGCAGTGAGGGGCGGGACCCGAAAGAGGATTTCCGCGTGATCAACGAGGAGTTGGAGAAATTCAACCCGGAACTTTCTCAAAGGCCCATGCTGGTGGCGGGAAATAAGTGTGATATGGCCACAGAAGAGCAAATTCGGGATTTCCGGGAATTCGTGGAGGAACAGGGCTTTTCCTTTTTTTCCATTATGGCTCCCATTCGAGATGGGGTAGACGCCCTTATGAACCGCACTCTGGAAATGCTTTCCCGGCTGCCTCCGGTAAGGCGCTATGAGCCGGAGCCTGTTCCGTTGACACCGTTGGAAGAGCTGAAGCGGGGCGAGGTGGAAATTACGGAAGAGGATGGCGTTTATTTCGTAAAGGCCAACTGGCTTTTGAAAATTTTGAACGGTATCAATTTTGACGACGTGGATTCCGCCCAGTACTTTCAGCGGGTACTCATCCACACCGGCGTGATTGATGCCCTTCGGGAGGCCGGCATTCAGGAAGGGGACACGGTAGATCTTTACGGCCTGGAATTTGACTTTGTAAACTGATTTTTGGTCTCATAAAAACTTAGAAAAGGAAGGGGGGCGCTGCCCTTGCTGGAAATGCTGCAGGAGCAGTCCGGCGATCCCAATCTGTTAAGTCCTCTTACCCTGGCCTTTATCGGCGACGGGGTTTACGAGCTTTTGGTACGCCAATATATTGTGGGAAAAGGGAATTGCCCGGTAAAAAAGCTTCACGAAAAAACGGTGGACTATGTCCGCTGCGAAACCCAATCCCGGGTGCTTTCCCAAAAGCTCTTTCCCGTGCTTACAGAGGAAGAGAAGGCGGTTTGCCTGAGGGGCAGAAATGCCCATGTGGGCCATGTCCCGAAGAATGCCAGCGTAGCCGATTACCACGGGGCCACTGCGTTAGAGGCCCTTTTTGGCTGGTTATACCTTTGCGGCAGACAAAATAGGATAGGAGAGTTGTTTTCTTTGATCGTAGAAGAGGAAACCCTGTGACATGCGAAAGGAAGCTTTATGGAAATTGCAAAAAAGGTAAGAAAATTTGGAATAGACCTGTTGTTTATGGTGGCGGGGGCCTGCGTTTACGCTGTTTCGGTAAACGCTTTCACCGCACCCAACCAAATTGCAGCCGGGGGCGTTACCGGTGTTGCCACGATGCTGAATTTCTTGTTTTCCACCCCCATTGGCCTGGTGGTGATGCTGATCAATATCCCCATTGTGGTATGGGCTGTTTTAGAGATCGGCTACAAGCTGGTAGCAAAGACAATGGTGGCCATTTTGCTTTCTTCTACGGCGATCGACCTGTTTTCCTGGTTTGTTCCGGCCTACCGGGGAGATCCTATTCTGGTGGCCCTGTTGGCTGGGGTCTTTGAAGGGGTGGGGCTTTCGCTCACCTTTATTCGGGGCGCTACCACCGGCGGGACAGACTTATTGGCCAGACTTATCGGCCGGCGCAAGCCTCACCTTCCCATGGGAAAGCTCATGCTGGGCATAGACGGGCTCATTGTAGTGGCCTCCGCTTTTGTGTTTGGCAGTATCGATAACGCTGTTTACGCCTGTATTGTTATTTTTGTTTCCACTTCTATTATCGATTCCATTCTCTACGGTACCGACGTGGGAACGGGAAAGCTGTTTTTTATCATGTCCTCCAAATCCAAGGAAATTGGGGATCGCATCCTGGCGGAGATGGACAGAGGCATCACCTATTTGGATTCCAAAGGTGGCTATACTCAAGAACCGGGGGAAACGCTCCTTTGCGCAGTGCGCCGCTTCGAGGTGTATCAGCTTCATTCCATTATTCGGGAGGTAGACCGCAAGGCCTTTGTCATTGTAGGGGACGCCGGGGAAATTGCCGGGGAAGGCTTCCGCTCCATGCATTCCGACGATAAGCCCTTAAAGGAGCTGCTCAAAAATGCGCGGGACCGCAAAAAAGAGAAAGCCCGGTAAACCATGTGGTTCTCCGGACCCTCTCTGCAAATTTTGGTTTTGTTCCAGAAGAAAAGCTTAGAACTGTTCCCGCTGGTTGTTGGAATTCATGTCTTTTTTGTTCTGGCCGCGGTTCTGCTCCTGTTTGTTTTGAGAGCTTTTCTGGTTCTTGTTCTGGCTATTTTGATTGTTCTGGTTATTTTGGTTCTGGCTCATGACAATGACCCTTCCTTTCTTTTATCGGTGGGGTTTTCCCCTTCCAAGCTTAGTCTTTACGGTCTTGGAGGGATTATGCTGGAAAATATTATCAATTTCAAAAGGAAGAAAAAGAGATGCGGCTTCCGGAAGAATTTTTGAAAAGGATGAGGGAGCTTTTGGGGGAAGAGTACCAAGCCTTTCTCGCCTGCTGTGAAGGGCTCCCTTTTCAGGGAATACGGCAAAACCCTTTAAAATGTAGTGCCGAGGAATTGAGAGAGGCGCTGCCCTTTAAAATTTCCCCGGCCCCTTTTTCCCCCTTTTCTTATTACGGCCCCGGGGAAAAGGTGGGGTATTTGCCTGCCCATCACGGCGGCCTGTTTTATGCCCAAGAGCCCTCGGCCGCTTCTGCGGTGACCATTTTAGACCCGAAGCCCGGGGAAAAAATTTTGGACCTTTGCGCCGCTCCCGGAGGAAAATCCGGGCAGATCGCCGGTCTGCTGGAGGGAAAGGGGCTTTTGTGGTCCAACGAAATAGTAAGGTCTCGGGCAGTGGCGCTGCTCTCCAACCTGGAGCGTTTAGGGGTGAGGAACAGCGTGGTTTCCTCTTGCCACCCCCAAAAGCTTTGTGAAAGGCTTTCCGGCTTTTTCGACAGGGTTTTGGTAGACGCCCCTTGTTCCGGGGAGGGCATGTTTCGCCGGGACCCGGGCGCTTTGGCGGAATGGACCCCGGAAAGCCCGGCGTCCTGCGCTCTGCGTCAACAGGCCATTTTAGATTCCGCAGCGATAGCGGTGCGGGGAGGCGGAGTGTTGGTGTATTCTACCTGCACGTTTTCTTTAGAAGAAAACGAAGAGACCATATTGGCTTTTTTAAAACGGCATCCGGAATTCGAAGCCGTCCAGGTGGAGGAAGCTTTTGGCCGGCCGGCCCTGCTGGGCGTTTTTGGGCGCAGGATTTACCCTATGGACGGGGGAGAAGGGCACTTTGTAGCAAAGCTGCGTCGAAAAGGGAAAAATCCCTGCCGGATAAAGGAAGACCATGGGTTTCTTTCCGAAAAACAGGAACGGCCGGCAAAAGAGCTTTATTCCCGGATCTTTACCGGGGATTTTTTGGGGCGGATATGGGAAGTAGGGGAAAAGCTTTTGGCGGTTCCAATGCCTTTGCCGGAGCTGAGAGGCCTTGGAGTCCTGCGGGCCGGTGTAGAGCTGGCAGAAAAACGGGGGGCCAGGCTGGAACCCTCCCATGGAGTCTTCATGAGCCGCCGGAGGGCGGAATGCCGCAGTGTGTGTGATCTTTCTTGGAATTCACCGGAGCTCATGGCCTTTTTGCGAGGAGAGGAGCTTCCTTTTTCCGGACAAGGGTATACGGCTGTGTGTGTGGGCAATGCAGTGTTAGGTTTTGGGAAAGCTTCGGAAGGAAGGCTGAAAAACAGGTATCCAAAGGGCCTTCGAAACCGGGAATAAAACAGGGGGGATATTTTATGAAAAGCGAGAAAAAGAAAAGGGCAAAGAAAACCATGGTTTTCCTGCTGGCGTTGATGCTGGTGTGGATGGGGCTTCCCCTGCAGAAGGCCTCTGCCGCTTCCCAGGTGGTGTTTCACGACGTCCCGCAAAAGGCCTGGTATGCAGGAGCGGTGTATGCTCTGGTAAAAGAGGGCGTGGTAAGCGGGAAAAGCGCTGTGAGCTTCCAGCCCAACGGCCTGGTCACCCGGGCAGAGTTTTTGAAAATGCTGGCCTCTGTCGTTTTGACGCCGGAAGAAATAGCGGAATACAAGGAGCTTTCCATTTTTCAAGACGTTTCTTCCAACCAATGGTTCGCGCCCTATGTGAACTGGGGCTTCCAGGCGGGAATTGCCCAAGGGCATATGGAAGAGCTGTTTGCCCCGAAGGGGGTTGTCACCCGGGAAGAGGCGGCTGTTTTTATGACCCGCTTCGCGGATGCTTTTCCGTTAAAGGCTGTTTTAACGGAAGAGGAGGAAGAAAAATTATTTTCCGACGCCGGCAGCATTGCTCCTTGGGCGGAAGAGGGGGTATCCCGCTGCCAACGGTCCGGGATTTTATCCGGTTATGAAGACGGCAGCTTTCGGCCAAAATCCGAGACCACCCGGAAAGAGGCTGCGGTTTTGCTGTGCAGGCTGCTGGACCTTGCCCCTATGGAAGAAGATCAAATCCCCGTTCCGCCTCCGCCCAGCCCCGAAGAACAGGCCAGGGAAAAAATTTTGCAGCTGCAGAAGAAGTTCCCTCACGGCGCCTATTGGAACCTGATGGGCGTGGGAAGCCACAGTGGCAGGGAGGCTTGGGAAATCGTGACGAAAACGCCCTGTAACCACTGGATGTACGGTTCTTCCTACTGCAACTATTATTACGGGAAATCTTCCGTGCCGGTGATTGGAATCACGGAAAGCATACAATGCCTGGGGTTTGCCAGTATGCTCAGCGACCAGATTTTTGGAAAGGACGCGCCGGTGCGGGTGTTCTATGACTTCGATAAGCTCCGCATAGGGGACCAGATCCGCTTGACAAACGCGGAGCACTCCATGGTGGTCATAGAGAAGACGGGAGACCAGATTACCGTTGCAGAGGTAAATGCGGATTATTCCACCTGCAGGATCTCTTGGGGGCGGAAGCTTACCCGAAGGGAGCTGGCAAACTACGGCGGCGCTTTTTATATCACCCGGTATTGAGATGCCAGGGCAGGCTGGAAAATTTTTTTAAAGCAGTGGGACAAAGCGTCCTCCTGGTTCGTATCTTAAACGAGAGGAAAAAACCAAGAGGGCCTTCGGGTTCTCCTTGTGGGAAAAGGAGAAGACAAAATGAAACGGGTAAAAAAATATCTATGGGTGGCGCTTGCCATGCTTTTGGCGGTGCTTCCAACAGGATGCAGCGTGCCGGAACAGGGGCAGACTCTTCAAGCGGGAACATTGGCCGCTCCGGTGTACCCGGAAATGGCCCCTTACCCTGACGAGGCGGCCTATTATAACGAGGCCACCGGGGAATTCGATGGAGATGGCTATGATAAGGTCTATAACGCCTGGCTGGAAGACGCCGCGGCCCGCAGGGAGCTGGCGAAGGAGCCTTCCCAGGGCATGACGGGCTTCTTTGAAAAAACCATCCCCCAGTTTCTTTCGGAAACAGAGGGAGGTAACCGGGTGTATTCCCCGGTAAACGTATACCTGGCATTGGCCATGCTGGCGGAAACTACCGGGGGCGAAACCCGGGAAGAGCTTTTGGAGCTGCTGGGGGAAGAGAATGTGGAGGCGCTGCGTGCTCAAGCCCATACCCTGTGGGAGGAAAGCTTTTGGGACGATGGCAAGACCACCTGCCTTTTGGCAAATTCCCTGTGGCTGCAGGAGAACATCACCTATAAAAAACCTCTCCTGGACACTTTGGCGAAGGAATATTACGCTTCTTCCTTCCGGGGAAGCCTGGGCAGCGACGAGATGAACGAGGCCTTGCGAAGCTGGATTAACGAGCAGACCAAGGGCCTGCTGGAAAAACAGGCAGAGGGATTAGAGCTGTCTCCGGAGACGGTTTTGGCCCTGGTGTCCACCTTGTATTACAAGGCAAATTGGCACGATTCCTTTTCGGAGGCAGGTACCCGGCCCCAACCCTTCTACGAGAAGGACGGGAAAACAGAAAAAGGGATTTGCGATTTCATGCATAGCACCGAAGCGGGAACCTACTATTGGGGTGAAAATTTTTCCGCTATGGCCAAGGGTTTGGGAGAAGGGGAAGGCGGCATGTTGTTCTTGCTGCCGGATGAGGGCGTAACTCCCGAAGAGCTTTTGGAAGATCAGGAGGTTGTGAGCTTCCTGCTTTCCCAAGATCGTTCGGAAGAAAATTGGCCGGACCAGCAGTGGACCGAAATCAACCTGGCACTGCCCAAATTCGACGTGGTTTCCGATATCGACCTCATCTCTTACCTGGAGAACTTGGGCATACACAAGGCATTTGATTGGTTGGGCTCCGATTTCACCCCCCTTACCGACGAGGTAAAAGAGCTCTATGTTTCCCAGGTGCAGCACGCCGCCCGGGTGAAGGTGGACGAAGAGGGCTGTGAGGCCGCCGCCTATACCGTGATAGCGGTAGAATGCGGAGCTGCTGCCCCGGCAGATGAGCCTATCGATTTTGTGTTGGACCGCCCCTTCCTGTTTGCCATCACCGGAAGCACCGGCCTGCCCCTGTTTGTGGGTGTGGTAAACGAGCCTGTAGCCGCTATGTCAGAGTCGCCCTTGCGCGTGGAATAACAGGAAAAATCCGCAAAAAATAAGGCGCCGCATTTCTTGCGGCACCTCCTCAAAAAAATGCCTGCAGGCCATGAAATATGGCTTTCAGGCGTTTTTTGTGTTTTTTGAACCGGCGGTTTTGTGCACCAAATCACCGGGCCCTGCGGTAAATTTCGGCCATGTCCTTTTCGCAAAGGGATTTAAAGCTGCCAATGCTGCGGCCCCCAAAGGCGCATTTATGGGCCAGCTCTGTGACCTGCTCTTCCGTGACATGCAGCCCCAGCTCCGTGAGGCTGGTGGGCATGCGGATAGAACGGAAAAAGCTTTCCATGGCCGTAATCCCTTTTTCTCCGGTTTCGGCAGGGCTGCTGCCTGGGGAAAAGCAGAACACCTGGCAGGCAAACCGGGCAAAGCGTTCCGGCTTCTCTTCCAGCACATACCGGGCCCAGGTACCCCAAATGGAAGCCAGCCCGGCGCCGTGGGCCACGTCAAACATGCCGCTGAGCTCGTGCTCCAGCTGGTGGCAGGCCCAATCGCCCTTAGGGCCGCCGCAGTTCATTAGACCGTTGTGGGAAAGGCTCCCTGCCCACATGATTTCTGCCCTGGCCTGGTAGTTCGTAGGGTCTTCCCACAGGATATGGGCGTTTTTAATTACTGTGCGAAGGAGGCTCTCCGCCATGGCGTCGGTAAGTTCCAGGGTGGTTTCCGTGACAAAGTAGCGCTCCATGGTGTGCATCATAATGTCCACAATGCCGCTGGCGGTTTGGTAGGGCGGCAAGGTATAGGTGAGTTCCGGGTCCATTACCGCGAACCTGCACCGGCAGAAAGGGCTATTGTAGCCTCTCTTTATGCTGCCTTCTTCCTTGGTGATCACGCTGGAATCGCTCATTTCGCTGCCCGCGGCGGCTATGGTGAGCACGCAGCCGATGGGCAGGCAGCCCACAGCCTCCCGCTTCTTGTCGTACAGTTCCCAGACGTCAAAGGGGTTGGCCATGCCGTAACCAATGGCCTTTGCGGAATCGATCACGCTGCCCCCGCCCACGGCCAGCAGGAAATCTACCTGCTCTTTCCGGCAAAGCTCAATGCCCTCATAAACCAGGGAAAGCCTGGGGTTGGGCACCACGCCGCCCAAGGTGATGTAGGGAATCCCCGCTTCTTCCAAAGAAGCGCATATCTTGTCTAAAACTCCGCTGTTCCTGGCGCTTTTGCCTCCAAAATGGACCAAGACCTTTTTTGCTCCCTGTTCCTTGAGCAGCTGGCCGGTCTGGGCCGTCACACCTTGGCCAAATATTACCTTGGTGGGTGCTTGGTAAATAAAATTCGTCATACTACTCCCTCCTCTTTTACCGGTAAAATGTCAGTTTTTCTTCTTCGATTTTAGCATATCGAGGTCCGGGTGTCCACTGTTTTCTGGCTGGCTGCGGAGAAGTGATTTCTTGGAAGGAAAAGGGGGGAAGAACTTGATATTTTAGAAAGTTCAGTGTATACTTTTATCAAAGAGAAGCACCCAGGGCGAATTATGCGCCTTGTAAAGAAAGGATGAAGAACCATGCCGTTTATCGACGTGAAAGTGAGCTGCGGGCTGGAGGTTTCCAAAGAAGAAAAGCTGAAGGCGGAATTGGGTAAGGCCATTGGGCTAATTCCCGGGAAAAGCGAGGGAAGTCTCATGATCCAGTTTACGGACCATTGCCGCCTGTGGTTTGCCGGGCAGCAGGATGGCCCCATTGCGTTTCTCAACGTAATGGTATATGGCACCGTCTCCAGGGAAGGCTGTGAAAAATTTAAAAACGCTGTGATCCCTTTGTTCCAACAGGAGCTGGGTGCAAAGCGTGTTTACTTAAAATTCGAGGAGGTTCCGAACTGGTTTTGGAACTGATCGGTTCTTGGCGCGCATAGGAAAATGGTATGCGCGCTTTTTTCTTCCAAAAATGTTTTGACTATGGAAAGGCGGTTTAAAATGGGTAAAAAAGTAGCGGTTATTATGGGCAGCGACAGCGATTTCCCGGTAGTAGCGCCCGCCATCAAAAAGCTAAAGGCTTTTGGCGTGGAGGTAGAAGTCCGGGTAATGTCGGCCCATCGCACGCCGGAGGCGGCTGCGGAGTTTTCCAAGAAAGCGAAGGAAGAGGGTTTCGCGGTGATTATTGCGGCTGCGGGAAAGGCGGCGCATTTAGCCGGCGTGCTGGCGGCCCATACCACCTTGCCGGTGGTTGGAATTCCGGTGAAGTCTTCTACGCTGGATGGGCTGGACGCTCTTTTGGCCACTGCGCAAATGCCCTCTGGTATTCCTGTGGCTACGGTTGCCATTGACGGGGCGGAAAACGCGGCTATCCTGGCAATACAAATGCTGGCCCTTTCCGACGCCGTTTTGGCGGAAAAGCTTTCCGCTATGAAGGCGGAAATGGCAGAGGGCGTTGCTAAAAAGAATGAAGCGCTGCAGGCCAGGATCGCGGAGCTGTAAACGAAGAAAGGAACCGGAAGCCATGAAAAAGACCTTGTTGAGAAAATATGCGCGGCTTGCCGTCAAAACCGGAGTCAACCTGAAAAAGGGCCAGGGCTGTGTGATTTTTGCGGAGGCGGAGCAGCATGCTTTTGCCGAACTGGTGGCGGAAGAAGCCTACCGGGCCGGGGCCAAATGGGTGAACGTGAATTGGCAGGACCAGGCCGTTACAAAGCTGCGTTACCGCTATGAGAGCCTCACTCAGCTTTCCAGGGTGGAAGAGTGGGAAAAAGCGAAGCAGCAGTATTTTGTAGATACGTTACCTGCCTTTGTGCACATCGTTTCCGCCGACCCGGACGGGCTCAGGGGCGTAAATGTAGAGAAGATGCAAAAGGCCGGAGCGGCTTGCGGAAAAGTGTTAAAGCCCTACCGGGAGGCCATGGACAATAAGCGCCAGTGGACCATTATCGCGGTGCCCTCCCCCAAATGGGCCCAAAAGGTGTTCCCCGGCGAACGTACCAGCACGGCGGTGGAAAAGCTGTGGGAAGTCATTTTGAAAACCGTTCGTGTAACGGAAGAAAACGATTCTGTGGCAGAGTGGGAGGCCCATAACCGGGCACTGGAAGAGAAATGCCGGAAGCTCAACGAGCTTCAACTGGACCGTCTCCATTACGAGAGCCCCAACGGGACCGATTTCACCTGCTGGCTTATCCCAAAGGCCCGGTGGCATGGAGGCGGCGACGTTCTGCAGGACGGTACCTTTTATAACCCCAACATGCCTACGGAGGAGGCCTTTATTTCCCCTTGGAAGGGAAAATGTGAGGGTACTTTGGTGGCTACCCTGCCTCTTTCTTACCAGGGGAACCTCATCGATGGGTTTTCTGTGACTTTTGAAAAGGGGCGGGCGGTTTCCTGCAAAGCGGAGCAGGGAGAGGAACTGCTCAAACAGCTCCTGGAGGTAGATGAAGGGGCATCCATGCTGGGTGAGCTGGCCCTGGTGCCTCACGATTCCCCTATCTCCCAATCCGGCATTTTATTTTATAACACTTTGTTCGATGAAAACGCTGCTTGCCATGTGGCTTTGGGGAGAGGGTTCCCCGAAACTATAGAAGGCTACGAGGCCATGTCCAACGAAGAACTCAAGGAGCTGGGCGTCAACGATTCCGTCGTTCATGTAGATTTTATGGTGGGCTCCGGTATGCTCAATATTACCGGCTATACCAGAGACGGGAAAGAAGTGGCCGTTTTCCGCAACGGCGGCTGGGCTCTTTGATCCGGTCGGGAAACGTCTGCCCTTGGCGTGATAGGGCAAAACTATTTACATGTGGGAAAGGAGAATTCCTTTATGAAGAGTTTCAGCGACAGTTATAAGGCCGCGGGAGTGGATGTGACGGCAGGGTACCGTTCTGTGGAGTTGATGAAGAGCCACGTGGCCCGCACCAAAATTCCCGGGGTAGTTTCCGGAATAGGCGGGTTTGGCGGCTTATTCCAGCCGGATTTTTCCGGCATGAAGGAACCTGTTTTGGTTTCCGGAACCGACGGCGTAGGCACAAAGCTCAAGCTGGCCATGTTAATGGATAAGCACGATACCATTGGCATTGACGCGGTGGCCATGTGCGTCAACGATGTGATTTGCTGCGGCGCAAAGCCTTTGTTTTTCCTGGATTATATTGCCTGCGGCCGGAACTTCCCCGAAAAGGTGGCGCAGATCGTGGCCGGTGTGGCAGAGGGCTGCGTTCAGGCCGGATGCGCCTTAATTGGGGGAGAAACGGCGGAGCACCCGGGTATGATGGCGGAAGAGGACTACGACCTGGCCGGTTTTACCGTGGCCGCGGTAGACCGGGAAAAGGTGATTGACGGCTCTCAAATGAAGCCGGGCGACGTTTTGCTGGGCCTTGCATCCTCCGGCGTTCACTCCAATGGGTTTTCCCTGGTACGGAAGGTCTTCGGGATCGATACCGAAGCGGGCGTGCTGGACAAATATTGTGAAGAATTGGGCGGCACCTTGGGCGAAACCTTGCTGACGCCTACCAAAATTTATGTGAAGCCGGTACTGGCTGCCATAGAGGCGGCGGAGGTGCATGGGATCTCCCATATCACGGGCGGCGGGTTTTACGAAAACATTCCGCGTATGCTGGGGCAGGGCCTTACGGCGAAAATTAAGCGGAACGCCGTACCAAAGCTTCCCATTTTTGATTTACTGATGCAAAAGGGGAATATTCCGGAGCGGGACATGTACAACACCTTTAACATGGGAATTGGCATTTGCATGGCGGTTTCGGCCGAAACTGCCCAGGCTGCCCTTCGCGCCCTGAAGGAGGCCGGCGAAGAGGCCGCTGTGATCGGCGAAGTGGCGGCCGGCGAAGAGGGGGTTTTGCTGTGCTGAATATCGGCGTCCTTATTTCTGGCGGCGGCACCAATCTGCAAAAGCTCATCGACGCCCAACAGGCGGGAAAAATACAGGGAGGTGCCATCCGGTTGGTGATCTCCAGCAAGGAAGATGCCTACGGGCTGGAACGGGCCAAAAAGGCGGGAATTGAGGCGGTGGCTCTTTGCCGCAAGGAATACCCCGACGTAGAGTCTTACAGCCAGGCATTGGTGAGCGCTTTGCGGGAACGGGACATTGGCCTGGTAGTGCTGGCGGGCTTTTTAACCATTACCAGCAACAGCTTTGTAGAGGCTTTCCCAAACCGCATTTTAAATGTGCATCCCGCCCTGCTTCCCGCCTTTGGGGGAAAGGGGTATTACGGCCTTCATGTTCACGAGGCCGTGCTGCAGCGGGGCGTAAAGGTAACCGGCGCTACAGTCCATTTTGTGAATGAAGTTTGCGACGGCGGCCCCATCATTTTGCAGAAGCCCGTGGAAGTGCGGGAGGGGGACACTCCGGAGATTCTGCAAAAGCGAGTGATGGAGGAAGCGGAATGGAAGCTTCTGCCGGAAGCGGTAGACCTTTTTTGCCGTGGAAAGTTAAAACTGGAAAATAATATTGTGCATATAACAGACGAGAACGCGGAATAGGGGGAACTTTTATGAAAGCCATTGATATCACGCAAAACCTGAAGGGAAATTCTTACCCTGGCCGGGGCATTGTGATCGGAAAGAGCGAAGATGGGAAATCTGCCGTTACGGCCTATTTTATCATGGGCCGCAGCGTCAACAGCCGCAACCGTGTGTTTGAAGCGGTGGACGATGGGCTGCGCACCAAGGCCTTTGACCCCGCAAAGCTTTCCGACCCTTCCCTTGTGATCTATTTCCCGGTGCGGGTGCTGGGGAACCATGTCATTGTCACCAACGGCGACCAGACCGATACCATTTACGAATTCCTGCAAAAGGGCGGCACCTTTGAAGAGGCCCTTCGAACTAGGACTTTTGAACCCGACCCGCCTCTGTACACTCCCCGCATTTCCGGGTTGATTACCCTGGGAAAGGAAGATTTTACTTACCAGCTTTCCATTTTGAAAAGCACCAACGGCGACCCCGGCGGGGTACAACGGTTCTTTTTCGATTATCAGTCTCTTCCCGGCCTTGGGCATTTCCTGCATACCTATAAGTGTGATGGTGACCCTGTGCCCTCTTTTGAAGGGGAGCCCACGCCGGTAAAGATTTCCGGGGATATCGGCCAGTTCACAGATGCCCTGTGGACAAACCTCAACGAAGCCAATAAAGTTTCCCTGTTTGTGCGGTATATCAACCTGGAAACCGGAGAAGCCGAAACTAGAATCGTCAATAAAAATATGTAAAGGAGCGCTTATTATGGCCAATGAATTGCTTTTGAAATATGGCTGCAACCCTAACCAGAAGCCTTCCCGTATCTTCATGAAAAACGGGGGAGAGCTTCCTGTCACTGTCTTGAACGGCAAGCCGGGCTACATCAATTTCTTGGATGCCTTTAACAGCTGGCAGCTGGTAAAGGAATTGAAGGAGGCTACCGGCCTGCCCGCCGCCGCTTCCTTTAAGCATGTGAGCCCCGCCGGCGCCGCCGTGTATGTGCCCCTGCCCGAAACGCTCAAGAAGATTTATTTTGTGGACGATTTGGAGCTTTCTCCCATTGCCTCTGCCTATGCGGCGGCAAGAGGAGCCGACCGCATGTCTTCCTACGGCGATTGGGCGGCCCTTTCCGAGGTGTGCGATAAAGAAACGGCAACCCTGCTGGCCAGAGAGGTTTCCGACGGTATTATTGCTCCCGGGTATACGGAAGAGGCCTTGGCCATTTTGAAAACCAAGCGCAAGGGGAATTACAATGTGGTGCAAATAGACCCGGACTATGTGCCGGAGCCCATAGAGCACAAGGACGTGTTCGGCATCACCTTTGAGCAGGGCAGAAACCAGCTGAAGATTGGCGAGGAATTGCTGAAGGAGCTTCCCACAGCCAATAAGGAACTGACCGAGGAAGCCAAGCGAGACCTGGTGGTTTCCTTGATCACCTTGAAATATACCCAGTCCAATTCCGTGTGTTACGTGAAAAACGGACAGGCCATTGGAGTGGGGGCGGGCCAGCAAAGCCGCGTCCATTGCACCCGTTTGGCCGGGAATAAGGCCGATAATTGGTATTTGCGCCAATGCCCCAAGGTGCTGGCGCTGCCCTTTAAAAAGGACATCCGCAGGCCGGACCGGGACAACACCATAGATGTTTACATTTCCGATGAATACCTGGATGTACTGGCCGACGGCGCCTGGGAAAACTTCTTTACGGAGAAGCCGGAGGTATTCACAAGGGAAGAACGCCGGGCCTGGCTGGATACCATGAAGGGCGTAGCCCTGGGCAGCGACGCTTTCTTCCCCTTTGGAGACAATATTGAGCGCGCCCATAAGAGCGGCGTAGAATATATTGCCCAGCCCGGCGGTTCTATTCGAGATGACCATGTGATTGCCACCTGCGACAAATATGGCATTGCCATGGCCTTTACGGGGATTCGTCTGTTCCACCATTAAGGAAATAAAAGGTGTGGGCGCCCTGCCGGCGTCCGCTTCTTTTTCTCAAGGGAAATGTAATTGAAAAATCAAAAGGAAGGCTGGTGTTTTCGCCATGAAAA
Organism: uncultured Neglectibacter sp.; assembly: GCA_947647615.1. Classification (GTDB taxonomy): domain Bacteria; phylum Bacillota; class Clostridia; order Oscillospirales; family Acutalibacteraceae; genus Acutalibacter. Next base: position 24,584 of record CANSKS010000027.1, read on the forward strand.
TTTTGGTGATCGGCGGCGGCGGAAGGGAACATGCCATTGTCCGCAAGTTAAAAGAAAGCCCTAGGGTAGAAGCTCTTTATTGCGCGCCGGGCAATGGGGGAATTTCCTGCGACGCCCAGTGCATTTCTGTGGGGGCCATGGACCAGGAGGGGGTTAAGGACCTGGTTCGGAAAGAAAAGATCGATTTTGTTTTTGTCGCCCCGGACGATCCTCTGGCGGCCGGCATGGTGGACGCTCTGGAAGCCGAGGGCATCCCCTGCTTTGGTCCCAATGCCAGAGCAGCTCAAATTGAAAGCAGCAAGGTGTTTTCCAAAAACCTGATGAAAAAATATGGCATCCCCACCGCGGGCTATGAGGTGTTCGAACAGCCGGAAAAGGCCTTTGGATATATAAAAGCCCAGGGAAAATATCCTGTAGTGATAAAGGCCGACGGCCTGGCTTTGGGAAAAGGAGTTGTGATCGCCCAAACGGAAGCAGAAGCGGAGAAAGCCCTTCATTCCATTATGGAAGATAAAATTTTTGGCGCCTCCGGGAACCGGGTGGTGGTAGAGGAGTTCCTCACCGGCCCCGAGGTTTCTGTGCTGGCCTTTACAGACGGCAATGCCATGAAGCCCATGGTTTCTTCCAAAGACCACAAACGGGCTTACGACGGCGATAAGGGCCCTAACACCGGAGGCATGGGTACCATAAGCCCCAACCCCTACTACACGGAAGAAATGGCCCGGCGCTGTATGGAGGAAATTTTCCTGCCCACCATGAAGGCCATGAACGCCGAGGGCCGGAAGTTCAAGGGCTGCCTTTACTTTGGCCTCATGCTCACCCCCCAGGGCCCCAAAGTGATCGAATATAATTCCCGGTTCGGCGACCCGGAAACCCAGGTAGTGTTGCCCCGGTTAAAAACCGATTTGGCCGAGATCATCACCGCAGTGGCAGAGGAACGGCTTTCCGAGCTGGAGATTTGCTGGTCACAGCAGGCCTGCGCCTGTGTGGTAATGGCCAGCGGCGGGTACCCGGGCAGTTACCCCAAAGGGCTGGAAATCTTCGGGTTAAACGCTCAGGGCCAAGCGGAAGGCGTGGTGGTATATCACGCAGGCACAAAGCTGGAAAACGGGAAATTCTACACCAACGGCGGCCGTGTGCTGGGGATCACCGCCATGGGAGAAACCGTGGAGGAAGCCCTTGCCAAAGCCTATGAGGGGGTGGCGAAAATTTCTTTTGAGGGCGCCATGTACCGGAAAGATATTGGAAAAATCCGTTGACTTTTCCTTGAAAAATTATGGAAGATTCCAAAATCCAAGAAAAAAGGTTGACAAACCCTTTCCGCTTTTTTATAATAATTCCCAGAATTAATAAATGAAAGACTTTGAAGGGAAAAAGATATTGGAACAAGTCTTCAGAGAGCCGGTGGGAGCTGCGAACCGGCGGCGGGTTCAATATGGATAGCTCATCCCGGAGTCGCTTTTCTGAGCAGGTTGCTGTTAAGAAAAGCCGTGTGGCGGCGTTAAGGGCCTGGCCTTGTTGGAGGCGCAGAGGAAAGGTGGGGTGACCTGCCTTTTGTAGACGGGTGGTACCGCGAAAAGTTTTTTCGCCCCGGAAAAGGAAGCAATTCCTTTTCCGGGGCTTTTAGTTTTTGAACAGAAAGGATGAAGGTCATGAAGATCAGTTTTTCTACCCTAGCCTGCCCTGATTTTTCCTGGACAGATATTTACACCATGGCAAAGGACTTAGGCTTTGACGGTATTGAGGTGCGCGGTCTTGGCAGCGATATTTTTGCCGTGCATGCTCGCCCCTTTACCGACGCTCGACTGCCCAAAACCATAGAAAAGTTAAATGCCTTAGGCTTGGAAATTCCCTGCCTTGCCGCAGGCTGCTCCTTGAAAGAGAGAAAAGATTACGATAAAAATATTTCCGAAATTACCCAGTATATTGTGCTGGCCAAAAAACTGAACACACCCTATATCCGCGTGTTTGCCGACCCGAATCCTCAGCCTGTGGGTGAGGTGGACGATAATTTTGTAGGGGAGACCTTGAAGCTGCTGGGCACCATTGCCCAGGGCTTTGGAGTATGCCTGCTGCTGGAGACCAACGGCGTTTATACCGACACGGCCCGGCTGAGAAAACTGCTGGATAAGGTGAATATGCCCTCTGTAGCCGCCCTTTGGGATATGCACCACCCCTACCGCTACGCAGGGGAAGCTCCCGCCGTCACAGTGGCCAACCTGGGTTCTTACATCAAGTATGTCCATGTGAAGGACAGCGTTATGAAAGAGGGGAAATGCGAGTACCGTATGATGGGGGAAGGCGACCTGCCCATTACGGAAATGCTGGACGCCCTCACAGCTATTGGTTACGACGGGTATGTGTCTTTGGAGTGGGTTAAGCGCTGGGCAGAGGAGCTTTCCGACGCCGGCGTGGTGTTCCCGAAGTTTGCCAATTTCATGCACGACTATTCCGTCACCCCTGCCCGCCAGGAGGGAGAACTCCAAGATAACAGGGCTCGCACCGGAAAATATGTGTGGCCCAAAGAAACTCTCATTGACGAAACCTTCCCGGATGTGCTGGACCGCATGGTCAAGGAATTCCCCGACCAATATTGCTTCCGTTATACGGAATTGGACTACACCCGTACCTATTCTCAGTTCCGGGACGATGTGGACCAGTTTGCCAGAGCCCTCATTTACATGGGCGTGAAGAAGGGGGACCATGTGGCCATTTGGGCCACCAATGTGCCCCAGTGGTACATCACCTTCTGGGCCGCCACAAAGATCGGCGCCGTACTGGTAACAGTGAATACCGCTTATAAGATCCATGAGGCGGAATATCTGCTCCGCCAGTCCGATACCCACACCCTGGTGATGATAGACGGGTTTAAAGACTCCGATTACGTGGGCATTATTCAGGAGCTTTGCCCGGAGTTGAAAAGCAGCCTCCCCGGAAAGCTCCACAGCAAAAGGCTGCCTGTACTGCGCAACGTGATCACTATCGACAGCCAGCAGCCCGGATGCTACACCTGGGAGCATGCCGTTGGTCTGGGGGATTCTGTCCCTCCCACCGAAGTGGAAAACCGGCGCAGGCATATTAAAAAAGACGATGTGTGCAACATGCAGTATACCAGCGGTACCACAGGATTCCCCAAGGGGGTTATGCTCACCCATTACAATGTGGTGAATAATGGGAAGGCCATCGGCGACTGTATGGACCTTTCTACCGCCGACCGCATGATGATACAGGTTCCCATGTTCCACTGCTTTGGCATGGTGCTGGCCATGACGGCTTCCATGACCCACGGGGTCACCATGAGCCCCATCACCGCCTTTTCGCCCAGGAAGGGCCTCAACTGCATCAACCAGGAAAAGATCACCGCCTTCCATGGGGTCCCTACCATGTTTATTGCCATGCTGGAGCATCCCGATTTTGAAAAGACCGATTTTTCCCACATGCGCACCGGCATTATGGCGGGTTCTCCCTGCCCGGTAAAGGTGATGCAGGACGTGGTGGAAAAAATGCACATGACGGAAATCTGCATCACCTACGGCCAAACGGAGGCTTCTCCCGGCTGCACTATGAGCAAGACTACCGATTCTTTGGAAACCCGTGTGAACACCGTGGGCGGGGAGATGTTCGGCGTACAGTGCAAAATTGTGGATCCGGAAACTGGGGAAGACCTGCCGGACGATGTGGACGGCGAGTTTGTGGCCAAGGGCTACAACATTATGAAGGGCTATTACAAAATGCCGGAAGCCACCGCGGCAGCTATTGACGAAGGCGGCTGGCTCCATACCGGCGACCTGGCCCGCAGGACACCTGAGGGGAATTATAAGATTACCGGCCGCATTAAGGATATGATCATTCGCGGCGGAGAAAACATTTACCCCAAGGAGATTGAAGATTTCATTTACACCCATCCCAAAGTCAAAGACGTGCAGGTGATCGGCGTGCCGGACGAACAATACGGCGAGGAGATCATGGCCTGCGTGGTGCTGAAGGAGGGGGAGACCTCTTCCCAGGAAGAGATCAAAGAATTTGTGCTCAGCCATATGGCGAAGCACAAGGTTCCTCGGTATGTTTCCTTTGTGGAAAATTTCCCAATGAACGCCGCCGGGAAGATCTTAAAATATAAAATGCGGGAAGACGCGGTAAAGCAGCTGGATCTTCAAAAGGCCAACGCCATTGAGACCGCGTAAGCTTCCGACAAGGAGAAGCTTTTAATCCAAAATAAATAAAGAAAAGGAGAAAACAGCCGCTGTTTTCTCCTTTTCTGTTTGAAGCTTTTAAAACAGGTACTTTTTCCCGGTCTGGTGGGAAATGTAGGCGCCCACCATGAATTTGGTAAGAGCCACCGCATCCTCAATGCCGTTGGGAGCTTCGGTGCCGTTGGTGACGGCCTGAATCCAAGCGTCAATGGGAAGGGGCTGGGCCGCGGGAAGGTCTTTCATTTCCACCAGCTTGTTTCCGGTTTCTTCGCAGGAATATTCCAAGATATCGTTATGTACCATCAAGGAACCCTTGGTGCCGCTCATTTCCAGCACATAGGGCATACCGGTGGTGACAAACCCGGTTTCGGAAACGCCAATGGCACCGTTTTTAAACTCAATGACGGAGACAGCATTGTCCTCCACACCCCGGTGAGTCACTTCTGTAAACATAGAGACCACCGATTTCGGCTGGCCCATAAACCAGTTTAAGGTGTACATGGGGTGGGCTCCCAGGTCGATCATAGCGCCGCCGCCGGTTTGCTTCTCATCGTAAAAATGGGGAGGAAGCCAATTGGCAGTGCTGCCGTTATGAGCATCACGCACTCTGGCGTAGGTGATGTCCCCAAGCTTTCCGCTTTCCACCAGGGCCTTTGCCGCCTGTAAGGTGGGCCAGGTCTTGTGGGGGTAGGAAATGGTAAAGGTGACGCCGCTTTCCTTTACCGCTTTCGCGATTTCTTCCGCTTCCTCGTTGGTGAAAGCCAATACCTTTTCTGTAAAGATATTTTTCTTGGCCTTCGCTGCGGCGATCAACACGTCGTGATGCTGGTTGGTGGCTGTGGTGATCTGTACGCTGTCAATGGAAGGATCGGCCCAAATTTTTTCCAGATCGGGTTCAAAGGGGACGGAAAACTCTTTAGCCAAGGCTTCTCCCCGCTCTTTGTCATCGTCCCACAGGCAGGCGATTTCAGAATTGGGGTTTTTTTGTATGGCTTGGGCATATTCCCTGGTATGGACATGCCAGCCGCCAATTACCGCGACCTTCATAATTACTCGCTCCTTAAAAAATGAAGTAGGTTAAAAAACCAGTTCCAAGCTTACACGAAGTGAAGGAAAAAAGCAAGGGTTATTTTAAGAGATTTTTAAGTTCTGTACAATCCTTTTCATCTGGGGCTCTGCGGCTTCCATTTCTTCCACCAGCTTGAACTGGTTCCGAGCCCGGACAAGGTTGTGCTCCGGGTATCCAGTTTTAAAATAGACATCCCCGTTTAGGTAATCCGCCAAAAAGCGGATGCCCACTTCAAAGGTCATAAGCCGGGCTCCGTCGGGCAAGGTGTCCAGCTCCAGAGGAGTCAACGCATTCCCCACCGAAGAAAGGAACCCTTTGGTGTAGGCCTCAAAGCGGGAAAGGTCAAAATGTACTTTTGTAAGGTCGGCTTCATCCTCCGCGGCAGTAGAGGCGCAGGCACGAATGGAATCGCCAAAATCAAAAGCGGCAAGGCCGGGCATTACGGTATCCAGGTCAATGATGCAAATGGCCTTTCCGGTTTCTTCGTCAATCAAAATGTTGCTGAGCTTGGTATCGTTGTGGGTAACCCGAAGGGGCAGCTCTCCCTTCTGCAGAAGATCCATCAAAAAGCGGCAGCCCTCTTTTCGCTTTTGGGTGAACAGGATCTCTTTTTCTACCTGGGCTTTTCGGCTCGCCTTGTTGGAAGCTATGGCTTGTTCCAGCTGCCGGAAACGTTCCGGTGTGTTGTGGAAGTTTTCGATGATCTCATGAAGAGTGCCGGCAGGGTAATCCTCCAACATGCGTTGGAAGTTTCCAAAAGCGCGGCCCGCCTCGAAAATCGTGTCCAGCCGTTCTGTGGATTCGTAAGACTTGGCGTGGTCAATGTAGCACAGGCAGCGCCAATATTCCCCGGTCTCATCAATGATATAGGGATCGCCGGAAAGGGTGCGGCGTATGGTGATGATCTCCCTTTTAGGGTCTCCGCCCTGTTCCAGTACTTTTTTTTGCAAAAAATCGGTGACACCCACCATGTTTTCCATGATGTCGGCGGGGGAGGGAAATACAAAATGGTTCATTTGCTGTAAGACAAACTTTCCCCGGATGGTCTCTACCAGCAGGGTGTTGTTGATATGTCCCCCTGTCAAGGGACGAATGGAGAGGAAAGGCTTAAAACCATAAGCCTTTAACACTTCGGGCCGAATCGCGATTTGTTCCATGGAGCTTTTATCCCTTTCGTAAAAAATTAGTAACGTATGGCCACGCTTACCGTGCGAAGGCCGGCTGAATTGGTAACGCTCATTTTCCCGCCGTAGCGGCCCACCATTTCGGCGGTATTTTCAAGGCCAACGCTGTCTTTTCCTTCTGTAAAATCTTCTAAAAGCCAATGCAGCAGGTCGGAAAAGTTTTTTCCCGGAAGCCGTTGGACCTTTTGAGGTTCCTCTTCCGCTTCCGCTGTGTACACGGCTTCAAAATGAAGGCTGTCTTCCGAGGGGACAATAGAAAAATGAATTTTTTTATTCCCCGAGACATCTGCCGCTTCCTGGCAGGCTTTTGTCAGCAGTTCATTCACCGCCATACAGATTTCTCCCGTTTCCAGAGGTGTGTTTCCCGTGATAGCGGAGCTTTCAAACAAAATTCCGGCTTGCTTGGCAATGGTCGCCTTGGTGGCGATGACAGCGTTGATGTAAGGGTCTTCATGGTAGGTGTCCAGCATGGGAGAAAGAAAGGTATTCCTTTTGGCATTGGCCACATATTCTGACACCCGCTGGGTGTCCTCTTCCCGAAGCATGACCTTTACTGTGTCCAGGGCGTATTCGCCGAATTTTTGGGCGGCCCGGACTTCTTTGACGCTTGCCAGCATATCGGCAAAATCTCCCGATTCTGTTTCCAGCAGGTACCTTCTGGAAGCATCCATAGCAGATTCCTGGCGGAAGCGGGCGGCGTGGTAAAGGGAGCGGAATACAAAGATAATGCCGCAGTAAAGGAGCACCACGGTGAGGAGCTTTCCCCCCCAGACATACCCCTGGAAAAAGAAATCGAAGAAGCCCAGGGAAAAGAGGTAGCACAGCAGTTGAATAAGCGTAATTCCCACAAGGAAACCGGAAACACTGCGGTCACTGAAATGGTGAAGGGGCCGGTAGAGGCAAAGGCCTATTAACAGGTAAAAGAGCACGGTAAACAGGAAGGAAAGGATACCGGCCGGAACCCCGGCAGTGGAAAAGGGGAGACCTCCCAAAAACAGAGGCAGGAAAAAGGTGAGAAAAGCAAAATTGCTCATACACAAAACACACAGGTACAATTTTTGCAGAACATTATTGACGCTTAAAAAGAAGAAGACGGCAAATAAGACCAAGACGCTCCACAGGCAGGCCAGCTGCTGCCCCAGGGGCCCTTCCGCCAGATTTGCGAAAATTCCGCCGCCGATGAGCGAAAGCACATAAGCCAGGGCTGTCCCAATGAGGGTGGTCCAAATACGGTATTTGTCTTCCAGTAAAAAAAGGAAAAGCGCCGCGTTACAAAGGAAAGCAATGCTGAAATAAACCACGATCCCAAACCTCTTTTTCACTAATTCAGCCTTTCACGCCGTTGTCTGCCGAAAAAGCTGTATGTTGCTGACATATGGATATCATTATACCATAAAAGTACTGCCGGAACAAATTTTTTTGCAAAAAAACCGGAAAAAAGTGAGATTTATTAAGAAATATACCTTGACAGGTGAGGTATATTGAGTTAATATATAAAACGAACCGTAAAACAGTAACACAGGCGGCAGAGTTTTGCTTCCGGCCTGTGTAATACAGGAATACCGGAGCCGAAAGCGGCGGGATATGCCGGCCAAGGGTTCCAACCAAACTTAAATAGAAAGGAGGGGTCAAATGTCTATTGCTTCCGATATGATACGCGGCCATACCGATACCATTATTCTGGCCCAGCTGCTACAGGGCGATAGCTACGGTTATAAGATAAACCGGGCCATTGAAATGAAAACCGGCGGCAAGTTTGAGCTGAAAGAGGCCACTCTTTACACGGCGTTCCGCAGGCTGGAGCAAATGGGCTGGATCACCTCCTATTGGGGAGATGAAAATACCGGCGCCCGGAGGCGCTACTATTCCATTACGGAGCTTGGGGTTGAAAACTATTACCGCATGCTGAACGAATGGGAAGCTTCCAAGCAAATTATAGAACATCTGATCCGGCCGGAAAGGGCGGAGTAGAAACAAAAGGGGGAGCATTATGGAATATCGTATTCGGGCGTATGTAGATGAGTTGTTTGAAAAAGCGCCCAAAACCCAAAAGGCATATGAATTGAAAATAGAGCTTACCCAAAACCTGATTGATAAATATTACGCCATGGTCAGCGAAGGGAAAAGCGAAGAAGACGCTTACCGCCTTACCGTTTTGGGGATTGGCGATATCAATGAGTTGTTCGTGGGGTTAGAGGAAGAAGAGTACCAGCCCCGTTCCGTTTCCCCGGAGAAGGAACCGGAGGAGAAACGCCGGGCGGCATTGACAGCTATTGCCATCATGATGTATATTTTAAGTGTGGTCCCGCTTATCGTGCTGAAAAACCTGGGAGGTTTCTTTGAAACCATTGGTGTTGTGCTGTTGTTCTTTATGGTGGCCTGTGCCACAGGACTTTTGATCTATTCCAGCATGACAAAGCCCGGGAGAAAAGAAGGAACCAGTACCGTGGTGGCAGATTTCCGGGATTGGCAAAGCCAAAAGGAAAAATCCCAGCGGCTTTGGAAAGCCATCCGTTCCGCCTTCTGGCCCATCGTGCTGGCCGTTTACTTTTTGCTGAGCTTTTCTACGGGAAAATGGGGAATCACTTGGATTATCTTTTTAATCGCTCCGGCCGTGGAAGCAATTTTACGGGCTTTATTTGCCTCTTCTGAAAAGTAATTTTACAGGAAGGAAGCTAGGTCATGAAAAAATCTTTGCTTTTTACCGTCATTGCCTGCGGGATTTCCGTGGTGCTGTTGTCTTGCGTCTTGATGGTAGGCCTGCAAAGTGAAGGCTTTGGAATCATCCCTTTGCTTTCCGAAGAGAAGGAAGGTCCCGGCGGAAACGGCGATAAGGTATATTCCTATTTCTGGGAAACAGAAAATTTTTCCGGTATTGATATTTCCTGGCTCAACGGCCCCGTCACAGTGAAGACCGGCGGCACCAGGGTAGAAATTACGGAAACCTCGGCCCGTTCTTTGAAAGAGGAAGAAAGGCTGCGCCTTTCCTCCTCCGGGGGAGTGGTAAAGGTCAAATGGAACGGCAGCCTGCTCCCTTTGGATGTGTTCCACCGGCAGGAAAAGACCCTTACCGTAACAATTCCCTTGGAAACGGCCCGGCAGCTGGAAGTGCTGCGCTGTGAAAATGTTTCCGGTGATATTGTGGCCTCTGGTTTTGCCGCAGAGGAATGCCGGTTTGCTACAGCTTCGGGAAGCCTGGATATTTCGGATATTTCCGGCGTCAATGCCGAGTTTAAAACGGTTTCCGGCCGTCTTGCTTTTGAAAAAATTGCCGTGGAAGAATTGCTGCAGGCTTCCACCACCTCGGGTTTTTTATCGGCCCAAAATTTTTCTGCGGCCAGCTCTTCCTTTTCTACCGTTTCCGGCCAGGCTGAGCTTTCAGGGGAATCGGATGAGCTTAAGGTTTCCACAATTTCCGCAGATGTGGAAGCAAGGCTGGAGGGATGTCCCGAGACGGCTCTTTTGGAATCTGTTTCCGGGGAACTGGTGTTGACGCTTCCGGAAAACGAAGGCTTTTTGGCCAAGCATACCACAGTGTCGGGGAAATTTTCATCCGACTTTCCCTTGGAGGACCGGGGAGACCAAGGAGAGCGCTATAAAGCAGGCCGAGCGGAGCTTTCTTTTTGCAGCACTTCGGGGCAAATGAAGCTGTTAAAAAGCGATGGGGGAAAGCCCTGAGGGAAGAATAACAGAGAAAAGAAAGTCTTTATCCCTTGTAAAAAAGATAGGGGAAACCAGAAAAACGCGCTTCGCGTCACAGACGCGAAACGCGTTTTTCCTGCTCTTTTTCTTCGGCATTTTGGGAACAGGCTTTTTAGGAGTCTTCTTTTTGAGGAGAAGGCGAAAATTTTGTCACCATGTATTTTTCGCTTTGAGCGGGAGAGTAGATGAATTCGTCCATATGCTGCCCCTGGAAGAAATATTTTGGAGGTACGGGCTTGCCGGGAATGCTGTCGAAGGTTTCAATAATGATCAATTTAATTTTCATACGGGAAGGCAAAATGCTTTTTATGAACACACTGGTCTGTTGGCCCGGAAGAATGTTTTCCTTTACCTCTGCCAGCCCGGCTAAATTGGGCGCGAGCTCTACGAAAACCCCATAATTTTCGATACTTCGAATGGTTCCTGCTACGGTTTCTCCCGGGCGGAAGTGTGCTACGTTTTCCTCCCAGGTGCCCAGCAACTCCTTATGTGAAAGGGTGACCCTGCCGTTTTCCTTCGATTTGACAACAGCCCGGATATCCATACCCACGGTGAACCGTTCCTTGGGATGTTCGATGCGGGAAACGGAAATAGAATCGATGGGCAGCAGTGAAACGATTCCGCAGCCGATATCGGCAAATACGCCGAAGGGCTCGATATGGGTGATTTTTGCCGCTATGACATCTCCCGGAACCAGGCCTTCTATGTATTCCTGCCGGCATTTCTCCTGGGCCGCCCTGCGGGAGAGAAGGGCTACGATTCTTCCGTATTCGTCCCTGATAAAGTCTTGAACCAAAAAGCTGACCGGACGGTTTACCCGGGAAATAATGGCGATGTCCCGCACGGTGCCTTCTCGAATGCCAATAGCTCCCTCTTCTCGGGGAATAATGCCTTCCATGAATTTGAAATCTACAATCAGGTTGTGTTTGCTGTCGCACATCACGGCCCGCGCTTCCAAAATTTTTTCATCCCGCATGGCTTCCGCCAGAGCGGCGGGGCTTTGCATGGACGCCCTGTTTTCAAAGGTATCGAACAAATGGCCTTCCGGGTAAAATTTCATTTTTCCATCCTCCTTTTTGTCACAGGAAAAATATATGACCAAAGGGTGGGTAACATTCCTTTGGACCCGAAAACACAGCAGGTTCTCCCGCCAAAAAGAAAAAGGAAAAATATGGACCGAATATTTTCCGGAATCTCAAAGCCTCGCATAAACAGTAGCTTTTTCGAATGCTCCAAACCAAATTTACACCATTTTGTACGAAGCGGATATCAACTTTTGAATGTACAACAAGAGGCCAGCGCTCACCTTATTGGTGGGTGCTGGCCTTTTATGTCAATAACTATGCCGTTTTATTCCTCTTATTAACCTGTCGCGGACCGGTAAAGAACCAGGGGGGAGCAAACCGCCAGGAAACCGGCGGCTTCGATCACTGCTGCTTCAGCAGCTCTATATACTTTTGCCGTTCGTTCTCT
>CANSKS010000028.1 GCA_947647615.1 uncultured Neglectibacter sp.
ATTTTTCACATAGGCAGTACCGGTTACCAGCCCCATTATTATAATGTATGAAATCTGCCATTTTGTCAATAGAAAATCCCTCTTTTTTGCAGAAATTTTTGTGGAACTACAATACAGCTTCGCTTCTTTTCCCACTTCCATACTTTATCAGAAAAAGCTTGCAAAAAAAGAACGGCCGGGTATAATAGCCCTATTCCATATAAACCAGATTGCCGAACTTTGTTCGGCGGGCCCTCCAGCCTTCCGGTTTTATATGGATATTTTTTTGCCCATCGGTATCATCCCCCTTTTATGGCCAATTTGCAGAACTGTATCAGCAGTCGATCCAATAAGGATCCACCCAATCCCCTTTTGTGGCGTTCCAGCGGCGGTATTGTTTTTTGCCGCAATAGGCTCGGGCTTTGATTTCGATTACATCAGAAAACGGCATAATGCCATTTTCCTGATTTCAGGAAGATGGTTAATCTTCCCCTTATCCCTGTTCTTCTAAAAAGCCGTAGCTTTCCTTCACCGGGGAAAGCTACGGCTTTTTATTTTTTGGGGCCTCCTTTTTAAAAAACAGTTCCCGAAAGCCTACAAAAAGCAGAAACAGCCCAAAAAACCGCCGCAACAGGGTGACATCCAGCCCGGCAGCCAGAACGGAGGCCAGGACACAGGCGGGAACTCCGGCAGCGATGCACAAAAGAGCGGCCTTTTTTTCTACAAGCCCATGTTTCCTATGGTAAAAAAGGGCGGGCAGAGCACAGCAGATAAAATAGGCCAAGTTTACGCCGCCGGCCTGGAACTGGTTCATGCCGGAGACCAAGGTGAGCCAAAGCAGCAGCAGGGTACCGCCCCCAATGCCAAATCCGGAAAGCACTCCGGTGCCAAGCCCTACGAGCAGAGGCCAAATCCAACTCATAAGCCCAACACCGCCCTAACGCCGCCATATAGAATAAAGATTCCGAATACCCGCCGCAAAAGGGTGAGCGATACCTTTTGAAACACCAGGCCGGAAAGCACCCCTCCCAGAGCGCCTCCCACAAGGTAGGGCCATGCCGCAGAAAGCTCCAGTGCGCCCTTCATCCAGTATATCAGGGCGGAGACCAGGGAAAGGGGCAGGATCACGGAAACCGAAGTGGCAAAGGCTTTCCGCTGTTCCAGCTTGCCCCAGCGGGTGAGCAGGGGCACCAGGAAAAGCCCGCCTCCCGAGCCAAACAGCCCGTTGGCAAGGCCTCCTAAAGCGCCGGTTACGGCGAATTTCCAGTTTTGCTTCACAAGGCATACCTCCCTTTTCGGGAAACCGGTTTTGCGGCCTGCCCAAAAGGCAGGTTTCCGGCGGCCGGCTCTAAAACCTAGTATGCCGCGAAAGACGGGCTTTATGAAAGGCAGATCTTTACCGGCTGGTCAATTGTCATAGACCGGGGTGTCACCAGGCAATCCATAGCCAAAAGCGAGACTCCTTCCCGGGCCGCTTCTTCCAAGGCTTTGGCAAACTCCGGGTGGGTGGCCGTGTTGGGTGAAAAACGGGTTGGGCCCTTCATTTGTACCACAAAAAGCAGCCCGGCGCGATAGCCCAACTTTAGACAGGCACATAATTCCTTCACATGTTTTACGCCCCGTTCCGTGGGGGCGTCGGGGAAGAGGGCAGTGCCATCCTGCTCTAGAGTGACACCCTTTACCTCCCAAACCAGCGTTCTGTTTCGCTTTCTATGTAAAAATCGAACCGGGAATTTCCGAATTTAGTTTCCGGCCGCAATAAGCGGAGCCCCGGGAACAGGTTGGGGAAAAATTCCGCGGCGGCCTTGTTGGGGGCCTGGCTGTCCATATTGATGAGCAGCGGGCCCTTTTCCACGGCCACCAGGTCATACTTGGTTTTCCGCCCGAGATTTTCGCTTTCTTCCAAATAGACCTTAGCCCCTTCCGTAAGCAGTTCCCTGCACCGGCCGGTATTTTTTACATGACACACGCAAAGCCCCTCCGCCATTTCCACATGGGCAAGGAACCGGTTGGGCCGGGCTCGAAAAATCCCTTCTCTAATGTGACGGTAAGTCATGACGGGTTTTTCCCTCCTTTTGAGAATGAAAATTGCGCCAAAGGCACAGGCATCCTGAAAAAAGAAAATGCTGAAGCATCCATATGGCCCAGCAAAGGACGGCCATGGCAAAAAGGTAGCCAGGGCCGGAAATTTTTTGTAAGGGCTCTAAAATGCTGCCTGCGGGGGCCCGGGACAGAAACAGGTAATTGCTGCCCAACGCCCGGTTCACAAAAAAGGCGGCCGCAGCAATGCCCGAAAGCCACAAAAAACAGGGGAGCGTTTGGCGAAGCCTCGGACGAAAGCCGTCTAAAACCAGAAACAAGGGTACAAGCAACAGGAAAAAGTGTAGGAAAAGGAAAATCAGGTAATAGATGTTCCAAAAAGGGTAGGCCGTTTCCCCAGGGGTGACTAAGGCGAACAGGGCTCCGGGCAATCCCAGCCACCAGCACAGGGCAGGCAGCGGTCCTTTTGCTTTTTGGGGCAGGAACACCGCCAAGAATTCCAGAAAAACCATGACATCGCACAGGTGGAAAGGCAGGTAGAGGGTTGGCGTGAAAACTCCGGAAGTCCCGTAAAGGGTCAGGCGAAGGAACAGCAGAACCAGGTTGGCGGCAGAAATCCCCCGCAAAAGCTTTTGCCGCAGGTTCGGGGCGGCTCGGCAAAACAAGACAGCGGCCACGCAGGCCAAAACCGCCGCCCCCAAAAGCCAGCATAGATGGACCGGGCTGAAGATGGGCACACCTGCCGTACCGGGGGGCAGCTGTTCCTGGGCAGCCCAAAACATAGGCAAATCTCCTTTCCCCAAGGGGCCGGGCCCCTTGAAACTGTTTTTTTCGAGGCCAAAAGCAACCCGGCGGCCTCCCCTACCACAAAATAGAAAGAAGTGGGTATCAGTATACCCGTTTTTTACTAAAATATCAATTTTCGTCCTTCCCGGCGCCAGGAAAGAGCTATAAAGATATCATCGCCGGGGGAATAAGCTCTCTTAAGCGAGAGAGGCAGTTTTTCCTGTTTCCCGCCATAATTCTCGGGAAACACCAGGGAAAGGGTGCTTTTCTCTTGTGTGAGGCTATCAAACCGGAACAATACGATTTTATCTGTTCAAAAAGATGGCTTCGAATTTTTGCTCTGGTGCTATTGACTTGTCTGCCGGTGGTCTGTTATCATAATATTGTAAAAGCTAACCAAAATATAAGAGAGAGGGGAATGTTGTGGTTACAAGAGCATGCTATTCCAACGAAAGAGTAAAAGGCTTCCTACACACCCAGGGCCGTAAAATGGTAAACGGAGAAGGTCAGCAGGTAGTGCTTCGAGGATGGGGTATGGGAAACTGGGATAACCCGGAAGGGTTTATGATCGGTTGCGCCAGTGAGTTTGGCCTATCTTTTGGCTATGCTCCCATGGGACGAATAGACAGGGGCCGCTCCTTGGAACAGATCGTTCGGGAGACCTGCGGCAGCAAGTACCTCAGTACCTTCTGGGATCGCTGGCACCGGGCGTGGCTGGGGGAACAGGATATTGCCCTGCTGGCCCGGCGGGGGTACAATTCGGTGCGTCTTCCCATACGGGCCTGCAGCTTTTTAAAGGAAGAACCCGGCATAGAATGGGATGAAACGGCTTTTCGGATGTTGGAAGATGTACTTGGCTGGTGCGAAAAATACCGGGTTTATGCCATTATCGACCTGCACGCCGCCACTGCGGGCCAAAGCTGCCTGCCCTGTGACGACGGAGTAGATAACTCCCCCCACTTCTTCCTGGACGAAGAAGCCATGGAACGGATGTACCTTTTGATGGAGGAATTCGCCCGCCGGTTCCGGGACAGGTGGATCGTGGGCGGCTACGATTGCATAAACGAGCCTCTTTCCGTAACGCCCCGCATGTTTGAGCTGTTGCCGAAGCTTCGGGAGTTCTATTCAGAAATGGTACGGCGCTTCCGCCAGTTCGACCAAAACCACATGATATTGCTCAACGGCACGCAGTTTTCTTCCCGAGTGGAAGTGTTTGACCGGGACTATGACCCCCAGTGCCACAACTGGGCCATTGCCATCCACGCCTATGCCATGGTGAGCCCCGAGCTCTCTTCCCTTTCCGAGGCTTTGCAAAAATGCGAGGAATGGAATGTCCCTCTCTGGATGGGGGAAACCGGCAGCGAAAAGGAATACCATTGGCAAACCACGATGTATGAACTGTTGGCAGAAAGAGATGCCGGGTTTAACATTTGGAGCTTCAAGGTGTGCGGGGAAGGTACCGGGGCCTGCAGCATGCTGCATTTTGCCCCGCCGGAGGATTGGCAGCTTATTGTAGATTACGCCCTGCATGGCGGTCCAAAGCCCTCTTATGAGCGGGCGCAGAAAATCTTCGACGCTTACCTGGAATGCGCGAAGTTTGAAAACTGCCGGGAAGACCTTAGCTACCATGCCTATTTCCAGCGGGAGGGGAACTTCGAAATCCCTGCTATTGGGTACAATGACCTGCCCGCCGAAGGCCGCTTAGGTAAGGCCGTGCTGCCCAGCGCCTCGGGCTACCGGCTGGAGGACAAGTTCCAGATCGTCTACGAGCAGGGATTTGCCCCGCCTGCGGGCATGCCCGGGCAGCCTGTTCAGGACCATCTGCGGGAGCACATGCGCTTGCGGCTCACGCCGGGTGAATATGTCTCTTATACGATCCGAGAACCGGGAAGCTACGAGGTGAGTATCTCTTACTGTGCCGAAGCTCCCTGCCGGGTGAAGCTTTCCGGAGGGGCCGGAGTCCTTTGGGAAGGCATTTTGCCTGCTGCCCCGGAAACGCCTGCCCGGCCGGAAGAAAAGCATCCGCTTTTCCCGAAGGAGCCTGCCCCCAATTCCCTGCAGAGATTTGCCTTCGGAAAAACCCGGGGAGAACAGCTTTTAAAGCTGGAGGTGTTGGAAGGCGCCGCCGAGTTCGGCATTCTCTTTTTCCGAGCGGAGGCTTGAAAGAGTTGGTACAAAAAGTCTGTTGCAAGAGGCTGTTGGAAAGGGACGTCTGTTGTCTGGTGCGGCCATTTTTGTGTAAAACGCGCAGTGTACAGCGGGCATACTTTCGTGGATTCCGTCCTTTGAAAGTTCAGAAAATTCATGATAAAATAATAATGTATTAAAGGAAACGGAGGACCATGATCATGAAACGCATCAAGGCAGCCTGTTTGGAGCAGACCATTCACTTCCAACTGAAGGACGGAGTCCCCTCGGAGCTGGCAAAGCGGGAGATCCGGCAGGAATATGAATCCTACAGGGCACAGATGGACCGGAACAGAGTACGGTACAAGATTATGGAGGAAGCCGAACAGCCCGACGGCTCCCTGATCATCAAGATCAAAAAGCAAAACAACGCTCAGCCTGTAGGCAGCTACCTGGATTGAATGCCATGTATGGGATTGGAACGTTGGTCCTGTACGACAGGAGCGGTGTCTACAAAATCGAAGGAGTGGGGACGCCGCCGGTTCGAGGGGCTGCCGGCGATTATTACAAGCTGTGCGCCGTGTTTTCTAGCAGTCACGAGGTTATTTACACCCTGGTGGACGGGACCTCGCCCATGCGCCTCTTAATCACCAGTGGGGAAGCTCTTCGTTATTTGGAGCTGTTTGTGAAATTGGAGCCTCCGGCGTTTTGCTCCGGTAAACTAATAGATTTAGCCGCCCATTACCGCGATATGCTTGCCTCCCGAAAGGTGGAGGACTGTCTGCTCTTAATCAAAGAAATCTATGTTCGGCAGCAAGAACTGGCCCAGCGGAAGAGAAGGCCGGGCCAGGTGGATACGCAGTATCTGAAACTGGCGGAAAAATTGGTTTGCGAAGAATTTGCTGTTGCATTAAATACCACTCCGGACCTGATTCGGGAACGCCTTTACGCGTCCATGGAGCGCCGGGTCATCGCTTAAAACAAAAGAAAGCTACAGATTTCCGGTTTTACGGAGGAATCTGTAGCTTTTTTCCATTGCAAGGGCGGGTTTTTGGGGGCATAGGGGAATTCCATTTTGCACTGTGGCGAAATTTTAGCTCCACATTTCAACCGTGCCTTGGATTTTCTTAGCCTTATGCAGCATTTCGTCTGCTTCTTTCAAAAGTACATCGGGAATATCCGGGCCGACAGCGCCGCCAATGCTAACCGTAACATGCTGCCCCTCTTCCATGCCTTCTATGGAGAGGGCGGAGATGTCGCCGCATATCTTTTTGAGTTTTGCCTCAAAAGCGTCTGCGGCAATAGATGCACATATTATCACAAATTCATCTCCGTCGTATCGCATTAGCACATCTGGCATTTGAATCTCTTCGCCAATCACTTCTGTGACATGTACAAGAACACGGTCCCCAATTGCACGGCCATATTTATCGTTGATCCCCCTGAAATTATCTACATTGACGATTGCTAAAGCGCAAAGGTTTCTCATAGGCTTGATTTTTGCCTTATAATAGCGCCGGTTGAACACATTGGTGAGAGGGTCAAGATAAAAATTCTTGTTTAAATCGGCGATAGAATTGCCTGAGAAATTTTCCCCGTTTTTGTCGACCATTACGTCATCCGTAATACGGGTCAGCATTTCCAGTACGAGCGGAGTGCCGTTAACCTTAATATATTGGGAAATAACGTGTAACACTTCGTTATCGAAAAATACGATCTTCGAAAATTTTTTCTGGAACTTCAGACATTTGCTAGAGGTACAGTTGGCACACCTTCGATCTTGGTTCCAAAGTTCATAGCAATGGTGGTCGCCTTTTGAGAGTTTCCCGCTGCTGTCAAGATCGACCACCATTTGGTCGGAGGGGTCAACCAGTCGGACATTGTATACCATAAATTTAAGGGCGTTGATCAACTGCCAGGCGCTCCTGCCGGTCATCGCGTTGCCGATAGGGAAGAATTCTTCCCTTTTGCCTGAGACCGAAATTTCGCTGGTTCCGCTGTTCATGGGAATTAGTCTGCCCGCAACTTCCGCATAATTGCTGGTGTCGGCAGAGTCCCAGATGGTTTGCATCACACACCGGTACCGCTGGGGTGTTTTCCCAGGCGGGCTCAGCAAAATTTCTTCTTTCACGAGGGGCTGTTCGTTTGTGGCCGACATGAGCTTGTCTCTCAGGTGTTCTGTCATATGGCGGTCATATCCTTCATAGGAAACCAAGTCTTTATCAAGTTCAATGATAGATTTATCTATCCCCAAAATTTCTCTGATGGCCTTGTTAAGATGAAGAACAGGGGGAGATACAGTATAATAAAATGCGGCGTAGGACTCGTTAAAAAAGAACTTTGAACGCAGGCGTTCCTGTTTCAGGGTCTGCATGATTTTGTTGGAAGAAAACAATCCATTTTCATGGGAATGCGCCAGAACGTCTGCAACCAGAAGCTGGTTGGAAACCGCGCTGTCCCCAATGATGTCTTTGGAAACAGAGGAGGGGTCTTTGAGTTTCTCTAATATTCCGGAAAGGCAGTCCAGCAGCAAAGGGTTAAACACCCCGCACTGCCCGTTCAGGATCATCTGCATCGCCTGCTCGGGGGAATAGGGCGGCTTGTAGCACCGTTTGCTGGTAAGCGCATCGTACACGTCGGCAATAGACACCACCTGCGCCGCTATGGGGATTTCGTCTGCCTTCAGCCCGTCAGGATAACCGCGGCCGTCATACCGCTCGTGGTGCCAGCGGCAAATTTCATATGCTATCTTAATGAGCGGGTCGGCGTTCTCTTTATGCAGCAGCGGTTCCACCATATTGGCGCCTGCCATAGCGTGTCCTTTGATTACCTGAAACTCTTCGTCTGTAAGCTTGCCCGGCTTATTCAAAATCTCTTCGGGAACAGACATCTTTCCAATGTCATGCAGAGAAGACGCGGTGACAATCTGAGACAGCTCCTCTTTTGACAAAGGGTACCGGTCGGTTGTTTTCGTCAACTTTTGGAGTAACATTCTGGTAATGTGCCGGATATTCTGGACATGCGCTCCGCTCTCGCCGTTGCGGGTTTCAACAATATGAGAAAGAATGGAGACCATGGCCTCGCTGCTTTCTTTTTCCTTAATGACTTCATCTACCAGCGCGTTTGACAGTTCCCGCTGTTTGCTGGAAAGTGCGATGGTATTGGCGATCCGGTGGCAGACAACTCTTTCGTCATATGGCCGCCGTATTAGATCACTGGCCCCTAAATGATAAGACATTTCAATATTTTCCGGAGTATATTCCGAAGAGATCATAATTACGGGAACCAAGTCCAGCCATCCGCACTCCTTCATGACCTTGAGAAGCTCAAAGCCATCCATATGAGGCATTACAATGTCTAGCAGCACCAGAGAAAATTCCTCTACACGTTCCTGTAAGATCATCATAGCCTGTTTCCCATCGCACGCTTCTTCAACAAGATAATCTCTTGCTAGCATACTTGTCATTACCAAACGGTTGAGCCTTGAATCATCGACAATCAGGAGCTTATACTTCTTTTCCATTTCCAACATTGCGGTTTCCTCCAGGATTCTAAACTAGTCTTGTAGCTTTGTGTCTCTGTATTTCCCAGGGTAGGCTTAATTTTTTGCTGTGGCGGATATGGTTTTTTGGAATGTTCTGCCGCTACGACCCGCTTCCTTCGAAAACGCACAGAATTTATCTTATGTTTCCACTATTCAAGAGCTGGGAGAAAATAATACTATAAAAGAAACCTTTTTGGGGGCCAGCGGCCAATATACAGACGCAAAAAAGTAAGGCCGGAAAAAGCCAGTTTTTCGGCCCATGCTTTTCTTGCATATTTATTCATATAGTTTCTTGCAATTTTCAAGGTGGTTGTGCTATAATAAGCAAAGTTTTTTCAAAAAAATATTCGCACAGAAACATAAGATAAATTCTGTGCGTTTTCGAAATATTTTCTTGTATCTTTGGGCTGGTTATGCTACAATAAATAAAATTTTAGAGTAAAAGCAGTCGTACAGAAACATAAGATAAATTCTGTTGCGCTAACTCACTAGTTTCATCCGGTCTAAGCAGCGGATATGTTCTGCTCCGGTGGTCATGAGGTAGATGCGGGTGGTATTGATGGAACTGTGCCCCAGTACATCGGCTAGCTTTACGATATCCCGGGTGGAGCGGTAAAAAGCGGTGGCAAATAGATGGCGCAGGTTGTGGGGGAATATTTTAGAAGGCTTTACTCCGGCCTCTTTATAAAGGGACTTCATGGCCCTCCAAATTTGAAAGCGGCTAAGTGGTTTCCTGTCTTCGGCGCAGAAGATTGCGCCGGAGACGATTTTTTGTTTTTGGGCATATTTTCGCAGCTTTCGGGCCAACTTTCCCGGAAAAAGGATAGTGCGTATTTTCCCTTTAAGGGCTACATCTGCCCGGCCAATGGCAACGGCCTCTACGGTGATATAGCGCAGCTCAGACACGCGGATGCCGGTGCCACAAATAGCTTCCATCGCCAGGGCAAGCCATTCTCTGCCCAAAGACCGGGCCGTTTCCACCAAGCGTTGGTACTCGGGTAGGGTTAGCTCCCGTGACGATTCCCGGAACGCCAACCGCTGTACTTTCAGAAACTTTACCCGGTATTCTTCCCAACCCAAAAAGCGGAACAAACCGTTTACTGCAGATAGCTTGGTGTTGACGGTGGCGGAGGTCTGCCCTTGGTCTGAAAGGAAGATTTTATATTGAGTTACGGCCTCCTTTGTAACCGGCTTGCCGTCCAGCCACCTGGCAAAGGCCTGGACATCCCGCAGATATTTCTCTACAGTGGCGTCGGCGCGTTCTCCAGTGCGGAGATAGGTAGCGTAATTGTCCATCTGTGTGCGTGTCAGTGTGCGGTTTTCCATAATGCGCCTCCTTGAAAAAGCGATGGGGTAATTTTACCGTTTCCTTGTTATGGCGCACTCATGTTTGTTGTGAAAACACCGCAGAAATATCTCCATTTCTCGGACCTGTGTACCGGAGGCATGGGCTTTTCCTATACCTCCGGTCACGTTTAGGTAACCGTTGTGTTTTACAAAGGGGGAAACGTGCTTCTCCCCGTAACGGTTTGTGTTATGCGAAAAACAGAGACGCCGTTCAACAGAAGTGCCTGAGATTTCTTTTTTAGTCACAATATCGGGCTTCTACCAAATGACGTCCGTCGTAAATGCAAAAGCCCAAAACATGGATTTCCAGGCCTTCCCGGAAAGTCTCCACATTGCCGGGCCCCCCTACCATGGTGTGCCACTTGGTGACTTGGTATAAGAGGGCCCGATATTCCACCGTGCCGCCGTCTTTATAGATCTGCCTTACCGGAACCAGACACAACAAAAATGACAGCGCGGCAATAAGCCATAAAATAGATTTTTTCCTTTTTTTCATGTCTGTTCCTCCTTACATCCCGGGAGATAGGCCCTGCCGGCAAAGCTATTTTCCCACAAACACCATGACGCTTCTGGGCCGGATGGTCGCTTGGTTGCCGGAAAGAGGGAAAGCTTTTTGTTCCGCTTCCCAAGTGTCGACTTCTTTCACCCAATACATAGTGGATGGCAGGTCAGGCAAACGAATCGTGAGCTCTCCCCAATAGGAATTGGCAGCTACATAAACCGCCTGAGGGCCAGTTTCCCGCTCCCAGCCGCTGAACATAACGCCCACATATCGCTCGTGTTCACTAAAGGGCTGGTGATGCCAGGGTTCCACACCGTGGAAGCTAATATCGGGGAAGCCATAGGCCCCCTCGCTGGTTTTGGCGCGCAGTACCCGGTGTGCCTTGCGGAATTGGATCATAAACTGGAAAAAGCCGAACATGTCTTGGTTCTCTTCCAGCTGCGCCCAGTTGAGCCAAGAGATCTGGTTATCTTGGCAATAGGCGTTGTTGTTCCCAAACTGGGTATTCGCGAATTCATCTCCTGCCAGGAACATGGGCACGCCCCGGCTGCACATGAGCAGGGCAAAGGCATTGCGGCACATCCGGCGCCGCAGGGCGTCAACCTCCGGGTCGTCCGTCGCCCCTTCGGTGCCGCAATTCCAGCTGTTGTTGTCGTCGGAGCCGTCTGTGTTGTTCCAGCCGTTCTTTTCGTTGTGCTTCTGGTTGTAGGAAAACAGATCCCACAGGGTAAAACCGTCATGGCAGGTGATGAAGTTTACCGAGGCGTTGGTGCGGCTTTGATCTTCGTAGATGTCTTTGGAGCCGGCCATGCGAAGGGCGGCGGCCTGGGCCATGCCGGGATCCCCCTTTAAAAAGCGGCGCATGTCATCCCGGTAACGGCCGTTCCATTCCGCCCACCGGTTCCAAGAGGGGAAGGTGCCCACTTGGTAGAGCCCCCCCGCATCCCAGGCTTCGGCAATGAGCTTGACGTTGCCTAAAATGGGGTCAAAGGCCAGAGCCTGCAACAGGGGCGGAACGCTCATAGGGGCGCCGTCTTCATTGCGTCCCAAAATGGAGGCCAGGTCAAAACGGAAGCCGTCTATACGGTAGGTGGTCACCCAGTAGCGCAGGCAGTCTAAAATCATTTGCCGCACAATGGGGTGGTTGCAGTTCATGGTGTTGCCGCAACCGCTGAAGTTGTAGTAATAGCCTTCGGGAGTGAGCAGGTAGTAAATGTTGTTATCGAATCCCTTGAAAGAAAAGAAGGGTCCCTGCTCGTTGCCTTCGGCGGTGTGGTTGAATACCACGTCTAAATAAACTTCGATCCCTCGTTCGTTACAGGCCCGAATCAGGTGCTTCAGCTCATTGCCTTCCCGGTTATATTCCTTACTGGAGGTGTAGCTGGTGTTGGGGGCAAAAAAGCTCACCGTGTTGTAACCCCAGTAGTTGTAAAGAGGCTGGCCGTCTATCTCCCGGTAATCCTGCATTTCGTCGAATTCGAAAATGGGCATCAGTTCAATGGCGTTTACGCCCAGGCTTTCCAGGTAGTCCAGCTTTTCCATAATGCCCGCAAAAGTCCCCGGGTGCTGTACGCCGGAGGAAGAGTCTTTGGTAAAACCCCGCACGTGCATCTCATAGATAATAAGGTCTTCCATAGGAATCAAGGGCTGGGGCATAGCTTCCCAGTCAAAATCGTCTTTTACAACCCTGGCCTTGTAGTGCTGCCCTCGGGGAGAATCATAACCCCATTGGCTTTGTCCAGCCACTGCCCTGGCGTAGGGGTCTAACAGGTAGCGGCTTTTGTCGAAGATCAGTCCGTTTTGCGGGTCGTAGGGGCCGTCTACCCGGTAAGCATATTCAAAATCTTCAATGTTCAGCTTAAATACAATCATAGAGTACACATTGCCGATGCGGTAATGATTTGGGAAGGGGAGCACCGCATAAGGCTCCTGTTCGGCGCGGTGGAACAAGAGCAGCTCAATGGCGGTGGCCCCGTGGGAATGTACGGTGAAGTTGACGCCGCCGGGAATGGCGGTAGCCCCGTTGATCTCGTAAAAGCCGGGGCGCACGTCGAACCCGGCAATCTGGCCCAGCGGGACCAGGTGAATAGAACGGGGAAGGGCCAGTTGGCCGCTTGAGGCGGGGGAGGTCACAGGTGTTGGAAATAACGAAGGGTTGCTTGACATAAAAGCTGCCTCCTATTCTATGAAAAATAAAGGCCGGAGCCTTTTGCGGGTCTGGAAAAGGCCATACGCGGCATGGTTGTGGTGGGGGATCGTAAGCCTATACCAGCTTTCCAATATTATAACATTTTTCTTGTGGAAAGCAATGGATTTTTTATTTCTTCCGACGGTCCGTAAAAAACTCGCTGTCCCAGGAGAAAAGAACTTGCGAAGGCTCTGCACGGCACAGTATAATAGGGAAAACTGGTTTCCAAAAGCTAGAAGGGGGAAAGGGATGTGCGGCAGACTACGAAAGAGGCGATTTCCGAGGCATTTTGCGCTCTTCTTTCAAAACGGACCATTGATAAAATCACGGTGAAAGATATTGTAGCGGAATGCGGTGTGAACCGCCAGACCTTTTATTACCATTTCAGAGATATTTACGACTTGATGGAATGGACCTTAGCCCATAACATCGGGGACTTCATGGCACAGAATCTTACGGAAAAAGCAGAATGGCAGGAGAAGATCGCCTTGCTCTTTCACTTTTTCTATTTGAATCGAATACTGATCCTCCATGGTTATGACGCCACAAACCGTATGCAGTACGAAAGGACGGCGGCAAAATGGATTGCCCCTTTCATTGAAGAGCGGATCGATCTTTACCCCCAGGCGAAAAAAGTCCCGAAAGAGAAAAAAGAGTTTATTTGCAGAGTGTATACCCGGGGCTATTCCAGCCTTTTTCTGGAATGGGTGGAGCAGGGGATGCCCGACGAAAACCGGGTGAATTTGGAGGATTATTTTACCATTATGGAAGGAAGCGTAGGCTCTGCTCTGGAGCGGTTTCAGCGGTGACTCCTCCCGGCTCCCCGGGCTGGGAACTGCCCTACAAAATCCCCTTTCCGTCTAAATTTTTATCAAAAAGCCGCCCATGTCTAAAAACAGGACACAGGCGGCTTTTTGTCGGTTGTTGTCGAAGGCTTTCGCAGTTATGATAAGAGCAACGAATAAAAAAGATAACGGCGGCGGCACAGGAAATGGGCTGTCCCCAATGTCAGGAGGAATTTCGGTATGGATGCATCCAACAAAGTTGTTCGCTACGGTTTAAAAAGAGCTTTTGGCTACATGGAAAAAGACCCGGAAGAAAACCTGCCTAAGTTGATGGATTGGGTAGACCGCTTCGCGCCGGAAGGGGAAAGAGGATTCCCTGTGCAGCGGGCCGCTTTCCGCCGGGTGATAGAAGACCCGGGCTGCAATATGCACAAGCTGATGATGCGCATCTTTACAGAGACCGACCAGGAGGTTTTAAAGACCGTTTTTGAAAATTTCATTCTCAACGGAAACCTGCTGGGCTGGCCAAAGCAAGAGGAGCTGAAGGAAAAATATGGGTGCAATATCCCCTGGGCCATTTTGTTGGATCCCACCTCGGCCTGTAACCTGCACTGTACCGGCTGCTGGGCCGCGGAATACGGTGACCGTTTGAACCTTACTTTTGATGAGATCGATTCCATTATCACCCAGGGCAAAGAGCTGGGCGTTTACATTTACATTTATACCGGCGGCGAACCGCTGGTGAGAAAGCGGGACCTGATCGCCCTTTGCCGCAAGCATCACGATTGCCAGTTTTTGGCCTTTACCAACGCCACCTTGATCGACGAGGAATTTGCCGGGGAGATGCTCAGCGTGAAAAACTTTATACCGGCCATCAGTGTGGAGGGCTTCGAAGAGGCCACAGACGCCAGGCGGGGGAAGGGCACCTACCAAAAAGTGGTAAAGGCTATGAAGCTGTTAAAGGAGCTTCGGCTTCCCTTTGGGATCAGCTGCTGTTATACCAGCCAGAATTTAGACTCCATTAGCAGCGACGAGTATTTTGACCAAATGATCCGCTGGGGGGCTTCCTTTGTGTGGTACTTCCATTACATGCCGGTGGGGAACGATGCTGCCCCCGAATTGCTTCCCACGCCGGAGCAGCGGGAGTTTATGTACCATAAAATCCGCCAGGTACGGGAAGAAAAGCCCATATTTGCCATGGATTTTCAAAATGACGGCGAGTATGTGGGAGGGTGCATCGCCGGGGGACGCCGGTATTTTCATATCAATGCCAACGGCGATTGTGACCCCTGCGTGTTTATCCATTACTCCAACGCCAACATCCGTCAAATGAGCCTGCTGGATGTGCTGCATTCTCCCATCTTTATGGCCTACCATGATGGGCAGCCCTTCCATGAGAACCACCTGCGCCCCTGTCCTATGTTGGAAAACCCGGAAAGGCTGCAGGAGATGGTGCGGGCCACCGGAGCCCATTCTACAGATTTGCAGTCGCCGGAAACGGCAGAACATCTCTGCGAAAAATGCCGGGCTTACGCCGAAAATTGGGCACCCACCGCGGAAAGACTGTGGAACAAAACTTGGGACTGTAAAGCGGAGGACGAAAGGTTTGGCCCCAAAAGGGCAGGTTAATAAGGGACAGCCATGCGGCTTTCACCGCATGGCTGTTTTTTTGTTCTCCCCTCTTGACAAAAAAGGCAGAAGGGAATAGAATAAGAAACATAAGTTGCGCAACTTATGTTTCTTAAAAGAAAGGGGGTGTTGTCCGTGGCGCCTAAATTCAAATTTACCCGGGAAGAAATTATTCAGGCAGCGCTGGAACTCACCCGAGAGAAAGGGAGTTCAGCCCTGACAGCCCGGGGAGTGGCGGGAAAGCTGGGTTCTTCCCCAAAGCCCATTTTTGGACTTTTCCAAAGTATGGAAGAGCTGCAGCAGGAGGTGCTGGCCGCCGCCTCAGCCACATATCAAAGCTACATAGAGGCGGAGATAAAAGAGCGGAGGTTTCCGGCCTATAAATCCAGCGGTATGGCCTACATCCGCTTTGCCAAGGAAGAAAGGGAACTGTTCAAGCTGCTCTTTATGCGGGACCGTTCCCAGGAGGCCGTAACCGACGGCAAGGAAGAGCTCAGGCCCCTGCTGAAGCTCATTCAAGAAAGCACCGGGCTCAGCGAGGAACAAGCCTTTCTCTTTCATGTGGAAATGTGGATTTATGTTCACGGAATTGCCACCATGTTGGTGACAAATTACCTGGATTGGGATATGGAGTTTATAAGCCAAGTTCTGACAGATGCCTATGTAGGGCTGAAATACCGGTATTGCACAGAGGAAGGAAAGGCTCAGCTATAATTACCGGGTTTCGCACTGCCTAAAATTCAAGGAGAAAGGATGCTTTTGCCTGGCAAAAGCTGTGGCCGTTGTCATGGAAGCCATTCGAGTTTCAGGACTTACCAAAAAATACAAAGATTGTACCGCCGTAGACCGGTTGGACCTTACGGTGGAGCAGGGGGAGCTGTTTGGCCTGCTGGGAGTAAATGGCGCCGGGAAAACTACCACCATCAAAATGCTTTCCTGCCTGGCGAAGCCCCAGGAGGGAGACGCCTTTCTAATGGGACACAGCATTGTAACAGACCCTGCCGGGGTGAAAAAAATTATTGGGGTATCGCCCCAGGAAACCGCCGTTGCCCCAAATTTGACGGTAGAAGAGAATTTGCTGCTGATGTGTGGGCTCCACGGTTTTTCCAAAGAAAAAAGGGAAAAGCAAATGGCCAGGTTTTCCCAGCAATTGGGCCTTTCCCAGGTGCTTCGAAAAAGGGCAATAAAACTTTCCGGAGGCTGGCAGCGCAGGTTGAGCATTGCTATGGCACTTGTGGGAGAACCGGAGATTCTATTTCTTGACGAGCCCACCTTGGGCCTGGATGTATTGGCGCGAAGCGAATTGTGGGATGTGATCCGGGCCCTGAAGGGGAAGCTCACCATGATGCTCACCACCCATTATATGGAGGAGGCGGAAGCCCTTTGCGACCGTGTCGGTATTATGAAAAACGGCAGGCTTTTGGCCCTGGGCACCGTGGAGGAGTTGAAGGAGCAAACCGGAGCGCAAAGGCTGGAGGAGGCCTTCATCACCTTGGTAAAGGTTTGAGCTCTGCCGGTTTTAGGTTCCCCTTGGGGAGCCCGACCTTGATGAGAAGAGAAGGGATTTCATTATGAAAACATGGGCTCTTTCCAAACGTGTCGCAAAGGAGATTCTGCGTGACCCTCTCACTGTGGGTTTTGGCGTGGGGTTTCCGGTGATACTGCTGTTCTTGTTAAGCGCTATTCAGGCCAATATTCCCGTAGATCTTTTTGCCATAGAAACCCTTGCCCCCGGCATGGCGGTGTTTGGTTTTTCTTTTGTTACCCTGTTTTCCGCCACTCTGCTGGCCAAGGACAGGGAAAGTGCTTTTTTGCAAAGGCTTTACACCATGCCCCTTCGGGCAACAGATTTCATTATAAGCTATACACTGCCCATTCTGCCCATTGCCCTTGCCCAAAGCCTGGTGTGCTATTTGGCCGCAGTGCTGTTGGGGCTGCCCGTGACGGTCTCTCTTTTGGCGGCCGTTTTGTTCCTGCTGCCTGCAGCGTTGCTCTTTACCGCCTTTGGCCTGCTTTTTGGAAGTGTACTCACGGTAAAACAGGCAGGGGGAATTTGCGGCGCTTTGTTCACCAATCTCACCGCGTGGCTTTCCGGCATATGGTTCGATTTAGAACTGGTAGGCGGCGTCTTCCAAAAAACCGCGGACCTTTTGCCCTTTGTGCATGCCGTAGAGCTGGAGCGGGCTGTGTTGAAAGGGAATTATGCAGCGGCTTTTCCACATTTTTGGTGGGTAACCGCCTATGCAGCTGTTGTCTTCCTGTTGGCGGTGTATCTTTTCTTGCGTCAAATGAAAAAATGAGGGCTCGATTGTACCGGAATAAAGGGGGAAATTTATACCGGAGACGGCTTTTTTTAAGTTGTTTCACGGGTGAAAAATTTTTTCATCGGCGAAAAATCTATTGACAAACCAAATAAATAGGATTAATATAGTGACAATGAACAACGAAAATCAGAAAAGGACATATGTCCTTTTCTATTCTGCATTTTTGCAGAATAGAAAAGCTTCTGTTCGAGCAACCCCGTTTCAAAAGTTTTTTGTTGTTCAAGGTAAAACATATTTAAGGAGGAAATAAAATCATGAGCAAGAAAGTACTTGCGTTGTTGCTGGCGATGGTCCTCGTCTTCAGTATGGCGGCATGTGGCGGCAACAATGAAAGCAGCACTGCCAGCAAAACTGAAGGCAGCAAAACCGAAAGCACCGGCGGCGACAAGAGCAGCGAGGCCGGCACCAGCGAGGCCGGCACCAGCGAGACCGGCGCTACCGGCGACTACGATTACTACAGCGATTATCCCCAGGATATTTCCGGTGAAATTGAGTTCTACCAGCAGAAGCCCGAAATTGAAGATTACATGTACGATGTGATCGATGAGTTCCAGGCGCTGTACCCCAACATCACTGTCACTCAGAACGTGCAGAACGACGCGGCTTCCAACCTGCAGACCCGGGCTGCCGCCGGCGACTTCACCGATGTGTGGCTGTATTGGCCCACCGACATGGTTTGGCAGTCCTTCTATGAGGAAGGCAAGCTGATGGACGTTTCCGACCAGCCCTATATTAAGACCTCTGCGGAATCTGTACAGGCCCTGTTTGAGCGCGACGGCAAATACTACGGCGTACCGGAAGCCAACAATGCTGCTGGTATTATTGCCAATGTAGGCATGTTTGAAGAAAACGGTATTGCCCTTCCCGAAGATTGGGATTCCTTCATTGCCGCCTGCGACGCCTTTAAAGAAAAGGGCATCACTCCTATTGGCCTCACTTTGAAGGACGGTGCCGACTGCGCCCGTAACATCCTCTTGGGCGACTATGTGCCCGGCGACGAGGTAAAGGCTGTTTCTGCCGGCGAAAAAAAGCTTTCCGAAACCGACTTCCCCAAGTCTGTAGACGACCTGACCAAGATTTACAGCTATGCCAACGATAAGGCCATTTCTTCCGATTACAATACCGGCTTGACCGATTTTGCCAACGGCGAATCTGCCATGTTTATTTCCGGCAACTGGACCTTTGCCTCTATTCGCGGCATTAACCCCGATATCAAAATTGAGCAATTCCCGCTGCCCTCTTCCAGCGGCAGAGGCTATGTGTGTTCCGGTGTTGACGTAGGCTATACCATCGGCGCCGATACCCAGTATCCCGAAGCCTGCAACGCTTTCGTAAACTTCCTGGTAAGCAAGCCACAGGCTGAAAAATATTGCAACAAGGATGCTGCTATCCCCGCCATTAAAGATATCACTGTTACCGATACCACCGCTGCCAGAATGATCGAAAAGGTCGCCAAGGGCGAATCCTTCAACTGGCCCAACCACTTCTTCCCCGCCGGCGGTGCCGAGCAGCTGGCCAACCAGGCTTCCACTCAGTTCTATATGGATTTGGTAGAGCTGGGTGAAGAGCAGGCCAAGGCCAACTATATTGCCCAGATGGACGGCATCATGGATGGTTCCATCAAGTAAATAATTTCACTGAAACATTGCGGTCATAACGAATGGGGCAGGAGGAGCTGGTTCTCCGCCTGCCCCTGTGTTTTATGGTCGAGGCTTGCAGGTTCTCATACTTTCATAAATTAGGGAGGAACATGTATGACCTCTGGAAACGGCAAAACCCACAAGTTCAATTCTTGGAAAGTAGTGCCCTACCTGGTGGTAGCCCCCTGCCTTGTGATCTATTTGGTGTTTTTCTACATAGCGGCAGTGCAGGGCGCAACCTTTAGCTTTACCGATTGGAACGGCATTTCCGCCGTGAAAAATTACATTGGCTTTGGAAACTACGTAGACGCTTTTAATTCGGAATACCTTCGGATGACCCTGAAATTCACGGTGATCTTCGCCCTAATGGTGCTGGTGCTCACCAACGTGCTGGGTCTGTTCTTGGCGGTGCTTTTGGATAAAAAAATCCGTGGAGTGAACTTCTTCCGCGGCGTGTATTTCTTCCCGGCCGTTATGTCCACTCTGACCATCGCTTACATTTTTAACCAGATCGATTACCGCCTCATCACCCTGTTGGGCGATACCATTGGCAACAGCACCCTTTCGGCAGGATTGTTTTCTTCGGCCACCTGGGCACCGTACCTGGTGGGCCTAACCCAGGTGTGGCAGTCGTTCCCCATCACTATGGTCATCTTTTTGGCGGGCCTCCAAGGCGTGCCGGAAGATATTCTGGAAGCGGCCCGTATTGACGGCGCCAGCAGCAGGCAGATCTTCTGGCGGGTAAAAATGCCCATGATCGTGCCCTCTTTGATGATCAACCTGGTGAACAATACAAAAACCGGCATCACCGCTTTTGATATTGTAATGGGTACCACGGCAGGCGGTCCCGGCGGCGCCACTTATTCCTTTGCCATGTACATGTATATCAAATACAGTAAGCAGGAGGTGGGCTATGCCTGCGCCATCGCCATGATTATGGCAATTATCTTTGGCGTCATTGCCACCCTGCAAATCATTTACATGCGGTCGAAAGAGGTGGAGTTATAATGGGCGGCGCACAAAGTAAAGGAAAACGATTCCTCAGCAAGTTTTGTATTTATTTCGTGTTAATTCTCACTTCTGTTATTGTGGTTTTCCCCTTCTACTTAACAGTGCTTACGGCGTTCAAGCAGCCTGCTGACGCCCGCAACTTCATTTTGGCTCTTCCCAACGAATGGAAGCTCGATAACTTTGAGCAGGTTCTCACCAGGGGCGGCTATTGGGATGCTCTGGGAAATTCCGCTTTTGTCACCGTTCTGGCTACGGCCGGTACCATGGTGATCAACACCATTCTGGCTTACTTCCTGGGAAGAAACCAGCACATCAAGTTCTTTAACTTCGCTTATTACTTCTTCATCATCGGTATTTTCATTCCTTTTCAGGTGGTTATGATCCCCCTGGTAGTCATGGGCAAAACCTTTGGTATGTTAAACCTGCCGGGCTTGGTAGGTATGCACATAGCCCTTTCCTTCCCCACCAATGTATTCCTTATGACGGGTTTCGTAAAAGGGGTGCCCAGAGATGTGGATGAGGCCGCTATGATCGACGGATGCGGGCCCATCCGTGCTTTTTACCAGATCATCCTGCCCATGATGTCTCCCATTGTGGCCACCACTTTGGTGCTCACCGTTTTGGGGGTTTGGAACGATTTCACCCTGCCCCTGGTAATTTTGCAGAAAGAAAAGACGCTTCCGCTGTTTATTTACAATTACCGTACGAAGTATATCACCAACTTTAACCTGGCTTTTGCCGCCTATACTTTGTCCATGATTCCGCCCATGATAGTATATTTGTTCTGCCAGAAATATATCATCAAGGGCTTGGCTTCCGGCGCGGTGAAAGGATAAGAGCAAGAAATACTTCTCGAAGAAACTTGAGGGCCATTTTTCATGGCCCTCGTTTTATATGCGGCGGAACAGAGATTTTCCGGTTTTAATGGCACTTGCCCGTCAGAGGAAAAACCTGTTTCAGCTGTGGGAAGCTTTGGGAAAATGAATGTTTGAGTTGACTTCCGGGAATATATGAAATACAATAAATTTTAGGAATTTGCCGCGGGGCTGACTTTTCGCGGCTGCGAAAGGAATGAAAAAGATGAGATTATTGGTCGTGGGCGGTGTGGCCGCCGGTACAAAGGCCGCCGCAAAATTTAAACGGGAAAATCGTTCGGCTCAGGTTACGCTGCTTTCCAAAAGCGAAGATATTTCCTATGCCGGATGCGGGCTTCCCTATTATGTGGGAGGCGCCATTCAGGACAGGGGCGAGCTTATTGTAAATACGCCTCAAAAATTTCAGGCCCTTACCGGCGTAGAGGTTTTGACCCGCCGGGAAGCGGTGAAGGTAGATCCGCAAAAAAAGCAGGTGGAGGCTAAAAATCTCTCTACCGGAGAAACCGAATGTTACGAATACGACTCCCTGGTGTTGGCAGTAGGCGCTTCCCCTGTAGTGCCGCCGGTGGAAGGAGTTGACCTGCCCGGCGTTTTCCAGGTGCGCACACCGGAGGACGCAGTTTCCATGCGGGATTATTTAGACGCCAACCAGGTGAAGAAGGCTGTGGTGGTAGGCGGCGGATTTATCGGCCTGGAAATGGCAGAAAACCTTTTGGCAAAGGGGATTTCTCCCATTTTGGTGGAATTTACCTCCCAGGTCATGCCCGGCGTGCTGGACCCGGAAATGGCGGCTTATGTGAAACGTCAGCTGCAGTCTGCCGGGATAAGAGTGCTTACCGGCACGAAGGCGGAGGCTGTTTTAGGCGATGGCAAGGTAGAAGGTGTGCGCACCACAGCCGGTACCCTTGCCTGCGGCGCGGTGATTTTCTCGGTAGGCGTTCGGCCCAATACGGGATTCCTGGAAGGTTCCGGCCTGCAAATGGAGCGTGGCGCCATTGTGGTAGATGAAAAGCTGCGCACCAGCCTTTCGGATATTTATGCCGCGGGCGATTGCGTTTTGGTGAAAAACAGACTTACGGGGAAATCCCAATGGTCGCCCATGGGTTCTTCCGCCAATTTAGAGGGCCGCACCCTTTCCCAGGCCTTGGCAGGGGAAGAAAAAAGTTTCCCCGGCGTGCTTGGTACGGCGGTGGCCAGACTGCCCGGCCTGAATTGCGGGAAAACAGGCCTTACCGAACGGGCCGCGAAAGAGGCAGGCTACGATGTGGAAACCCTGGTGATGGTCACCGATGACAAGGCCCATTATTACCCCGATTCTTCCTATTTCATTTTGAAGCTTATTGCAGATAAATCCAGCCGGGCTCTGCTGGGCGTGCAGGTGTTGGGCCCCGGTGCGGTAGATAAGCTTGTAGACCTGGGCGTGCTGGGCATTTCCATGGGAGCGAAGCTTTCCGATTACGAGAATTTGGACTTGGCCTATGCGCCGCCCTTTTCTACGGCGATCCATCCCTTCGTACAGGCGGTGTATGTGCTGGAGAACAAGCTGGATGGAGTGTTGGACAGCATGACGCCCGCCCAATATGCTGCCGGTGCCGCCGAGGATTACCAGGTGCTGGATGTGAACCAGCAGCCCACCATTCGGGGCGCGAAATTTATTGACCTGGCTTCTGTCAACGGACCCATAGAAGGATTGGGGAAAGATGCCAAGCTGCTGTTGGTGTGCGCAAGGGGCAAGCGAGCCTATTTCCTCCAGAACCGCTTGAAGAGTTTTGGCTATACCAACACCCTGGTGTTGGAAGGCGCCACCTTCTTCAATGAAGTGCGGGTGAAATTGGCCGGGGCCTCTGTACCGCCGGAGGAGGTCACCCGGGTGAAGGGGCTGGGCTTCCTTTGGGATAAGCGGACGCCCGATTGCTTTAATGGCCGGGTCATCACCAGAAACGGCAAGATCACCGCCGATGAAATGCGGGCTATCACAGAAGCCGCCGAGAAGTTTGGCAGCGGTGAAGTGGCTATGACTTCCCGCCTGACGCTGGAGATTCAGCATGTGCCCTTCGATAACATCGAGCCCCTCCGGGCTTACCTGCAGGAGGCGGGCCTGGAAACCGGCGGTACCGGTTCCAAAGTACGCCCGGTAGTTTCCTGCAAGGGCACTACCTGCCAGTATGGTTTGATCGATACCTTCGCCCTTTCGGAAGAAATTCACGAACGCTTCTTCCACGGGTACGCCGGTGTGAAGCTGCCCCATAAGTTTAAGATCGCGGTGGGAGGCTGCCCCAATAACTGTGTAAAACCCGATTTGAACGACCTGGGAGTCATCGGTCAAAAAGTGCCGGTGATCGACCTGGAAAAGTGCCGGGGCTGCAAGGTATGTCAGGTGGAAAAGGCCTGCCCCATTCAGGTTCCCATGTTAAAAGAGGGGAAGGTGGTCATAGACGATGCGGCCTGTAACCATTGCGGGCGCTGTGTAGGAAAATGCCCCTTCAAAGCCGTAGAAGATTTTGCGCCCGGCTACCGGGTGTATATTGGCGGCCGCTGGGGGAAGAAAATGGCCCACGGACGGTACCTGGATAAGATTTTTACCAGTAAAGAAGAGGTGCTGGATGTCATTGAAAAGGCTATCCTCCTGTTCCGGGAACAGGGCATTACCGGGGAACGCTTTGCAGATACCATTGCCCGTCTAGGGTTTGAAAATGTACAGGAGCAGCTGCTTTCCAACGAGCTGCTGTCCCGAAAAGAGGAGAACCTTTCGGCCCAAAAGCACTTAAAGGGCGGGGCTACCTGCTGACCAAAAATAGAAGAAACGAGCCTGCCGCGGCAGGCTCGTTTCTTTTTTGGCAGCGGGCTCAAGCCCCGCTTCTGTCTACGAAATTTGCCTGCGGCAAATTTTATTGCGGGAAGCTCCCCAAAAGCTTGGGGTTCAAAAGGGGCGAAGCCCCTTTCACAAAGAAAAAAATAAAAACGCAAACGGCAGGAGCTTTCAAAAAAGGCAGAAACCATTCCTTGCGTAACGAATAAGCCGGGAAAAAGCAACCCGCCCCGGTTCGTCGATTTCGCGCAAAGCTAGCTCTAACAGCCTCTTGGCCTCGCTATTGCGCGAAGGGATTTAAAAACTGACGTTTTTAAAATTCCTTTTTGGGGCTGCCGCCCCAAGCCCTGCTTTGGCAAATTTTATTGCGGGAAGCTTTCCCTTTCAAATTCATATTTTTGGCCCAGAAAATTTTTTAAAAACTTTGTAGGAAATTGCAAAGAAATTTTTGAAGTTCTATGCTATAATAAAAAAATATGAAAAAATGGATTACTAATTTTTGAAGAAAAGGAGAAAAGAGTACTTATGGCAGACAAGTCAAAAGGGAAGCTTTCTGTTATAGCAGGAAAGCTCTCTGCATTGTTCGGTTCCCAGGACATGACTGTGGGAAGCCCCAGTGCCAATTTGGTCAAGTTTTCGGTTCCGCTGCTAATCGGCAATTTGGCGCAGCAGCTGTACAGTACGGTAGATTCTATTGTGGTGGGGAATTATGTGGGCGACAGCGCCCTGGCGGCTATTGGGGCCAGCGGGCCCATTCTCAATTTGTTGCTGGTGCTTTTTATGGGGATCTCCGTGGGTGCCAGTATTATGACCTCCCAGTATTACGGTGCCAGGGAAACAGAAAAGCTTTCCGAAACGGTGGGCACCACTATCACCGCCACATTGATCTCATCCGTTTTTATTATGGTGGTGGGACCCTTGGTGGCCCCGTGGATGATCAACCTGTTGGATACCCCTCTCACTGTGCGGGCTATGGCTTCCGATTATCTGGTTATCCTATTCGTTGGAATTATTGGTTCCGCCTATTACAACATTATTTCCGGTGTCCTGCGGGGCCTGGGCGATTCTATTATGCCCCTTCTCTTTTTGCTGGTGGCTTGCGGCCTGAATATCGGCCTGGACATCTGGTTTGTGGCGGGCCTGCAAATGGGTGTGGCCGGGGCCGCTTGGGCGACCATCCTCTCCCAGGCCATCTCCGGAGCACTGTGCCTTCTGAAGCTTTGTACCATGCGGGATTTGTTCACTGTGCGGCTTCGGCACCTGTGGCCAAAGAAAGCCCTTTTGGGCCAGTTGGTCCGCCTGGGCCTGCCCAGCGGTCTCACCCAGGCCATTTTTTCTCTGGCCATGCTCATCGTCCAAGGCCTCACCAACAGTTTTGGTGAGGCGGTGCTGGCGGCCAACACCGTGGTCATGCGGGTGGACGGCTTTGCCATGATGCCCAACTTTACCTTTGGCACGGCCATGTCTACCTTTGCCGGGCAGAACATTGGCGCCAATCGTGTCGACCGGGTGGAAAAGGGAACAAAAGACGGCTTGAAGCTGGGGGTAATCGTATCGGTGGTGCTGGTAGCCCTTATCCTGCTCTTTGGCCGCCATCTGGTACATGCTTTTACCTCTACTCCAGAGGTCATTGAACTGGGCCAGCGGATGCTCTTTACCCTTTCCATAGGCTATGTGGCCATGGCTGTGACCCAAATCCTTTCCGGTGTGATGCGTGGCGCCGGCGATACTATGACCCCCATGTGGATCTCCATTATCACTACGGTGGTTATCCGCATGCCCATTGCCTATGGCATGGAGTGGCTTACCCGGCCGGCGAATGGGGAAATGGGCTCCGGCGCGCCGGACTGCCTGTTTGTTTCTTTGATGATCTCGTGGGTATTGGGGGCTGTGATCACCGCGGTAGCCTACCGTATGGGCAGGTGGAAGAAGCGCTCTATTGTCAACAGGGAAGAGGAACCGGCCTCTCAAACGCAGCCGGAATAAAGGTTATTATAGAGGAACCGGAGCGTCAATCACACGTTTATCCCTGCCGAAATGCGGGTTGTGGGGGATAAGTGCGTTATCACGTCATTTCACGTTTCACGAAAGGATAAGATGGTGAAAAACGCCTTTCCGGGTAGGGCTCCACAAATACGGTTGGGCTGTTATGTAGGAGGCATGATTGTGGGTGTTTTGGGAAGTTTGATCCTCACCACTGCCCTGGCAGGAGTGGCCGGAACAGGGTTGGGGGGGCTGGTGGGCGCGCTGTTCCGGAAAGATTCCAACAGAACGGTAAGCCTGCTTCTGAGCTTTGCCGGCGGCGTCATGGTGAGCATGGTGTGCTTTGAGTTGATAGGAGAGGCTTTGGAAACCGGGGCCCATGTGGCTTTGGTGGCTTTCGCGATTTTAATTGGTATGGCAGTTGTTTTCGCGCTGAACTACCTGATAGATCAAAAGGCCAATAAGGAAGTCCCCCATGTAGATAAAGACCATCCCCGCACGGCGGATGGCCTGGACGAGCTGATCCACAGTGACCATTTGGAGCAGCACTATAAAAGCCAGGACAGCAAGCTTTCCCTGTTTGTGGCTGGTGTGGTAATGGCCGGGGCCATTGCGCTGCACAATGTGCCGGAGGGTATGACCATCGGCGCCGCTTATGTGGGCGGAAGTAGCACTGTGGACGGCACAGCGATGGTACTGGCCCTTCTTATTGGCCTGCACAATGTGCCGGAAGGTATGGCGGTATCGGTGCCCTTGATCAGCGGCGGAATGGGAAAAGGGAAAGCGGTAGTGATTACAGCCCTTAGCGGGGCTCCCACCATTTTAGGAGCCCTTTTCGGCTATTGGCTGGGGGATATTAGCGCGATGGGCTTAGCGCTTAGCCTGGGATTTGCCAGCGGGGCTATGCTCTATGTGGTGTTCGGGGAAATTTTGCCCCAGGCCATTTTGCTTTATCGCAGCAAGCTGCCTGCCTTTTTTACCATATTGGGAATTTTGGCGGGAATGTTCCTCATCTTTCTATAAAGTGGTCATAAATACGATACCGGGCCCTAAAACGGGTCCGGTATTTTACTTTTTATAAAAGTCAAGGCCGCTAAAGAGAGGGAGGCGGCACGCCTCCTTTCCTATAGATGCAAATAACCTTTTGGAAAAGGCGGGCCGAAGGCCTTAAAGGAACAGGGAAAAAGCCTTAGGAAATTTCTTTTTTCCGTTCCGTCACAAAGGCGGAATACCACTGGATTTTACTTTCTATTTTGCAAAGGTGTTTTCTTAGTACTCCAATCTCTTCCAGCACATGGTCCCGGTGCAGGGTGAAAATTTCCAGGCGCTGGTCCAGGGTGGAATCGCCTTCCCGGACCAGTTCAAAGTAACGTTTAATATCCTTTAAGGGCATGCCGGTACTTTTTAGGCACATGGCCATTTCCAGTTGGCCCATGTCTTCTTCTGTGTAAAACCGAATACCGCCTTCTGTGCGCTGGGGGTTTACAATGCCCTCCTTTTCGTAAAACCGCAAAGTGTGGGGCTCTATGCCGAATCGCTGGGCAGCTTGGGAAATACTGTAGGTCATAAAAAGCTCCTCCCCATTATTTTTACCGTGCTACACCGCCGAGGCCTAAGTCCTCCAGAGGTGTAATTTTAAGTAAAGTTTAACTTTTGGAGAGCGTTTTGTCAAGAAAGGGCGTGAAAATCCACTGCCTGCGCTGGCTACATGCAAACTTCGTCCCGGCGCAGCGAACCAAGGTACACCGGTTCCTTGCTGCCCAAAACCTCTCTTACTCGCCCTCGAAGCTGGACGGGAACCAACTGCAGGCCTTCTGCCTCCTGGGGAGAAAACCAGGAACTGCCAGTCTGCTGAAAATCCAGTTCGCTGACATCTTCTCGAACTGTGCCCGGGATAGCTTCCACCACAAAAATGTGCATGGTGCGGTGGCAGTATTCCGGGAACCTGGCCCGCATAGACGGGTTAGTAAAAATTTCTTCTGCCAGTGCCGCAAAGCGCAGAGGACGCACCGAAAACCCGGTTTCCTCCCGGACCTCTCGAATTACCGCTTCTTCCATAGTTTCATAAGGATGCTGGCCGCCCCCGGGAAGATCGTAATACAGCTCTCCGACGGAAGTGAGGTGGCTGTTGAGCAGGAGTTTCCCGTCAAGGAGAAGCAGAGCCTTCGCAGAGTTTCGGATCATGATAGATCTCCTTTCTAAAAGTAGAAAAACAGGCGGAACCCTCAAGGCCTAGCCAAGAGGGAACCGCCTGCCCGTTTTTTATAAGGGCTTCGAGCCCGGATTCATGAAGCGTTAGCGCAAAGCAAAAAATAGCAGATCACGGCCACAGCTCCGGCAGAAGCGACAGATTGGAGTAGCTGAGCCAAGTGCGTATGCGCTCTGTGGCTTCTTACTTGTCTCCTCCAAAAGCGGCCTGGCTGTTGTTGGGGCTGGACCGCTTTTCTAAATCGGGAAAGCGGTGCTCCAGAGCGGCCATGGAGATTTCAATATCCTCTTCGGCTTCCTCGGCACTAAAGGCTCCCACGGTAACCATGTCTATGGGCCGGATGGCATTCCAGGAGAAGGTAAGGCCCACATAGGGGGAGCAGCGGCCGGCAGCCATAGATTTAATGGTCATGACAGGCTTTTTGGCGTTGTTGATAATAGAACCCACCGTCTCAATTTCTACCTGCATCAGGAAACCCATACAGTTGTAAATTTGGATGTAGGTTTCTACGTCATAGCCGTTTTGGTCGGAATAGACGATGAGCTCTGGCATGTGGGCGGAAAGCCCGGGGATCAGCCCGGCATCGCGGATCATCTTGGTGTAATCTTCCAAGCGGGTGATTTGGGCCAGATTTTTGTTCACCAACTGCTCCGCGGAGGAATGATGAATCAAACAGAACTTAGAGCCCCGGTCTGCGCAAGCTTGTATGGTGGCCTGGGCTTCCTTCCGGCCCTCCGGCGTGTTGTCCACATTGATAATGGGGGTATCTACCATAATAATTTCATGGCCGGTCTTTTGTTCGGTATCTTTTACGGCCCGAACCAGCTCGGGGGAATTCCCGAAGGGGGCCATGATGGTGTCCACTCCATGACTCAAATAAGCTTCCAGAACAGGTTTGAATTTTTCGGCGCTGTCGTACCGGCGCTTAATCATTTCGTCGGCGGAAAGGCTGGTGTGGCTGTAGCCTAAAAGCCAGTTGGAACCAATAATCATGCGGGACAGGGAAATCCCGCCTACCATGGTGCGGGGGAATGCTTTCATTGCCATACAACTCCTTATCATAAAAATAGGTGTTAAAAGGGCGATGCTCACGCCTCTTTTGCTATGAATTCATTAGAACAGAAAGCGCCGGAAAAGTCAAGGGCAATTTTTTGCTTTTTTCTTTTTAGGAGATGCCTTCAAAAAAGGTTAGTTCCGGTGCGCCTTTAAAAAAGCCATAAACTGCTGCCAATCTTGGCGGCTCAAATAGTGGCAGCCGGCCCTCAGATGATAGCCGATCGCTCCGGCGTGATAGCCTTTATTTAAAACCGGAGCCTCTGTTTCCGCCATAAGGCCTTGCTTGCCATAAAGCTCATAAACTGGAGAAGCCAGCCGGCAGCTCAGGAATTCTGCGGCAGGATCGGCCCAAATATCTTCCTGGGCATCGCAGATATAAAGCTTTCGAGGCGCAATTAGAGCCAGAAGAAAATGCTGGTCAAAAGGCAGCTCCTCTTCTTTCCCGGCATATTTCCGGTAATTTTCGCAGAACCAGAAGGGGAAGACCCGGGTAATATCGGCGATGCGCTCCCCTTGTTTCCCCCGAGTGACAGCGCCGCCGCTGCAGCCGGATTCGTTGGCGATCACAAAGGCAAAGCGTTCATCCCAAGCGCCCGCCAAAAGCGCGGTTTTCCCTAACCGGGAATGGCCTACCACCGCCACGTTTTCCTGGTCAATCTCTTCTCTTTGAGCCATGTGATCCCGCACCCGAAGAGCGGCCCAAGCCCAAAGGGCCAGCTTTCCCGGAGGCTCCGGGAACAAGGCGGCGAGCCCGCTGGAAAAATCGCCGTTATCTTTTGTCACGTCCTCATAACCAAAGGAAAATACGGCGAAGCCTCCGTCAATAATCTCTTCGGTAGGCATGTAAAAATCCGGTACCTGATTCCGGAAGTTCAGGTGCAAAAAGGCCATAGAAGGTGTTGCCGTCTGGGGGATTACCCCAAAAAAGGGAAAGGAAAAGGAATGATCTTTCACCCACACGGTAGCTTCCCATTTTTCGTACACCGCTTTTCCGGCGCAGCAATCGGTTTGCCGGTCTAAAAGCTTAAACTCGGTTCTTTCGGGCGGGGCGGGCAAAAAACCATATTCCTCGCGGCTAAGAAGGGAAAGCAGCCGTTCCCGATTGGCCTCCCAGGCTTCCGGGGAAGTAATGGCGGTGCCGGAAATATCTTGCAGCACCTGGGGAATGTTAGCGGCATCCAACATAAAAACTCCTCCTGTTCGAAACTTGGGGTTTAGGAACGCTTACAGGTGATCACCGTCACATCCCGGTGCAGCTGCAGCACGGAGGCCGGAACTTGGGGGGTCACCTTGCCAAAGAGGGAACGCTCAATAATCTCTTTCTTTTCTTCCCCGGCAATCAAGAGAATTTTACCGGCCTTTAAAATGGTGCCGATCCCCATGGTAATAGCCGTAGTGGGCACATCCTCCCGGCGGGAGAACAGTCTGGAGTTGGCCGTGATGGTGCTTTCCGTAAGCTGTACCTGGTGCACGTCCCGGGGGAAATCGCTGCAGGGCTCGTTAAAGCCAATATGGCCGTTGTGGCCAATGCCCAAAAGCTGCAAATCTACCCCTCCCAGGCCTTCGATGAGAGCCTCATAGCGCCGGCTTTCTTCTTCCAGGTCCGGGGCCATGCCGTTGGGGAGGTGGGTGTTCTCTTTTCGAATATTGATGCGGCTGAACAAATGTTGGTCCATAAAATAGCGGTAGCTCTGGGGATTCTCCGGGGCAAGGCCACAGTATTCATCCAGGTTCACCGTGCGCACCTGAGAAAAATCCAACAGGCCGTTTTGGCAGTTTTTACTCAATTCCTCATAGGCCCCTATGGGGGAAGAGCCGGTGGCAAGTCCCAGTACGCAGTTGGGCTTTAGCAAGACCTGAGCGCCAAGAATGCCCGCGGCCAGCACGCTCATCTCCTGGTAACTGCCGGTTTCCAAAATCCTCATAAAATACCTTCTTTCTTTGCTTTAAAAAATATATGTCAAGCGGCAGAAAGACGATGGGACATCTTTCCCGCTAGCCTGTCTTTTTTCGAGACGGCAGTTGAGCTAGCACCACTGCCGCGAAGACCAAACAGCAGCCCAAAAGCTCCTTGGGCGCCAGCGCTTCGTTTTTTAAAGCCCAACCGGCCAGAGCCGCGAAGACCGATTCTAAACTCAGAATCAAGGAGGCCACCGTAGGGCTGGCCTTGCGTTGGCCCAAAATTTGCAGTGTGTAGCCCACCCCGCTGGAAAGTACGCCGGTGTAAAGCAGTGGCAGCCAGGCGGCAAAAATGGAGGGAAGCCGGGGCTTTTCCCAAATCAGTGCGAAGACCAGGGAAAGCACAGCGCTTACGAAAAATTGAATCCAGGAAAGCATGACGCCGTCTACCCGGGGAGAAATCTTGTCTACTACCAGAATGTGAAAGGAAAAAAGTACTGCGCAGGCAATGACAAGGGCGTCGCCGCCGGAAACAGAAAAGCCTTCCTTTACGCTTAAGAGGTACACACCCAAAAGAGATAGCACCACGCCCAACCACACTTTTACCCCGGGAAGCCGTCCAAGAAAGATGCCCAAAAGAGGCACAATGACAATATAAAGCGCTGTGAGAAACCCGGCCTTGCCCGCAGTGGTATACTGTATGCCCACCTGCTGCAGCAGACTGGCCGCACACAAAAACAGGCCGCAAAGAACGCCGCCACCCAAAAGCAGCTTTTTGTTTTCCGGCGCAGGGACATCACCTTCTCCCGGCTTTTTAAGACGGCGGGAAAGGAAGAGTACCGGCAGTAAGGCGATGCAGGCAATGAAATTGCGGACAGCGTTGAAGGTACAGGGGCCCACGTGCTCCATACCGGCGCTTTGGGCCACAAAGGCCACGCCCCAGATCATGGCACAAAGGGCCAGCATGCCGCTGCCCTTCAGATGTTCTTTACGATTTTGCATGGACCAACTCGCCTTCCTTTTCTGGCCCTTCCTCCGAATTCCTGGTCAGGTTCTTCATCCAGTTAAAGCTATTGATTTTTACCACGGCTACAAAGCATTTCAAAATTTGGTCGCATTTCAGGCAGGCGAATACCACCCAGGCAGGAGCACCCAGCCACATGGCGATCAGCGCGGAAGGAATTACCACGCCAAAGACGAAAATAGTGTCGTTTTTAAAGACAAAAGAAATATCCCCGCCGGATTTCACCAGCCCAAAGAGACAGGCGGCCTGGTAGCAGGTACCCACGATGGTGACGGAAATCACGTTGATAAACTGTCGGGAAAGGGCCAGAGCTTCTGAGCTGGCTTCGGGGAAGCAGGCGAGGAAGAAGTCTCTGGAAAGCAGCACAATAGCGCCAGATATGAGGCCAACCATGAGAAAAATGACCTGTACGGTTTTGGCGTACTCCTTCATTTTTTCGTATTTCCCGGCTCCCACGGTTTTGCCGGTAATGATGCCTACCGCAGAGGAAAGGCCGTTCATCCACACATAAATCAGGTTATGCAGGGTGCCGGTGATGCTGGTAGCGGAAAGCACCGCGGCGCCGTAGCTGCCCATGATTTTGGAGTTGGCCAGCATGTTCACCGACCATACCACTTGGCCGCCGATCACCGGCAAACCGTAACGGAGAAAATCTTTTAAAAGGGTACGGTCTGTCCGCAATAAGTCCCGAAATTGCAGCTTTAACTTTTTGTCTAAAAAGAACACATAAAAGACACCGGCCGCCGCCTCCAGCACGCGGGAGATCAAGGTGGCCAGGGCAGCGCCCCGTACCCCCATGGCAGGCAGGCCCAGCTTGCCGAAAATAAGGATGTAATTCAGAGAAACGTTGACCACCAGCGCCATAATGGAAATGTACATGCCCATACGGGCTGTTTCCACGCTGCGCATAGAGGCGATCATTACCTGAGAAAGGCTGAAAAACAGGTAGGTTGCGCCCACAATGCGCAGATATTCCGCCCCTTCCCGTATGGTGCCCGAATCGCTGGTAAAAAGGCCGATGATAGGCCCGGGAAAAGCCACGGCCAACGCCGACATCACAAACCCCACCGCCAGGGCCAGCTTCACGCCGATAGATACCACCTTCCGGATGCTGGCGGTATCTTTTTTTCCCCAATACTGGGCGGCCAAAATTAGAATAGCGCCCTCAATGCCGCCGATGAACATTTGCAGTACCGTTTGCAGCTGGTTCCCCAAATAAACGCCGGAAATGGCGTTATCTCCCAAAGAACCGATCATCATATTATCTGCGAAACCCACAGCAAAGGTAATCAGGTTTTGCAGGGAAATGGGAATTGCCAGAGTAAAAAGATTGCGGTAAAAAGACCGCTCCCGTGTCATGA
Organism: uncultured Neglectibacter sp.; assembly: GCA_947647615.1. Lineage (GTDB taxonomy): Bacteria > Bacillota > Clostridia > Oscillospirales > Acutalibacteraceae > Acutalibacter. The sequence goes on from CANSKS010000028.1 coordinate 33,119, forward strand.
CCATTAAAAAAGCATCCTCCCCGCGCCGGCAACCGGCACTGTTAATTGTCCGTTTGATTATACTATACCGGGCCTGACAAGTAAAGCCTTATTCCCACAAAAAAGGCCTTTCTCCAAAAGGCGGAAGGCGTTGCAAAAAAAGAGAGCCGGGTTTTAACGGCTCTCTGGAAACATAGAAGTTTTACGGGTTTTCGGGTTCCGGAGTGGGACTGGCTTCCGGGGAAGAGGAGGACGTTTCCCCCTTCTTTACAGCCTTTTCCGAAAACAGGAGGCTTTGAGTTCGCTGGTCTGCCACACCGGTTTCCGGTAAGCCGTTGGCCAGCTGGAATTCCTGGAGGCATCCGGCGGTGTATTCTCCAAAATGGCCATCGTATTCGATGTCCAAATAGCCCAGCTCTTCCAGGCGCTGCTGAATTTTCAGCACGTCCTCGCCGGAATCCCCTTCCGAAAGCTGGGGGTAAGAAACCAGGTCTTCTTCGCTGCCGCTGGAAGGGGAAGCGGAAGGCGTCTGAGAGGACCCTTCTTCGCCGGGAAGGGAAACGGTAGTGGAGCTTTCTTCCAGCAGCTGGGGGAAGGTAAAGGCGCTGATCTCATAAGCCGCCTGAATGACGGTACGGCCCTGCCAGGCCATGTAGCTGGCATCCATTTCCAGCACGCGGCCGTTTTTCACTGCTTGAAGCTTGGAAAAGTTGGAATCCTTTTCCATCTCTGCTTTCAAGCCGGGCACACAGAAGATCACGTTAGGGTTGGCGATGCGAAGGGATTCGAAATCGTAATAGCCGCCGGTATGGCTGTAAAAAGCGTTGGTGACCCCGGCAGAAGACAAAATGGTATTACCAAACATGTCTCCGGTTACGGCGTTGCCCTCCAGATTATAGAGATAACAGGCGGTGACTACCTTTTCCTTGGGAACAATACGGTTGATATCGTCCAGCACGCTGAAAATTTCTTGGGCTCGGCTGATCCCCGCGTCATAACCGGGGCCGCCTCCGGCAAAAGCGGAAGCCACCTGAGAATAGAGCCGTTCAAAATCGCTGCGGCCGGTGGCGGGACTAATGGCCAGCATGGTGATGTTTGCGCCGGAAAGGGCAGTGGCCATGGCATTGTCAAAGCTTTCCGCCAAGACCAGGTCGGGGCCCACATCCAGCACGGCCTGAGGGTCGTTTTCCGGAATCTTTTGCAGGGCGCCCAGGCTTTCCTGGGTACAGGACTCCGTGCCGGCGGCCAGCTGGGTTTCATAACCCAGAGCCAGCACCACATCTGCTAAGCTTGGGGAAAGCACTACGGCCTTTTGAGGTCTGGCCGGAACGGTGACGTCGCCGATCTTTACCGGGAATTCCCCGACGGCCGCCACACCGGAAGCCACATTGGAGAATCCCTTGCACCCCGTAAGGGCCAAAACCAAAGAGGCCGCGCAAAGCAAGGGACACAAAGTGCGGAAAATGGCGCTTTGTCTGTTCTTCATAAGCATCATACACTCACTTTCTTTTCAGCAGGGCCAAATAGAACGAGAAACGCGCGAAAATACTAGAAAATACGCGCAAATTCAAATATACCTTTTATTTTACCCTCATTTTGCCCATTGTGTCAACCTTTTTGCAAAAACCTGCCCCTTTCCTTTTGCGGTCCGGGTTTACAGCGAAACCCTTCCGGCCAAGATGTTTTCGTAATCCTCCAAATTCTGTTTTAACAGGGTGGGAGTGTCCAGCCCGTAAGGGCATTTCTTTTTGCACTGGCCACATTCCAGGCAATCGTTTACTTTCCGCATCATCTGTTGGCTTTCCTCGGTAAGCCAGGAGGCCGAGGGGCTGCGGCGGATCAGCTGGGACATACGGGCGCACTGGTTGATCACAATGCCGGCGGGGCAGGGCATGCAGTAGCCGCAGGCCCGGCAGAAGTTACCAATGAGCTCGGCCCGGTCCTTTTCCACCACAGCCTTGAGCTCCCCCTCTAAAACAGGCGGGTTTTCCTGGTAACTCAAAAACTCGTCCAGCTCCTTTTCCCGCTGGACGCCCCAAATGGGCAATGCGTTTTCGAATTGGTCCAGCCAGGCATAGGCCGCGGCGGAATTGGTGATAAGCCCGCCGGAAAGGCCCTTCATGCAAATAAAGCCCACATCCTTTTCCTTGCACAAGGCCACAAGGTCAATATCCCGCTGAGTGGCCAGGTAGCAGAAGGGGAACTGCAGGGTGTCGTAAAGGCCGGAGTTTACAGCCTCTTCCGCCACATGGGGCCGGTGGTTGGTAATGCCGATAAAGCGGATTTTCCCCTGCTTTTTCGCTTCCAGCATGGCTTCATACAAGCCGGAGCCGTCTCCCGGCTTAGGGCAAAAGGCGGGGTTGTGGAACTGGTAAATATCGATATAATCTGTTTTCAGCAAGGCAAGGCTGGTTTCCAGGTCCTTCCAAAAGCCCTCTGCGGTGGTAGAGGGGGTCTTGGTGGCAATGGTGATATGCTGCCGCACATCGCTGAGGGCAAGGCCCATTTTTTCTTCGCTGTCGGTGTAAGACCGGGCTGTGTCGAAAAAGGTGATGCCCCCATGGTAAGCCTTTTTCAAAAGCATGCCCGCATATTCGGTGGAAACCCGTTGAATGGGCAGCGCCCCAAAGGCGTTTTTGCCGCTGGCAATGCCTGTCCTTCCCAAAGTGACCTGCTTCATAAAATCATTCCTTCCCGTTTGAATCTTTTTCCAAAGTCCCGGCCTTGGCCGGTTTCTTTGTGTTTGTGCCTGTTCTTTTATTTATCATACTACGAAAACAGGAAAGGGAGCAAGTGAAATTTTTGTGATTTTTTGCCCACGCAGGCCGGAAATAAGTGGACAGTTTGA
>CANSKS010000029.1 GCA_947647615.1 uncultured Neglectibacter sp.
TCACCGTACACATATTTTCCACTTCATGGGAATAGTTCATATTGGTACTCCTTTCGGTTTTATATTCTTCCGGCAGGAGGTTCCGCTCCCCCGCCGAAATACCAATCTTAATTTATTATAATCGGAAATGGACGTCGATTCAAGGGGTTTTCGGAAACTTTAGCGAGGAAATACCGTTTCTTGCTTCTGCGGGCTCCAAGGGCACCGGAGCCCTAGCCCCGCTAAGAAAAAAGCCTTTTGCTAAATCTGCCGCTTTCACGAGGCATCCGTTTTTGCCCCAAAACACAAATGCCGTTTTTCCGGAGTAAAGGTAGGTTAAATTGTTTACAGAATAGCACCGCCCGAACCCTTAGACCGCTGGAGGCAAAGGAATTCGGGCAGTTGGCAGTTTTCACTTTCTAAAATCAAAGTGGGCAGGCTACATTTAAAGTCTGCTTTAAATGTTTTGGTAATTCTCAATAAGCCTTCTGGCCAGCCTGGCATCTGCCCGCAAAAACTCAGCGGGCTCCGCGTAATCCAAAGCCCGCAGCACCTCCTGCGACTGCTTATACACATCCAGCTTTGTGGAATGATAAACAGGGGCTTCTTTTTGGGGCAGGAAAATGGCAAACTCCATTTCTTCCTGATCCACCCGGCTGAAATAAGCATGGACCCGGTTGACCTGGTAGGTATTTTTGATAATGCCGCATAAAGCGTTTTTTACCAGCTCAATAGCAATGTCATCATAACCCGCATCCAGCATCAGAATTTTCTCTTTTAGCTCAGGCAGATTCTTTACAATACGCTTCGTGAAATCCTTCACTGCGGCGGTAGGCTCCAGGGCTCTGCCGTTGCCTGCCGGGGTAACACAAATCACATAGCGCTTCTCCGGGTCGGAATACAAAAAGGGGTAAGCCATGGCAGCAAAATAGTTACACCGGTCACAGCGCCAATCGAATAGCGTTTCCTCCAAGACCTGTTGTTTCAACTCCGGGTTTTCCTGGGCGTTGATGCTGGCATAAAGCCGGTATTTTTGCGATTCCCCACACTGGGGACATATGATTTCTTTTATGACCTCTGTTGACATTCGCTTCTCCCGCCTTACCCTTCAAAAGGCAGATCATCATTTTCGCTGGGCGCGGCTGGAACTGCCTCCTCCTGCAACGGCGCGGAAACAGCTTCCTCCTGCGCCGGCAAAAGCTCTTCCTCTTCTGGCAGTGAAGAAGGAATCTCCTGGGCTTTTGGAGGTTCTTCCAGGCATTGCACATCCTCTAAGTCGATTTCTTCCCGAAGGGAATCTGTTTTTGTTTCTTCCAAGCTATAAAATTTTTCCAGCTGAAGAAGCGCCGCATCCAAGCGCGCTTCAATGGCTTCCAGCTCCCCGCAATGGGCCTCGGTAACACTGTTGTTTTTGTCGCGCAAATTGTTGTAATAATAACGGCCCAAAGCCAAATACTGCTTTTCCGCCGCCTGTTCCTCACAGCGGATTACTGTACGAATCCGGTTCAAAGCCGCTGTTTTGCGGTTTTTCTCTCCCACATAGCCTGCCGCGCCGCTTAAGGCTTTTCCAATCTTTTTGAAAAAATCCATAATAAAACTTCCTTTCCTAAACAGAGCGGAACTCGCTCTTAGTAATGATTAGGGGGTAGCCCTTCTGAATGCAAAACGCACTTCCTGGCTAAGAATTCACCGTCTGTCAAGGGACGAACACACAGCTTATCCCCTTTTTGGCCCCTTGCGGTATCTTTACAGACATTATAGCGCAAAATTCAAAAAAATAACACCCCCTTTTTCTCTATTTTTTTACCCCTTTCAGAAAAACAGGTACCCGGAACGCCTTTTTCCAGTCAGAATTCTCCTATTGAAATGGAGAAGGCTTTCATGATAAAATGGACTTGTAATTTTTGGAAAAGAAAGGATGGCCTTTCTATGGACGAAGATCTTTCGCAGCTTTCCACTGTCAAAATGTTTGTGCTGGACATGGATGGCACCATCTATTTGGGAAACCGCTTGTTCCCTTTCACGAAAAGGTTTTTGGAACAAGTAAAGGCCAGCGGAAGGGATTTCTGCTTTTTCACCAATAACAGCTCTAAAAACCGGGAAGCCTACCTGCAAAAGCTTTCTTCCATGGGAATTTCCATCCCGGGGGAAAAAATGTTAATCTCTAACGGGGTTATTTTGGAATGGCTGCAAAAGAATCGTCCTGGGGAGAGCTGCTATGTGGTAGGTACTCCCGCCCTTTTAGAGGACTTTCGAAAAGCCGGCATCTCTCTTCAGGAAGATAACCCCGATTACGTCGTGCTGGGCTTTGACACCACCCTCACCTATGAAAAGCTTTCTAAGGCCTGCACTTTTATACGGCGCGGCAAAACCTGTTATGGGGTGAACCCCGACCTGAACTGTCCGGTGGAGGAAGGATTTATTCCGGACTGCGGCTCCATTTATGCCTTAGTAAAAGCTTCCACCGGCGTTTCCTGTGAATTCTTCGGAAAGCCCTCCCGCCACACGCTGGAGTACATGCTTCAAAAAACAGGATGCAAACCCGAAGAAATGGCGGTGGTAGGCGACCGGCTTTATACCGATATCGCCGTGGCCTGCAACACCTCTGTCACCTCTATTTTAGTGCTCAGCGGGGAAACAACAAGCGAAATGCTTGAAAAAAGTGAAATAAAGCCCGACCTTGTCCTGGAGGATCTGAGCCAACTGGGTGGCCTGCTGGAACAGCACCCCCTCGATTCCCTGTAACCAGTAACCAAGGCGCCTTATGCGCTATACAATTTTCAACAGCTTTGTAAAACAGCCGGCATGCTGGAGGCTTTTTATAAATTTATCAAATTTCGTGTACCAGAGAGGAATGTGATCACAATTATGAAAAAGGGCGGGTATTTGGACCTGTTTCTCACCTTCGCCAGAATTGGAGGGTTTACTTTTGGTGGCGGTTACGCCATGCTTCCCATGCTCCAGAAGGAAGTGGTGGAAAACCGCAACTGGGCCACCGAAGAGGAGCTTCTCGATTATTACGCGGTGGGCCAGTGTACTCCCGGCGTCATCGCGGTAAATGTAGCCACCTTCATCGGGCATAAGGAAAAGGGAATACTCGGCGGCATTGTGGCCACTTTGGGTGTAATTGCCCCTTCCTTTTTCATCATACTGCTTTTGGCTGCCGTAATCCGCAATTTCGCGGACAATGTGTATGTGGCCCATGCTTTAGCCGGTATTCGTGTAGCTGTGGCGGCCCTGGTGGCAAATGCCGTAATGAAGCTCTGGAAAAAAAGCGTAAAAGATATTTTGGGCATTGCCATTTTCGTACTGGTGTTTTTGCTTTCCCTCATCTTTTCTGTTTCCCCCATTTGGGTAGTAGTAGGAGCCATTGTCTTTGGGCTGCTTTACGGCAGGTTCGCTCCCTCGCGGAAAGGAGGAGCAAAATAATGGAAGTATTTTTTCTGCTTTTTTACGAATTCTTCAAGGCTGGGCTCTTTGCCATTGGCGGCGGCCTTGCCACTCTGCCCTTTCTCTATGAAATGGCGGACAAATACACCTGGTTCGACGTAAGTATTCTTTCCGACATGATCGCTATTTCGGAATCCACCCCCGGCCCGTTAGGGGTAAATATGGCCACCTATGCCGGTTATAACTGTGGTCACGCAGCCGCAGGCGTTCCCGGTGGGATCCTGGGGGCGTTAATCGCCACATTAGGACTTATTACCCCTTCTGTTATCATTATTATCATGGTAGCCGGATTTTTGAAAAAATTTCAGGAAAACAAGCTGGTCACCGATGCCTTTTACACACTGCGCCCGGCCGTTACCGCTTTGATCGCGGTGGCCTGTTTTACCATCATTCAAACCGCTATGCTGAACATCCCTGCCTTCCAAGCTGGCGGCGGCCTTTTGACCCTGTTTCACATTCCCGCTATCCTGCTGTTCGCTCTGCTTTTTATTGCCATGAATGTTTGGAAAAAAATTCATCCCATTGTCTTCATCGCCGTCGCTGCCGCCGCAGGTATTCTTTTGCAGCTCTGAGGCGGTATATTCGCGCTTTTCCGGAAAATACTAAAAGCGATTCCCAAAGAAACGGAATCGCTTTTTCTTTGGATATTTGATCGAAGAAAGGAAGGCTTTGGTTTGGAATATCTGAACGCTTTTTGGGTAGGCGGCTTGATCTGTGTATTGGGGCAGCTGCTCATTGACCTCACTAAGCTCACGCCAGCCCGAATCATGGTTCTTTATGTGACCTTAGGCGTGGCTCTGGGCGCCCTTGGTCTTTATGGTCCCTTAGTGGATTTTGCCGGCTGCGGCGCCACCGTACCTCTTTCCGGATTTGGCTGGGCCCTTTCCGAAGGAGTAAAGGAAGCCATAGAAAAACAGGGGTTCTTAGGAGTGTTCACCGGTGGCGCTACCGCCGGGGCCGCTGGGATTGCCGCCGCAATTTTTTTCGGGTACTTGGCTGCTCTGGTGGCAAAGCCAAAGGACAAGTCCTGAGTTAGCCGCCTTGTATTCCCTTTCAAGATATGCTACTATAAGCAAAACCGGAAAGGGGGACAGGTATGGAAAAGAAGAATCGCCGCCTCATAACGCTAATCGGTTTCGCGCTTCTTCTCACGGCAGCAATGCATTTCATTTTTATAGCCTTTTCCGGAAAAGGTCTGCTTTCTCAGAACCCTTACAATTCCTATGCTCGGCAGGCCGCCGCCTGGCTTACCGGGCATTTAGAATTGCCGGAAAACTGTGAATGGTTGGAACTGGCGGTATACCGCCAAAAATACTATGTGAGCTTCCCTCCCTTTCCCTCTTACTTATTGCTGCCTTTTGCCCTTTTTTTCGGGGCCGACACCCCCGATAACCTTGTTGCCTTTTCCGTACTTCTGGCGGGTATATGTTATGGGACCAAAATAGCTTATTATTGTAAACTAAAAGAACATTACTGCGTGCTTTTTCCCGTTTTCCTATACTGCGGTAACAATTTGTGGCAGATCACAGTGGATGGTTGGGTGTGGTTCTTTGCTCAAAGCCTCTCTTTCACCTTGACCCTTATGGCGTTTTACTATGCACTTACCGGCAAAAAAGGGAAAGCCCTTTTCTTCTTGTGTGCGGCAGTGGGATGCCGCCCCTTTCAGTTACTTTACCTGCCAATAGTATGGTGGCTCCTGCTCCAAAAGGAGGAAAGTGGCACCTGGGCGGGAAAATGGAAGGCCTGCTGCTTTTCCAAAGTCTATCGCTTCCTCCCCGCCATGCTGTTGGCCTTTTCCTATTTAACCCTAAATTTCCTGCGCTTTGGAAACCCCTTGGAATTTGGGCACAATTACTTGCCGGAATTTACCCGGTCGCCCCAAGGGCAGTTCAGCATTTCCTATTTAGGAGAAAATTTGCCAAAGCTGTTCCGGCTACCCTCCTGGGAACAGGGAAAGCTGGTTTTTCCGGAATTTGACGGCAGCAACTTGTTCCTTGTTTACCCCATTTTGTTGTTCTCTTTGTTCCTGCTGGTACGGCAAGCTTCTTTTTTCTTAAGAAAAAAGAACAGCAGCCCTAACAAAAAGGCTGCTGCTTCGGAATTCCTGGTCCTTCCGATTATCGTGGTTCATCTATTGCTTTTTTCCATGCACAAAACCATGGGCGGGGCCCACTTTGGGAACCGCTATGTAGCCGATCTGATCCCGGCAGTATACCTGTTTTTGGTACGGAGTCTTCCATCTGCTTTTTATGCCTCAACCCCCTATGAAGGCTCCGAAAGCTTTTCGGTACCGGAATTCCTTTTTTACCTCTGTTTTTTCTTTGGGCTGCTGCTGAATTTTACCGGAGTGCTGAGCTATTACGGGTAACCTGCTCAGGGTAGTTTGTTGCCCGCAGCCAAATAGATCTTATACCAGTCCTCCCGAGATATCTCGATCTCACAGGCTGTACAGATCTCTTGCAGCCGTCCGGAATTGGTGGTGCCGGCGATCACCTGCATCTTCGCCGGATGCCGGAGGATCCAGGCAGCGGCCAGAGCCGTTTCGGTGACGCCATATTTTCCCGCAAGCTCGGTAAGAGTCTGGTTCAGCTGGGGGTAATTCTCATTCCCCAGGAAAACCCCTTCAAAAAAGCCGAATTGGAAAGGGGACCATGCCTGAATCGTAACCTTATGCAAACGGCAATAGTCTAAAATTTCCCCGTCCCGATCCTCCGAGCCGGGAAATTCCGTGTTGGCGCAAAGGGCGTGATCAATCATACCGGTGTGCATAATGCCAAACTGGAGCTGATTTGCCACCAGCTTTTGCTTTAGGCCGGACTGGAGCAGCTCCAGCTGCCTGGCGTTAAAATTGCTTACACCAAACCGGCGGACCTTTCCGCTTTTCTCCAACTGCACAAAGGCCTCTGCCACCTCTTCCGGCTCCATCAGCGCGTCGGGCCTGTGGAGCAGCAATACATCCAGGTACTCCACTCCCAACCGGGAAAGGGAGCCATCCACGCTTTCCAAGATATGTTCCTTGGAAAAATCGTATTGGCCGGGACGAATGCCGCATTTACTTTGAAGAATCATCTTTTCCCGCAGCTGCGGCGCTTTTTGCAATACTTCGCCAAAAACACGTTCACAATCTCCACCCCCGTAAATGTCGGCATGGTCAAAATGGTTGACGCCGCATTCCAAGGCGGTGCGGATGTGCTTTTCCAAAACCGCTTCTTCCATTTGGCTAATCCGCATGCAGCCCAGCACAATTTCTGAAACCTGCAGGCCGGAACCTCCCAAATCCAAATAACGCAAACTGAACTCCTCCCTCATTCCTTTTTTATTTTTGCTCCCTCTCCCCAGTCTTTTCCCGGGGGAGGGTCAGTTTCTTTCCCCGCCGGCAATCTCCACATAACGCCATGTCCAAAACACAGCTGCCGCCCATTGCCGTCTGTGAACACAGGTTTTATTCTTCTTCCTCTTCCTCCTCTTCTTCCAGAGGCTCTCCTTTTACGATGATTTCTTCCGCCCGGTTATTTTCCACCCGGGTCACCGTAAACACCAAGCTCTTAAACTGGAAGGAATCGCCCACGCAGGGGATCCGGTCTAAATTTTCAATGATCCATCCATTGATGGTAGAGGCTTCGGTCTTACTATGAATATGGAAAAATTCGAACAGATCGTCCAGGTCGGTAGAGCAGAACACACGGTAAGAGCCATCTCCTATTTGGTGGAAACTTTCTGCCGCGATGGTATCGTGTTCATCCCAAATTTCACCTACCAACTCTTCAATGACATCTTCCAAGGTCACAATACCCTCTGTGCCGCCAAATTCGTCTACAATCACCGCCATGTGCAGCTTGTTTTGCTGCAAAAGCCGCAAAAGCGTAGAAATTTTCATAGAGGGGGGAATGTACTCCGCCGGCTTCATAATGCTAGAAATTTCTCTCTCTGTGCCCCAAACATAACTGTAGAAATTCTTCTCATGGATAATGCCCACGATGCTGTCTATGGTTTCGTCATACATGGGAAGCCTGGAATAGCCGGTCTCTCGGAACAGCCTGGCTATTTCTTCTTTGGAAACATTTTTCGGCACAGCCACCACATCTACCCTGGGCGTCATAATATCGATAGCCTCAATATCGTCGAACTCTATGACATTGCGCAGCATGGCGCTTTCTGTTTTATCAATACCGCCTTCCTGCTCTGCCTCTTCCACTATGGTGAGCAGCTCGCTATCGGTAAGGGAACGGTTGGGGTTTACTTTGACCAACTTTCTAAGCCCCCTCTTCAAAAGGGAGAACAGGAAATTGACCGGCTTTAGCACAAAAATCAGAACTCGTATAATAGGGGCGGAAAACATGGCAAAAACCTCGGCATTTTCTTTTGCCAGGCTTTTGGGCGAGACCTCCCCAAACACCAGTACCACCAGCGTCATAACCACCGTAGAAAGCGTAGGGCCTATTCCCTCTCCAAAAGCAGATACAAAAAGCACGGTGGCTATGGATGCCGAGGCAATGTTTACAATATTGTTGCCTACTAAAATGGTGGAAAGCAGTTCGTCGTAATTTTCGGACAAATTATAGGTCAATTTCGCCCGTTTGTTCCCCCCGGAGGCCAAATTCTTCAGCCGGATCCGGTTTAAGGAAGAAAAGGCCGTCTCTGTAGCGGAAAAATAAGCGGAAAGAATGATTAGCACTACTAAAACCAAGATCAACGTTGTACTGTGACTGCTCATAAAGGAAATAACCACAACCTTTTTTTGAAATTTTTATTTATTGTACCATTTCCCCCTGAAAAATTCAAGAGAACTTTTTGGCGGAAAAACAGGAAGCAGGGGGCCTCCGGGCTTGAAAACTGCCCCTAAAAAGACAATGTTACTTTTTGTTGCTTGTCTTTTGAGCCGGCGAAAAATTATAATGAGCTGGAGAGAAAGTAAAAAGGGAAGAGCAGAAAATGATAAGTGAAAACATAAAAAACGCCAGAAAAAAGAAAGGGCTCAGCCAAGAAGAACTGGCCACAGAATTACATGTGGTAAGGCAGACTGTTTCCAAATGGGAAACCGGAGCCTCTGTGCCTGACGCAACTATGTTGCTTCTCTTGGCCAAGCTGCTGGAAACACCGCCGGAGCAGCTTCTTGGAATAAACACCCAAAAGCAGGTGCCTTCTAATCTCGATCCAGAGCTTTCCCGTCTTAAGGCAGAATTTGCGGACCTGACCGAGAAAGAAGCCCTAAGAAAGCAAGCTGTTAAAAAGCGAGAAATCATTCTGTTCCTTTCTTTTTTGGCCATGGCGATTTCCCTGGCGGTGAAAAACGAAGTGGTCTCGGTTTTATTGGCCGGAGGCTGCATTCTTACGGCCACGGCTGTCTTATATAGGAACCTGCCACAGCTTACCTCTTTGCCTGCGGAGCCCGCTAAGCTTTCCCTTTTAAAAGTCACCACTCTGTTTCACGCGCTCTTGCTCGCACTGACAATCGCTATCGTCCTGCTGGATAAAACCGCCTTGACCTTCCTCACCGAAGGAACCGAAAAATGGTTGGCGGCGGCTTTGATCAGCGCAGTGATGCTTTTTGGCGGAATAGTTTCCCCTAAGCTTCCTTTTAACAGACATACAGGCCTTCGCCTTCCCTGGACAGTGCAGGACGAAGAGACCTGGCATATTGCCCACAAAGTTCTTGGGTACCTTTCCCTGCCTTTGATCTTATTGTTCTGGGCTCTGACCTGTACCGTGGAAAATTTTGAGGCTGTTAGCCTGCTTACCCTCTTGTTGTGGATAGGAGTGCCGGGAGGAATTTCTCTGGTCTTTTTCCTAAAAAAATGGCACAACAACCGGTGATTCTATTTTCTGAAAAGGGCGCTAAGAAGTGCTTTTCAGAAAATAGGCATTGTCACCGCCTTGTAAATATCCTATAATAAAACAGCAAACAGATGAAGCACCTTTCAAAGGGAAAAAACAGGAAGCCCTCATGGGAAAAGCCATTGCCGCCAGATAACTCCCCATCTGGTGATCTCCCCAAAAAGGCACATGGATTTATAGATAAGGAAAAGGAAGTGCGTTATGAAAATAGCTGTAGTCGGCTCCAGGAATTTAAGAGTGGCAAATTTAGCCTGTTATTTGCCGGAAAACGTGACCGAGATCGTCTCCGGCGGCGCCAAAGGGGTAGACTGCTGCGCCAGAAAATACGCGCGGGAAAACGGGCTTGCGCTCACGGAATTTCTGCCTGAATATAAAAAATACGGAAACTGGGCGCCGCTGAAACGAAATTTAGATATCATAGAATATGCCGACGCTGTGATCGCTTTTTGGGATGGCGTTTCCAAGGGAACCAAGCATGTAATTGAGAATTGCAAAAAGAAAGGAAAAAAGATCACGGTTTACCAAAAAATCCAAGAAAACCGTGATCTGCCATCTCTTTTTTAAGCTGTTCCTGCCAATATGATTTTCGCGAGAGCTTCTCTGGTTGGGAGGCCCTCGTTGTCGCTTTTATGGGCTACTTGAACCGCACCCAACACATTGCCGCGGAAAGCGGCCTCCTGCAGGCTTTCCCCTTCTGCCAAAGCGCTGATCACCCCAGCGGCGAAACCGTCTCCCGCGCCAACTGTGTCTACCAGCTTCCTTACGGGAAAAGCAGGAGAAAGGCCGGACTCGCCATCTTTTTCGGAATAGAACGCCCCTTCTTTTCCAAGCTTTACCACCACGTTTTTCACGCCTCGCCTATGATAAAACCCGGCAACTCCCTGAGGCGTACTTTCACCAGTAAGCAATTCCCCCTCCGATATGCCCGGAAGCAAGGTGTTGGCCCCTTCCGCCAAAGAATTCAGCACAGAAACCATGATTTCCCTGCTCTCCCACAGTTGAGGCCGCAGGTTCGGGTCGAAGGAGATGGGCAGCTCCAAAGCCTTTGCCCGGGAGATCAGCCGCTTTACCGCCCCCAATGCGCTTTTGGAAACAGCCGGGAAAACGCCGGTAACGTGCAGCCAACCGCATCCGGAAAGGTCCATAGTGTCCACTTGGTGGGCGGTCAGCCGGGAAGCGGCGGAATTCTGGCGGTAGTACGCGATATCCGGATCGCCCTGTTGAGTAGTCCCTTTCATCATAAATCCGGTGAGCTCGCCTGGCACCTGGATGACCAGCCGGGTGGAGATCCCGTTTTCTCGCAAGCTCTGTAAAATTTTTTCTCCGAAGGGGTCAAAACCCAACCGGGTACAATATAAAGGCTGATGCCCCAGCCTGGAAAGACCAACGGCCACATTGTACTCCGCTCCTGCGATGGAAGAGGAAAAAGAATTCACTTGGCTCAAGGGCCCCGGTCCGTTGGCCATGAAAAGCCCCATGGGTTCCCCCATCAACAAAAATTTCATCTTTTTAGAAGCGCCTTCCTTTCCCATAGGGTAAAAACCTCAGACCCTGGTAGCCACGACAGTACAGGGCCCGCCAATTGTCACTTTGCCGGAACCGGCAGGTAAGAACAGGCTGTCACCTGTTCGGAAGGACAAAGTGTTTTCCGGCCCTGTCACGCTGCCGCTGCCTTCCAAAACAATGAGGGAAGTAAAGGATTTCTCTGTCACAAAAAGCTCCACAGAGCTTTCCACCACATACTTTTCCGTAGTGAAATACCGGCAGGAAGCCAGTTCCGCTCTTTTTCCCCCAGGTATTTTTGAAAAATCGGCTTGCTTTCCCACCCCCTGCGACGGAGTGAGACGAGAAACTTCCATGGCCTTTTCGATATGCAGCTCCCGGGGTTTTCCATCGGCGCCCCGGCGGTCGTAATCGTAAACCCGGTAGGTGCAGTTAGAGTTCTGCTGAATTTCACAAATCAAAATTCCGCCGCCAATAGCGTGGATGGTACCGGCTTCAATAAAGAACACATCTCCCGGACGCACCTCCACCTTACGCAGCACCTCCAAAAGGGTATTGTTTTCAATTCTCTGCCGGAATTCCTCCGGGGTCAGTTCCCGCTGCACTCCAAAATACAGGAATGCGCCGGGATCGCAGTCCATTACCACCCACATTTCGGTTTTGCCATACTCCCCTTCTTTTTCCAGGGCATAAGCGTCACTGGGATGCACCTGAATAGAAAGAGGATCTTTCGCGTCGATAAACTTGATTAGTACGGGAAAATTTTCGAAGGCCTGGCAGTCCGTGCCCAAAACCTCTTTTCCCGCCCGTTCAAAATATTCCGGCAAAGTGAGGCCCTGGAACTCCCCTTCCGCTACCTTGCTTAAACCCGCCGGATGGGTGGAAAGTTCCCAGCTCTCGGCCACCTTTTCATAATCGCAGGGCTTTTTATAAACATCCCGCAGCTTTGTACCGCCCCAAAGGTAATCTTTAAAGGCGGGAGTGAGTTTTTCCATTTTCATAATTTACACGCTCCTCTTACAATGAAATTTCGAGGAAAGGCAAAAAACTTTGCCTTTCCTGTATTTTTTACGGCAGCCCCTAAGCCAGCGCTCCCAACATGGCCGACACCACTGTGCCAGCACTTTCTATTCCGCCGTTTCCCTCCTCCACCATGACGGCAAAGGCATAAGGATAACGGCTGGAATCGCAAAAGCCCACCATCCAGCAGTTGGGATCTTTCCCCTCCCCCACTTCGCCGGTGCCGGTTTTTGCACAGACGTTCATGGACTCGGGGAACATCCAATCTCCATAATAGCTCTCCACGTCGTTTCGCAAGAGGGATTTCAGCGCTCTTGCTTCTTCCCCTGTTACCAGTTTCCGGCTGGAAGCCTGGCTAAACCCGTTAAAAAACCCCGTGTTGTTTGTGAGCTTTGGCTGTACAAATTCCCCTTCTTTTGCTATGGCCCCCATCAACGCCATCATATGATAGGGATTTGCCAGAATGGTGTATTGTCCCACCCCTGCCCAGCCCAACTGGTTGGCATTGGCCCCGCTCAGCTGCAGCTCGCTTTTGGAAATGGGGACGGAACCGAACTGGAATTCCCGGTTAAAACCCATTTCTTCCCCTTTTCTTTGCAACGCCTCTGCTCCCAAGTCATTGGCCAAGTGTGCAAAATACACGTTACAGGAATTTCCCATAGCCTCATAAACATTCTGTGTGCCATGGACGTCCCCGTGCAGGCAGGTGATGCTGTCTCCGCCAATTTCCACAGAGCCCTCGCAGTCGTAAGTGCGGTCCAGCCAGGAATCGGGCCACTTTTCCATGGCCGCCGCGGCTGTGACCAGCTTAAAAATGGAGCCGGGGGTAAAGGAGCTGGAAAGGGTGTTGTCTAAATAGGCGCCCTTATAGGCGGCGTTTTCTTCCAAATCCTCCGGCACATCGGCAGGGTCATACGTAGGGGCGCTCACTTTGCAAAGCACCTCGCCGGTTTCATAATTATAGAGCAGCACCGCGCCATTATGGCCGTTTAAAGCTTCATAGGCCGCTACCGAAGCGCCCCGGTGAATGGTCAGGTTAATGTCGTTCCCCAGCTGATTTAAAGGCGTATCGTTGAGGCCGGTGATGATATTATACCCGGCCAGCTTGGCCCGCATTGTATACTGTATACTGGTACTGATATACCCCTCGGTGTCCCCCACCGTGTGCAAAAGGGCCAGGCGGGTAGTTTCGCTGTCGCTGTAATAGCGGGAGCCATCTACCGTAGAGGCCAATACACCGCCGTCACGGTCGCGGATCTCCCCCAGCGTGACGGTAGAATCGCCCGCGTAAATATGCCCATTATAGGGCTGCATGGCCCATTTGTCGCCTTGGAGAAAAAGGCTCACCACCAGAAAGCCTATGCCGCCCAAAAAAGCGGCAAGGAGAAGATACAGCACAATGGAACGGAACCCTACAGTTTTCATGAATAAATATCCTCCATTTCCCGGTTTCTCTCCCTTTCTCCGCCAGAAGGCCTCCCGTGTTTACCGGTCCCGGCAGAGGCAGGACGCCCATGGGCCCCTTGCCGGGAACCACGCTCTCTTTCCGGGGGAACATTGTGGGGCTTTGAGGTGCCAACGGGATTTCCGCGAGGCCTGCCTGCATTCGAAGCCGGTGAGCCTCCTGCCTCCCGCGCGCTGTAGAAGCCATGGCGGGAAGCCCTGCGGGCCCCATAGGTCCTTTCGTCGGAGGTCTTCAAAAACGCCATTAACCCCCATACCGAAATCATACTGGAGCCACCCGCGCTGATAAAGGGCAAAGTCACGCCGGTAAGAGGCAGAATGTCGGTAACTCCAAACACATTCAGACAGGCCTGAAACACCAGGAGTCCTGCCGCCGCACAAGAAGCGATAGAGAAAAAGGTGGAGCGGCTGCGAATGACATCACTTCTGGCATAAAGGATGAAAAGCCCCAGCGCCAGCAGTACCACCAGCCCCATCAGGAGCCCCTGCTCCTCGCAAAGCAGCCCAAACACCAAGTCGCTATCTGCCGCGAAAATATAGGACAGGCAGCCCTTGCCCAGCCCTACGCCAAAAAGACCGCCGCTAGCAATATAGGTGAGCACCCTGGTCTGTTGGTACCCAATGCCGTTTACATCTTCCCAAACATGACGCCAGCCTGCGAAGCGCTCCATCACATAGGGTTTAAAATAGAGGATCAACACCACACCCAAGCTGGCACCTACCAGAATAAGGGCTATGGTACGAATGCTGCCCGAACGCATGAAGGCGATAATCAAAAAGCAGGCGAAAAAGATAAGAGCCGTGCCAAAATCCCGCATGAGGAACAGAAATCCCATGCACACCCCGGCAAACACCAGGAATTCCGTGATATTCTTTTTGGTCTGCAGCCTGTCTAAAGTAGAAGTGCCCACAAAAACAAAAGCGATCTTAATAAATTCCGAAGGCTGTATGCTTACCGGCCCTATCATAATCCAGTTTTTCGAACCATATACCTCTCGCCCGAACACCAGATTGACCGCAAACAGCAAAATTGCCCCTATGCCAATATAGAGCCGGAACTTCGCTACCCGATCCATGTCCCCCATGAACCAGATCAAAAAGGAAAACAGGAGCATTCCCAACAACATCGCCGCCATTTGGGTAGTGACACCCGCAGGATTTGTGGCCGCCAGCAAATTGATGCCGATCCCGGAAAGCAAATAGGCTACCGTTTCTATTTCAAAGCTGACCCGGTGCAGAATGGCAATGGAAAACAGGTACAGCCCCCAACCCATCACCAACACGGCTGCCAAGGGCAGCAAGGGTTCATAGCGAAAACCCTCTTCCGTCAGGCAGCTTTGCAGCCCCATAAGGACATGTACAAGCGAAGCCGTAAACATCAGCTTAAAGGGAGAGGCCGCTTCCCGGGAAAAGCCCGTAAAAACCTTTCTCCTTTCCGGCTGGGCATCCGCGTTCCACAGGGTCAGCGTGGTAGAGCCCATCGTGATGCTGTCCCCAATGTTCACAAGCTTTTTCCCGTCTATCTTCCTGCCGTTTACCAACACGCCGGAATGGGAACCGGTATCACAAATAAACCACCCTTCATCCCGGCGCATCAGCACCGCATGGTCCCGGGAAGCGGTGGCGTCGGGCAAGTAGATGTCGCAGCTTTTGCTTCTGCCAATGGAATTTTCCCAACACAGCACCGGGAACCTGGTTCCCGAGGCCTCGTCCCACAGCATAATCACCGGGTCGCGGCGGCGCTGCCCCTTTTGAAAGGAAGTGTAGCTGCGCCAAACCACATACAGCGCCAGCACCGGGGTAACGGCCCGCACTGCCAGCATGATCATCGGGAGAACACCCGAACGCAAAAATCCTGTTAAGAATTCCAACCTACTTTCCCACCTTCCCACATAGCTTTTTTCGTTCCCGGCTCATTTTTCCCAAATGGGGGAAAGTTCTCCTGTGTTTTTGTGGATGGTCTTTTCCGGCACGAACTGCCGCACCATAGAAAGAGGGTAAATGCGGGCACATCTGCCAGCCACCGTGCCGGGGTTCAGCACGCTGTTGCATCCTACCTCCACATGGTCTCCAAGCATGGCGCCGAATTTTTTTAAGCCTGTCTCTATTTTTTGGAATCCGGTGGAAACCGTGACCAGGGACTTATCCTGCTTTACATTGGAGGTGACGGCTCCGGCTCCCATATGGGCCTTATAGCCCAAAATAGAATCGCCCACGTAATTGTAATGGGGCACCTGTACGTTATCGAAAAGAATTACATTCTTCAGTTCGGTGGAATTGCCCACCACACATCCTTCCCCTACCAACACATTTCCCCGCAGAAAGGCTCCCGGGCGCACCTCGGTATGAGAGCCAATAACGGCCGGCCCCCCCAAGTAAATGTTGGGGTAAAGCTTCGCGGTTTTAGCCACCCACAAGAATTCCTCCCGCTGCTCGTACTCTTCGGAAGGCAGCGTTTTCCCCAATTCCTTAATAAAATCGCCGATCTTGGGCAAGGCCTCCCAAGGGTAGGAACAGGCTTCAAGCAATGGCTTTGCAAGTGTATGAGACAGGTCATATAAATTTTTTACCAGCAGTTTCATTTGTTCCATGGCAGTTCGCTCCTCCTTTTTTTCGTTGAAAAATTCCGAGCGAACTCTGGTCCGCCCGGAAAAGCTTTATGCGTTCAGATAAAGGACGGTTCTGTCGATCGTGTTGATCTGGTTCATATCGATCTGAAGCTCGCCTTCGGCCGTTTGAAGAATATCCAAAGAAATGCTGACCGGAGTATTGTAGGAAATAGCCCCGGCCTCCTTTTCACAAAAAGCGATGACCTTATCGACAAAGAGTTCTTTTGGGTCTACCTGCTTCACCGGCGCCGCAGGCATAGGCGTCGCAATAGGCTCCGGTTCTTCCTCCTCATCATATTCATCATATTCATCGTATTCACCGTACTCGTCATACTCGTCGTCCCCTTCTTCCTCCGGTTCCTTCGAGCTCTCTTCTGCCTCCCGGTTCGCCGCGGCAGCTTCCGCTTCGGCCTCTGTCTTCAATTTTTCCAGGTCCGCAGAACGGCCGTTGAAGTTGGTGATGGGGGAAATTTCCACCTCCAGGTAATAGCCCTCTTCCGTGCGCCGTTCCTCTTTCACTGTATATTTGGCCTGGCGGTAAACAGACTGCATCACCTGCCGCAGCTTCGTCATCTGCTCTTCCGACGGGGAAATCCCATAGGTATTGCAGAACACTACCGAAGCGTTTTCTATGGTATCGGCATTGTTTTGCCGGGCGCCCTCCCGGGTGGAGGCTGTAATAGCAATGAAGTCTTCATCTTTTTGCAAATAGCTGCTGTCCAGAAATGCCTTCACATAACTGGACACATCGTAATCGTCAAATCCTGGCAAAGGAAGCGTGCAGGCAGAAAACGACGACGCTACCAGCAAGGCAGACACCAAAAGCAAAAATCTTTTTTTCAAATTCATCCTTGAACCATCCTTCTCTACCGTTTCCACAGAAAATTTTCCGGCTTCTCAATCTTAAAATAACAGCACAGAACAAAAGGGTTCTCATTCGTTCCGGCCACAGCACTTTTTATATTTCAAGCCGCTGCCGCAGGGACAAGGGTCATTCCTGCCGGGCTTTTTCGCCTTTTGTATGGGTTGTTTTTTCACAGTGTGGTCACCGGCCGTACCTGCGGAAGTCTCCTTTGCCACCGCTTCCCGCTTAGGGGCCTCCTTGGTCCGCAGCCGCACTGTGAGCACCATTTTGGCCGTTTTTTCCCGGATGGCGTCGATCATGGCGTCAAACATATCGGAGCCTTCCATGCGGTAAGCCACCACAGGATCCTGCTGGGCATAGGCCCGCAGCCGTATGCCATCCTGGAGCTGTTCCATCGCGTCGATATGGTCCATCCATTCCTGGTCCACATTGCGGAGCAGCACTACCCGCTCTACTTCTCGCATCGTCGGCGGAGTGAACTGCTCTTCCTGGCGTTCATACAGGGCTCGCGCCTTTTCCTGAAGCTGTGAGATCACATATTCCGGCTCCAGCTCTTCCAGCTGAGAACGGGTAAATTTCAGATCTTCTTCCCCAATAAGCCAGCCCATGTAATGTTCCCGCAGGCCGGCCATGTCCCAATCGTCATGGGGGGCTTCCCGGGGAAGGAACAGCGCCACATTGGCTTCGATGGCGCCCTCTATCATCCGCATGATCTGTTCCTTCATGTCCGCGCCGTCCAATACCTGATCCCGTTGGCTGTATATCTTTGCCCGCTGCAAATTCATTACGTCGTCGTATTGCAGCACGTTTTTCCGAATGCCGAAGTTCCGGCTTTCCACCTTGCGCTGGGCGTTTTCTATGGAACCAGACACCATTCCGGCCTCGATAGGGGTATCGTCATCGATCTTCATGCGGTCCATGAGAGCCTGTATTTTTTCTCCGCCGAACAGCCGCATCAAGTCGTCTTCCAAGGAAATGTAAAACCGGCTTTTGCCCGGGTCGCCCTGGCGTCCGGCACGTCCTCGCAGCTGGTTATCGATCCGGCGGGATTCGTGGCGTTCGGTTCCAATAATGTAAAGGCCGCCCAGGGCCTTCACCTCTTCCGCCTCCGGCGCGATCTGTTCTCTATATTTCTGGTTCAGTTGGGAAAAGGTTTCCCTAGCTTTTAAAATCTCCTCATCTTCGGTATGGCTATAGGCGGTAGCTTCTACCAGCTGCTCCTCGGAAAAGCCCATTTTCCGCATTTCTGCCTTGGCCATAAATTCCGCGTTGCCGCCCAATAAAATATCGGTTCCGCGGCCCGCCATGTTGGTGGCAATGGTAACGGCTCCCTTACGGCCTGCCTGCGCTACGATTTGGGCCTCCTTTTCGTGGAATTTGGCATTTAATACTTCATGCTTTACGCCCCGCTGCTTCAACATTTTGCTGAGCAATTCCGACTTTTCAATGGTAATAGTACCCACCAATACAGGCTGCCCCTTTTGGTGGTGCTCTACAATATCTTCGATCACGGCCCGGTATTTGGCAGGCGTCGTTTTATATACCACATCGGGGCAATCTTCCCGTATCATAGGCCGGTTGGTGGGAATTTCCACCACATCTAACTTATATATTTCGGAGAATTCCTCTTCCTCTGTGAGAGCGGTACCGGTCATACCGGAAAGCTTTTCGTACAAGCGAAAATAGTTCTGGAAGGTTATGGTAGCCAAGGTCCTGCTTTCCCGGGCTACTTCTACCCCCTCCTTGGCCTCAATGGCCTGGTGCAGGCCCTCGTTATAACGGCGGCCATACATCAGGCGGCCCGTGAATTCGTCTACAATAATCACTTCGCCGTCTTTTACCACATAATCCTGGTCCCGGTGCATAATGCCCCAGGCACGGATAGCCTGGTTCACATGGTGCTGGATAGCGATGTTGTCGGAATCTGTCAAGTTTTCCAGGCCAAAGAATTCCTCGGCCTTTTTTACGCCCCGGCGGGTGAGGGAGCAAGTCTTGCGCTTTTCATTGATGATGTAATCGTATTCCTGGTAGAGCTCGTCGTTATCTTCCTTTTCATCGGTCTCCTTTACCCGCACAGGCTTTAACGTGCGGGCAAAGGAGTTCGCCCGCGCGTACAAGTCGGAAGATTTGTCCCCCTGGCCAGAAATGATCAAGGGAGTGCGGGCTTCATCGATGAGAATAGAGTCCACTTCGTCCACTATGGCATAGGAATGGCCCCGCTGGACTTTGTTTTCTTTATAGATCACCATATTGTCCCGCAAATAATCAAAGCCCATTTCGTTATTGGTGCCATAGGTGATATCGCAGGCATAGGCCGCCTTTTTCTCTTTGGAGTTCATACCTGTCAGAGCAAGGCCCACGGTAAGGCCCAAGAAGTTAAATACCCGAGCCATCATTTCTCCCTGGTATTTAGCCAAATATTCGTTTACCGTCACCACATGGACGCCTTTTCCGGAAAGGGCGTTCAAATAGGCAGGCTGAGCCAGCGTAAAGGTTTTTCCTTCGCCGGTCTTCATTTCCGCAATACGCCCCTGGTGCAAAATAATGCCGCCCTGCACCTGCACGGGAAACAGGCGAATGGAAAGTACCCGATCCATAGCCTCCCGGCAAGCGGCAAAAGCCTCGGGAAGAATATCATCCAGGCTTTTTCCGTTTTTCAAGCATTCCTTCAAACGAGGAGTCTCACCCTTTAACTCCTCATCGCTCATCGTCTTATATTTTTCCTCCAGCCCCAGCACTGCGTCTACCTGGCTCTGGATGCGCTTGAGCTCCCGCTTACTATAGTTGCCGAACAACTTTGCCAAAATATTGTTTGCCATAGGTTTCTTCCTGCCCTTCCATCGGCCAAGGGAATGCACACGAGGCTTTTTCCCTGCCGTCTTCCAATAGCTTTTTAACCATTGAATCGCTTTAAAAAATATGAATTCAGGCTATTATAGCACGTTTTCCACCGCAAATGCAACTAAAGCCATACTTTGTTTACATTTCAGGAGAAACCGGCCGGAAAGAAGTTTTCATAAAGATATTGATTCCTCTGTCCTCAGCCGTTATACTATGATTTATCATTGCTTTTTAAAAAGGAGCTTCGGCTTGCAGAACGGCGCTCGCCTTTCGGGTGAGTAAAAGGAGGATATTTTATGAGACATTGTATTGGCGTCGACATGGGAGGCACCACAATTAAATTTGGCATTTTTTCCGAAGAGGGGAAGCTGCTGGGAAAATCCGAAATTCCCACTCGCTGGCAACAAGGGAAAGACACCGTCCTGCAGGAGATTGCAGCAGAGGTCCGAAGGCTGGCAATCCAATTTTCTCTCTCTCTTCCCCAATGCGGCATAGGCTTTGGTATTCCCGGCCCTGTCAATGAGAAAGGCTATGCCGGCGCCCTGGTCAATTTGAACATGTACGATTTTTTCCCGGGCTGTGAGCTTTCCGCCCTGCTGGATGGGATTCCTGTAGCAGCCGCCAACGACGCCAACATCGCCGCCTTAGGGGAAATGTGGCAGGGCGGTGGAAAAGGCTACCAGAGCCTGTTGTTCGTAGCCCTTGGCACCGGTGTGGGAGGCGGTGTAGTGTTAGATGGAAAAATCCTGCCGGGGGCCCGGGGCCTGGCGGGAGAGATCGGCCATATTTGGGTTAACCCGGAGGAACCGGAGCTTTGCAGCTGTGGTGGCCGGGGCTGCCTAAACCAAATTGCTTCGGCTACCGGCATAGTTCTCAACGCGAAACGGTTTCTAGAAAAAAGCTCGGAGCCCAGCAGCCTTTCCAAAATCGCCGAACTGACGGCAAAAGATGTACTGGACGCTGCCAAAGCCGGAGATGCTGTGGCCGTACAAACTGTGGATTACTGCATGGGTTTTCTGGGGAAAATGATTGCCGACGTCTCTTATGTGATCGATCCCCAGGCCGTTGTGATTGGCGGAGGCCTTTCCAAAGCCGGGCAATATTTATTGGATGTGATCTTCGACCATTACCGGCGCTACCCTAAGCTTCAAAAAGAGCTGTGCGATTTTCGCCTTGCCCATCTGGGAGGCGACGCCGGTATTTATGGGGCGGCAAAGATGGCACTGGATCTTATGACACCATGAAAGGGCGGTATTTGGTATAAACAGCCTATACCTTATGGCATTAAAAACTATGGAACAGAAAAATATTGTATACCGGAGGGTTACGCCTCCCCAAAAGGATTGCGGTTTTCCCCTCCCTCTTACCGATGAAACCATGGTCCAGCGCAAGGAAAAGGTGCTTTCCCGCATGCGCCTTTCGGGGCTGGACTGTCTGGTTATTTACGATGATGTGGAGCACGGGAACAACTTCATGTATTTAACCGGGTTTTTTACCCGGTTCGAGGAAGCGCTACTGATTTTACATGCCGACGGCACGGCCTTTCTCCTGCTTGGAAACGAAAATTTAAACAAAGGGGAAAAGTCACGGCTAAAGGCTTCTCCTCTGCATGTTTCCCTGTTTTCTCTTCCCAACCAGCCCCAGCGTACCGAAAAAGGCTTAACGGAGCTGCTGCGGGAAGCCGGAATTGTCCCGGGGAAAAAGACCGGACTGGTAGGCTGGAAGCTTTTCACCAGCACAGCGGAAGGCGCCACTCACACGTTTGACCTTCCATCCTTTATGGTAGACGCCCTCCGGGAAATTACCGGCGGTTCCGCTTTCCTATACAATGCCACTTCTCTTTTCGTTGGAGCGGAAGGCGTGCGCACCACCAACAATGCCAACGAGATCGCCCATTATGAATATGGCGCGGCTCTGGCTTCCGACTGCATGCTGGACGCTATGGACAAGCTGGAAGAGGGCGTCACCGAATTGGAGCTGGGCGATGCCCTGAGGCGTCAGGGACAGCATACCAGTGTTGTCACCATTGCCGCCAGCGGGCCTCGGTTTGTAAAGGCCAACATGTTCCCAACACAAAACCAAGTAAAACTCGGAGATCCGATTTCTCTCACTGTAGGGTATGCCGGCGGCTCTTCCAGCCGGGCAGGATATGCCGTTCATTGCCGGGAAGAGCTGCCCCAAAACTGCGGGGACTACCTGGAAAAGGCGGCAATCCCCTATTACCGCGCTTATGTATCCTGGCTGGAGCATATTCGCATTGGCATGACCGGCGGCATACTGTTCGACGAAATAGAGGCTGTGCTCCCCAGAAGCGCCTACCACTGGAGCCTGTGCCCCGGCCACCTGGTAGCGGAAGAGGAATGGCTCTGTTCTCCTATTTACGAGAACTCCCAGGAACTCCTGCGCAGTGGCATGATTTTCCAGATTGATATTATCCCCTCTCTCCCGGGGTATAGAGGCGTCTGCGCAGAAAGCACCGTGGTGCTGGCCGACGAGGCCTTGAAGACAGAGCTCGGCCAACAATATCCCCAGCTTTATGCCAAAATGCAAAACCGCGTCCGGTATTTGCGGGAAGAATTGGAAATTGAGCTTTCGGAGGATGTGCTCCCCATGTGCAGCACCGTAGGCTATTTGCGGCCCTATTTGCTGAACAAGGAATACGCCTTGGCCATGGAGGCTAACTCCAAAGCCCGCCTGGAAAACAGGGAGGCCACATAAAACCATTTTTGATACTCTTACCTGCTCTTATCCCTTTAGCCGCCTACCGGCAGCCACACCGGGCAAGCCCCCCTTTTTTGAACGTCAGGAATGCCGGCGGCGCGGTAACAATATCAGAAACCTTGATGAAATTGGAAACCGGCCGTTACAAAGGGCAGAGAAAGCACCTTGCCTCCATGGGCTTTAGCCGCCCCGACCTTTCGATTTGTTCACCCAAACATCAAAAATCGAAAGGTCGGAATACAAAGGACAACCATCAATTTGTGGGAGTTTTACTCATGGTACATATAGGATCAGTTTATCGAGGTATCCGACGCGGTGGCCGATTCTTCAAGTGCAGTAATCCTTCCAAAAAATTTACTTTTTTGATTGCCTCTTGGTGTAATGATTTCTTAAATTACAAGCTTTGAATAAGATAATGAAAATGAGCAGGTCTCTTACAATAGGTTTTCAGGCCACTTCACCTAAATATCATACCATTTGGACTGCTCGCGATAAAGGCGGGCATATTCGCCGTTTTGGGCCATCAGCTGCTGGTGTGTGTGTGCCGTCCTCCACAATAGAACCCTCCTTGAAAACGACAATGCGTCCGGCAAGGGAGACCACTGAAATGCGGTGAGTAACAAACAGCACCGTTTTGTCCTGAGCCAGGCCGATATATTTTTGAAAAATCTCTGTTTCCGCCAGAAGGTACAGATTGTTGGTGGGTTCGTCCAGGATTATGAAGTCCCAGCCGCGGTACATGGCCCGGGCAATCGCCAGCTTCTGCCACTGCTCACCTGAAAGGTCGATACCGCCCACGTCCTTGCCGAGCACCTCATTCTTTGGAAACGCCCAACCCTGCAAAGGCCAGCGCCTGGTCAATTTTGCTGATTTTCGAGGTGCAGTGTATCGCCAAGAAATACGTTCTCCTGAACGAGATGCTATATCTTGCGTGTAATGTCGTTCTCTTTATGCAAGGATTACATTTAAAAGTGGTCCCCTTCCCGGCCCCCTAAAAAGTAAAAAGGCCCCAGGCGTCGAAGAACACCCGGAGCCCGCAAAGCTTTCTCAAATAGAAAGCTTTGCTGAAATACGATACAAGGTTTCGTCAAAGACACGAGGCATACTCAAAGCCTCGGTAATATCGTAATCTACGATATCCTCCCCTTTCATAGCCACCACACGATTGCCTATACCGTTGCGCAGCAAATCTACCGCATGGTAGCCCATCCGGCTGGCCACTACGCGGTCCCGCAAGGTGGGGGAACCGCCACGCTGGACATGACCCAAAACCGTGGCGCGGCTTTCGATGCCCGTTTCTTTTTGAATTCTTTCTGTAAGTTCCTGCGTATGTCCTACGCCTTCGGCCACTACGACAATGTAATGTTTCTTCCCTGTAGCCTGGGCAGCCTTCATTCTATCTACAATATCCTTCTGGAAATCGAAGGGTACCTCAGGGACCAACGTGGCAATAGCGCCGGTGGCAATACCGGTATTCAGAGCAATATCGCCACAGTGGCGGCCCATGACCTCCACCACACTGCAACGGTCGTGAGATTCTGTGGTGTCACGAATACGGTCTATCATTTCCATAGCGGTGTTCATAGCCGTGTCATAACCGATGGTGTAATCGGTACAAGCGATGTCGTTATCGATGGTACCAGGGATTCCAATACAAGGCACCCCTGCCTCACAAAGGTCCCTAGCGCCTCGGAAGGAACCGTCACCGCCAATTACCACTACGCCGTCGATCTGCTTCTCACGGCACGTGGCCGCCGCTTTCTGCACGCCTTCTGGCGTATTGAATTCCGGGCTGCGAGCGGTAAACAACGCTGTGCCGCCATGCTGCATGATGTTTGACACACTGCGCATGCTCATCTCTTCCAAATCTCCGTGAAGCAGGCCGTTATAGCCCCTTTTCACGCCATAGACCTTCATGCCGAAGGACAAGGCCGAACGTACTACTGCCCGAAACGCGGCATTCATGCCCGGAGCATCCCCGCCGCTTGTGAGCACTGCGATACATTTTGAACCCATAATCTCTTCCTCCAACCATATTCTTACCGGAAAACCCGGTGAAAAACAACATTAAAATTATTATATCAAAGGCTGGAAATTTATCAAGTGGTTTCCCGAGATTTCGGCTTTTAACCCAAAGATTTCTCCTTTATCCCCTAGCTTGTCCCCGAAACACCACATTTTCTTCGCCCAAAAGCTTTTCCAGGGCAGAAAGCAAAACACTGTTTACATCTACCCGGTATTGGGCGGAAGCCTTCCTGGTCCGGCCGTCGCTGCGAAAGGTGACATACAGGTCGGTAAGCCCATCAAATATTTCGATGTACTGTAAAGCCTTTTGGTAACGGCGGTCATCGGGGGAATCCACTTTCAAATAGAGCCCTTCCCGCATCACCCGCTGGGCAGCGTCCGACAAAGGGGCTTTGGGGATCTCTTTGGACAGGACCGCCATCATTTCACAGATCAGCTTCGGTTCCTTTTCCTCGGTAAAGCTAAGCCTGCCCCGAACCTCCAACACAGCCCCCGGGGTCACCAAGCCTCCATATTGCTCCAAAATTTTTGGAAACACCAGGGTCTCTATGGAGCCGTACATGTCTTCCAGCGTAAGGAAGGCCATATTAGAGCCGGTCTTCGTAATTTTCCTCTTGATCCCAGCCACCATGGCCAGTAACGATACCCGTTGCTCATCCCGGTACTTTTCCGATTCTCCTTCCGCACTTTGGAAGATCTCGTCGATCCTGGCATAAGCACCGGAGCGGTAAAGCGGAGCGTAAGTTGCCATGGGATGGCCGGAAAGGTACATGCCCGTCACTTCTTTTTCCATAGCCAGGCGGTCTGCCGGGGAAAAATCTTCCGCCCTGGGCAAGGGCATATCGCCGCTTTGTTCCATGGCCGGGCTATCGAAGAAGCCCAGCTGCCCCTCGATGTTTTTCCGTTTGTCTTGCTCCAGCCCCTCCATCACGCTTCCCACAGCCAAAAGCATTTCCCGGCGATTATTGCCCAGGTCATCCAAAGCGCCGCATTTGATGAGGCTTTCTACTGCCCGGCGGTTCCAGTCTTTCCCCGACATGCGTTTACAAAAATTATAAAAAGAAGAAAAAGGGCCCCCGGACCTTCGCTCCTCCAGCATTCTGGCAATGGCACCCTTTCCCAGGTTCTTTACCGCCAAAAGGCCGAACCGAACGCTTTTTCCTACCACCACAAAGCCGGTTTCGCTGTAGTTCACATGGGGCGGCAGCACGGAAATCCCCAACCGGTTACATTCCTCGATATATTCAGCTACTTTACTAGTCCAACCCAGTACGCTGGAAAGCAAAGCAGCCATGTACTCACAGGGGTAATGTACCTTCAAATAGGCTGTTTCATAAGCCACCACCGCGTAAGCAGCCGCATGGGATTTATTGAAGGCATAAGAGGCAAAATTTTGAATTTCTCTAAAGAGGGATTCGGCTACCGCCTCTTCCACTCCCCGGTTCACGCATCCCTCTATTTCCCAACTGCCGTCTTCTCTTTGCTGGCCATGCACAAAAACCTGGCGTTCCTTTTCCAACACATCATGTTTCTTTTTTGACATGGCCCGGCGCACAATGTCCGCCCTACCCAAAGAATAACCGGCCAACTCCCGGAAGATCTCCATCACCTGTTCCTGGTAAATGATGCAGCCGTAGGTCACTCCCAATATTTTTTTAAGCCGCTCATGGCGGTAACGGATCTTTTGCGGGTCCTTCCGGTTCTCTAAATAAGAGGGAATAAACTGCATGGGGCCAGGCCGGTAAAGGGAAATAATAGCCGTGAGGTCTTCTATGCTTTCCGGTTCGGCCTGTACCAAAAGCCGTTTCATCCCTCCCGATTCAAACTGGAAAACGCCTTGAGAAGCTCCGGTAGAAAGCATTTGGAACACTTCCGTATCGTCCTGAGGGATTTTCTCCATGGAAAAGCTCGGGTTTTCCCGGCGGATCATTTGGGCCGCATGGTCGATAATTGTCAAATTGCGCAAGCCCAGGAAATCGATCTTCAACAACCCCAGTTCTTCAATGGTAGTCATGGTGAACTGGGTGACTATGGCCTCGTCGTTTTTCGATAAGGGCACATATTCCATTACCGGCCGGTCCGTAATCACCACTCCCGCCGCGTGGGTAGAAGCGTGGCGAGGCATGCCTTCCAGCTTTTTGGCCATATCTACCAGCTCTCGGACCTGTGTATCGGTTTCATAACGGTCCCGGAAATCGGCAGATGCCTTCATAGCCTTATCCAATGTCATGCCCAACTCCGCCGGCACCAGTTTTGCTACCAAATCGGCCTTTTGGTAAGGAACGGCCAATGCCCTACCTACGTCGCGTATGGCCCCCCGGGCTGCCATAGTGCCAAAGGTCACGATTTGGGCCACATGGTCCGCACCATATTTTTTCACCACATAATCGATGATTTCGTCCCGGCGTTCGTCGCCGAAATCGATATCAAAGTCGGGCATACTAACCCGCTCCGGGTTTAAAAACCGTTCAAAGATCAGGTTGTACCGGATGGGATCCACATTGGTGATTCCCAAGCAGTAAGCGGCAAGGCTGCCCACACCAGAGCCTCGCCCAGGCCCTACAGGAATTCCCACACTCTTAGCATACCGGATAAAATCCCAAACAATCAAATAGTAGTTTACATAACCCATTTGATCTACCGTGGCGATCTCATAATCTAACCGACGGCACAGCTCCGAGCTTGGATTTTCTCCATAACGACGCACCAGTCCTTCTCTGCAAAGGCGTACAAAAAATTCCCTATTTTCCGTTCCATCCGGCGCTGCGAACCAGGGCAGCTTTGTCTTTCCAAACTCGAATTCCACCTGGCAGCGCCTGGCTATTTTCTCCGTGTTGTCGGCCGCCTCCGGAATATCGGGGAACAGATTCCGCATTTCTTCCTCCGACTTAAAATAGAACTCGTCGGAACCAAATTCCAGGGTGTCGTCATCCTCTATAGTCTTTCCGGTTTGAATGCACATAAGCACTCGGTGCATCTTACTGTCTTCCGGCAAAATATAGTGGCAATCATTGGTTACCACCAGAGGAATTCCCGTTTCCCGGGAAAGCCGGATCAAGTTTGGATTGACATAGTTTTGACCCTCCAAACCGTGATCCTGCAATTCCAAATAGAAATTGCCTTCCCCAAAAATATCTCGATACCGAAGCGCTGCTTTCCTTGCTCCCTCGTAATCATTGCGGGAAAGTGCCCGGGGAATTTCTCCGGCCAAACAGGCAGAAAGGGCAATCAAGCCTTCATGGTGCTTTTCCAGCAGCTCCATGTCTACCCTTGGGCGATTGTAAAATCCTTCTATCCAAGCCTGAGATACCATGGCGATGAGGTTCCGGTAGCCGGTTTGGTTCTCACAGAGCAGAACCAAGTGGCGGTTTTCCCCATCCAATTCATGGACCTTGTCAAACCTGGTTCTTTTTGCTACATAGACCTCACAGCCGATCACAGGGTGGATTCCCCTTTTTTGGGCGGCCTTAAAAAACTCTACTACCCCATACATATTACCATGGTCCGTAATGGCCACCGAACTCTGCCCCAGCTCCTTTGCCCGATCCAGCAGCCGTTCTATCCGGCAAGCTCCGTCCAGCAAACTATACTCTGTATGCAAGTGCAAATGTGTAAAACCCAAAAAAACTCTCCTTTCTCTTGCCGCTTTTGAACGGCTACCGTTTGCCGCTCTTCTGGCTCTCCTCAACCGGTTGGACACCCATCAAGGCGGAAATCCCTTTTTCTTCCGCCAGCTTTTCCCCCAGTAAAATCAACTTTTGCATCCAATGATTTACCCCGCTCCGGCTAATCCCCAGTATCTCACTCAGCTCCCTTAGAGTCATGCCGGCATGCTCCAGCCGAAGGCGGGCCAGTGCTTGCAGCTCTTCTGGCAAGGCGTCGATTCCTATGGTGTCGTTGATTACGGCAATAGCCGCCGTTTGCCGGGCAGAGGCAGAATAGGTCTTATCCATATTTGCCGTTTCAAAATTGGACTTCCGGTTAATATTGTTCTTGGCCTCTTTGTACATCTTGACCTGCATGAGTTCCATGGAGGCGGAAGACGCCCCTAGGTAGGTAAGTAGATCTTCTATTTGCCCGCTGTCCTTCAAATACACCACCCAAAGGCCCTTGCGCTGGGAAACAGAGGGGGTAAAATCACGGGCCGCCTTATCTTTTAAAAGGAGCAAAAAGTCCTTAGCTAAATTTTGCTAGGGCACTGAAAACTCCAAATGGTACTCCTTTTGGGGGTCCGTGACGGTGCCGCAGGCCAAAAAGCTGCCTCGCAAAAAGGCCTGTACGCAACAGGGTCCTTTCAGGTTTTCCCAGTGAACCCGCAGGCTGGTCTCCTCTCCGGTATGGCCAAAGGCGGAGAGCAATCCCCGCCGGGACTCCTCTTCCGGCAAGGTCACCCGGTAAGCCGGCTTTTTCCTGCGGCTCATGACAAAACTGGTTTCCGGCTGGGCGCCCGCCGCGGCGGCCGAAAGCTCCGCCATTTTTCTGGCCACCAACCCGTTTTCTGTCACAAAGGCAGAAGCCTTTAAGGAAAAACATTTGGAAAAAAGCCAAATGCCATAGCATTCGGCTTTCATACAACACAGCTTCTTGTTTTCCAATTTACACAGTTCCATTTTGATATCTGACGTAAAAGACATTGGCCCATTCCCCTTGTTTTTCGGTCCGTCCCAAAACAGCCTTCCCGTTAAAACTTTTGAATATCCCGATGAGTAACGCTGGTGCGCATCCCCCTTTCACTCAAATGGTCGCACATGTATTGAGCCAGCGCTACCGAACGGTGATGGCCGCCTGTACACCCCACTGCAATCACCAACTGGCTTTTTCCCTCACGGCTGTAAAGGGGCAAAAGGTAATCTATCATATCGGTAAAACGGGCCACAAAACCCTTGGTTTCTTCCTTTTCCATCACATAATCCCGCACCGCCGCGTCCAAGCCGGTCTGCGGGCGAAGCTCGTCCACATAAAAAGGGTTGGGCAGGCAGCGAACGTCAAACACCAAGTCCGCCTCCATGGGGATTCCGAATTTAAAACCGAAGCTGATACAATGAACAGAAAGGGAATCTTCCACACTGTTTAAAAACAGCTCCGTGATCCTAGCCTTTAACTGGGCCGGAGAAACTCCGGTTGTGTCGATCACATAGTCGGAGCATTCCCGTACTGGCTTCAGCATTTCACGCTCCAGCTTCACCGATTGTTCCAAAGAGCCATTCAAGTCTTCCGAAAGGGGGTGCTTCCTTCGGGTCTCTTTAAAACGCTGAACCAAAACGGCATCTCCCGCATCTAAAAACAAAATGCGATAGGGCCGCTTATCTCTTTTTAAAGACTCCATAGCAGTAAAGAACGATTTAAAAAGCTCACCGCCCCGAGTGTCTGTCACCACAGCCACCCGGCCTTTCAGCCCTTCCGATTTCATACAGAGGTCGTAAAAAACCGGGATCAGCGCCGGAGGCAGATTATCGACGCAAAAAAAGCCAATATCTTCCATAGCATGCATAGCCCTGGTTTTCCCCGCGCCGGAAAGGCCTGTTACCACCACAAATTCCATACCCAATACAATTCTCCCTTCCTGGCCCTCTATAAAGAAGCCAGACGCTTTATCCGATTACCCGCACT
Organism: uncultured Neglectibacter sp.; assembly: GCA_947647615.1. GTDB lineage: Bacteria > Bacillota > Clostridia > Oscillospirales > Acutalibacteraceae > Acutalibacter. The sequence goes on from CANSKS010000029.1 coordinate 29,923, forward strand.
TCACATTCCAGGGAAATTCCCTTTTCCCGGAGAACGGTTTCCTGTACTTTTTCGATAAGCGCCAACACATTGGCGCAGGTAGCGCCTCCTGTATTTACAATGAACCCCGCGTGCTTAGGACTCACTTGAGCACCGCCTACCTGCAGGCCCTTGAGCCCGCATTCTTCTATGAGCGCAGCGGCAAAAGCGCCTTCCGGACGCTTAAATATGCTGCCGGCGCTGGGCATATCATAAGGCTGTTTCGCTTTCCTGCGACCCATCAGTTCTTCCATTTTTCCGGCGATCTGCGCGCCACTGCTTGGCTCAAGCTGGAATTCCGCGAAAGTGACAGCCTCCTCTTTTCCGGTATAACGACTTCGCCGGTAAGAGAAATCTAAAGCTTCACCAAAAAAAGATTCTGTTTTCCCCTCCGGTGTCAGCGACTCCACCCGTTTTACCACATCCTTCATTTCACCGCCGTAAGCTCCCGCGTTCATATAAACCGCACCGCCTACGGAACCGGGAATGCCCCAGGCAAACTCTAAGCCGGAAAGGCCGTTATCTCTGGCGAAGGCACAAACCGAAGCCAAAGAAGCCGCCGCCCCCGCCCGGATCGCTCCATCTCCCAGGCTTTTCACCTCCCGGAACTTCCCGGAAAGGTACAGCACCGCCCCTCGAAAGCCTTGGTCAGAAACCAACAAATTGGAACCTTTTCCCAAAACCAGGTACGGGATTTCCGCCTGAACAAGCGCATTCAACAGCGCTGCCAGCTGCTGGGACGTTTCCACTGTATAAAACCTGTCGGCAGGACCGCCAATTTGAAAGGTAGTATGCCGCTTCATGGGCTCATCGGTTTCGATGTGACAGCAAAAAAACGCGGCTGTATGGTCTATCTGGTCATAGCTCAACTTCAAAGAGACTTCCTCCTGGTCTGGTCAGTTTGGCCTGTTATGAAATATATTCGTGTGGGCCTCCAAATAATCGCGAAGTCTTGCCTGGGAAGCGTTCACAATTAGTTCTTCCGGAAAATCCACTTCCTCCAACAGCTTTAAGGCCGCTTTCACATTTCCCACATCCGTTTCAAAATGGGCGTCGGAATTCACCACCACAGGCACACCATGCTTTTTGCAGGCAATGGCAATTTTCCGGCAGTTTTCCACGTTCTGTTTTCGAACGGAAAAGGTGTGGCTGTTGATCTCTACCAGCTTATGCTGAGCGCCAAATTCCGGGACTACTCTTTCATAATCATAAGCAAAAAGCGGGTCACCGCTGTGGCCAATCACATTCACTTTCGGGTTTTTCGCTACCTGCAGCCACAACTGGGTACATTTTTCCACATCAGGGTCCCGCAGGCCTTCCAGGCCCAAATTATGGATGGAGGCGATGATCCAATCCAACTTGGGGATATCTTGCTTTTCCACATCTAAATTTCCCTGAAAATCCAGTACGTTGGCCTCAATTCCCGCGACAGTCATCACCCCTCGGTAATAAAGGGGAATCTCACGCAAAGCGCCGAAGTGCCAAGGCCCCGGGGAGCCCGGCATTGTCTTGGCGTGATCGGTGATCGCCAAAGCAAAAAGTCCCTTTTCCGCCGCAGCCTTTACCAGCTCGGTCACGCTGCTAAAAGCGTGAGTGGAAGCCAGACTATGCGTGTGCAGATCCGCGATGACAGTATATCCCATAATATCATTCCCTTCTGACCTATTGGCCCCTGCCGCAAAGCAGATTGCCGTAACCCAAAGCCCATTTATCCCAGAAATCGGGCCGACTTAAATATCCAACTCCCGCTTGATGTCTACTCCCTGCAGCTCCGCAACGTCCACACCCAGGCTGGAAAGCAGCTCGTAAGCCGCGTTATAACCCATCTTTTTCTGACGGTTATTCATAGCGGCCACCTCAATGATCACCGCCAGGTTTCTTCCGGGCTTTACAGGAATTGTGAGCACCGGCACCTCTATCCCCAAAATTTCCGTAACTTCACTGTCAATGCCCATACGGTCGTAATTCTTTGTGGCATCCCAAATTTCCATATTGATACACATGTCGATCTTCTCGGTAAGTTTTACAGCGCCCATACCAAAAATACGCCGGGCATTTACAATGCCAATGCCCCGCAGCTCAATGAAATGACGGATGTTTTCCGGAGCCTGGCCCACCAAAGATTTCCCGGACACCCGGCGGATCTCCACCGCGTCGTCGGCGATGAGCCGGTGCCCTCGTTTAATGAGTTCAATGGCAGTTTCACTTTTTCCCACGCCGCTGTCGCCCACCAACAAAATGCCTTCGCCGTATACCTCCATCAATACGCCATGACGGGTAATACGGGGTGCCAACTCCACATTCAAAAAAGCCACCAAACTGGCAAGCAAATTCGAAGTGGAATCTTTTGAAGAAAGCAAAGGAATCTCATATTTTTGAGCGGCAGCCAACATATCCTGGCTAATTTCAATATTCCGGGCCACAATTACCACTGGCGGGTGCAGGGCAAAAAAACGGTCAATCGCCTGGGCTTTTCTCTCTTCCCCAAAGCTTTTGAGCATCTCAGTTTCAGAACGTCCCAAAATTGTGATGCGGTCGGGGTCAAAGCATTCACTGTAACCATTAAGCTCCACACCGGGACGATTCACGTCCCGCGAACAGATCAAAATTTCCTTGGCCGCTTTTGGCAAATAGACTTCCCGTAGCCCTAGCTCTTCCATAATCCTTTCCAAAGAAATATTATATTCCGCCATACTCTATTCAACCACCCTTATCCCGTATCTTTCCGGTATGTCTTTTTCTTATTATAGACGAAACCGCAAAAAAAATAAAGGGCCACTTTTGGTTTCTTTCTTTTGGGCGGCAAACCACAGCTGGGAAAAGAGGCCAACTTTTTTTTATTTTACTATTGACTTTTCCTTTTACCTGTATTATACTTAAGAAGTTGCAAGTAACATGCTTAATTTATATCGCGGGGTGGAGCAGTTCGGTAGCTCGTCGGGCTCATAACCCGAAGGTCGTAGGTTCAAATCCTGCCCCCGCAACCACTTTTACTCAAGACCGAGTTTAATGTACTTTGTATGTTAAATTCGGTCTTATTTTTTACTTCTATCCGTTCGATCAAAAGATGGACTGCCTTTTCATCAGGGGCTGCTTTAATGGCTTCTAACCATGCCCTAATTTGATCTACCGTGAAATCCTTCGGTGGTTCTGTTTGTTCCAGCGTCGTGATCTGTTCCTTCAGGCTCTGCATCTCCTCCCCTATGTCGCTTACCACGCTGGCAGGAAGCTGCCCGCTGGATAGATTCGCTAGTAAAGAATCGTATTGCTGCCGCTTTTCGTCTATGCGCTGTTTTAGAACAGCTTTGAATTCCTCCATGCGGTTCCCTTCGCTTGCCTGGTATTTACGCATTGCGTCCGCAATAGAAGCCTGGTTTTCTTCCGTTAGCAAAGTATGCAGGTACTCTACAGCGGCCTTATCAACCTCTTCCATTCGCACAACCGGAGCGCCACACTTTTCAGAGCACACAAAATAATGGTAAGTGTGCCCTTTCCTTTCAGACTTTGTTCCGTGCATCTTGGCCCCACACTTGCAATAAACCAAACCGCTGCATAGGTAACCCGCCTTTTTTCCTATCTGTTTCCGTTCTGCCATGATCTTCTGCACCTCCATAAATTGTGCCTTGTCGATAATTGCCGGCAAGGCGTTTTCTATTCTTATCGCGTGGGGTTTCTCCCGCCGCTTCCCACGGTTTTTCTCTTCTTCCGTGGAATAAAGATACACCCCCGTATATTTTTCGTTTTTCAGCATCTCATAAATTTGTGTATACCGGATAGGTTTTCCTCTTTTTCCCCGAATCCCCGCCCGGTTCATCTCGCTGATCAGCTCCACAAAGCCCCGACGTTCCACAGCGGCCGAAAAGATTCTCTTCACATAATGGGCTTCCAGCTCATTGATAACATACTGTTGATTCACCACGTCGTACCCGAAAGGCGGATATCCTCCATTATGCAAGCCCTTCAAAGCGGTTTCCCGGTGTCCCTTCTTCGTTTCTTCCGCTAAATTGTCTATGTAATACTCCGACATGCTCCAAGTGAGCGCCCGCATGATTTTGGCTTCTTTCGAGCTTCCGAAATCCTGGGCTGCCGCTATCAAGGTAACGCCCTTCTTGTTTAACCGCTGTTCCAGGTTGACATGTTCCCCCAGATTGCGGGCGATCCTGTCATACTTGTGAATCAATATGATTTCAAACGTGCCCTTTCCAGCGTCACGCAAAAGCTTTTGGTACCTGGCCCGGCTTGCAGTTTTTTCCCCTTTTCCGCTAATTGCTTCATCGGCATACACTTCTAGGATATGGAGATCATGAGCGGCAGCATATTCCCGGCAGGCCCTCACCTGGGCTTCTATGCTGTCTTCCGTCTGCCGATCCGAAGAATAGCGGGCATAAATCACAGCCTTTTTCATTTTCCACGCCCTCCCACACATAACAAAGCTTCGGCAAAGTGGTTTCTCAAACTTCCGCTTTCCTCATTGCTGAACCTAACCCAAAGCTTGGAATCTTTCAACGGGCGAACCTCTGAGGGGCTTTTATTTTTGAATCGATGCTTTACTCGAATTTTCCCCTCAGCTCCACAACCTTCCCCACAACCGAAACAGGCTTTTCCTCAATATCTTCCGTGGAAAAGAAAAGCGGCGGGTATACGGGGTTAAAAGCCTGCAATAAAATTCCGTTTGCCTGCTTCATAAGCCGTTTTACAGTGGCCTCGTCTCCATTTACCAGCACCACGGCGATTTCCCCGCTTTCTACGTCCGGCTGCTTTCGCACGATCACAACGTCACCCGCACAAATTCGGGGCTCCATGCTGTCACCTTTCACCTTTAGCCCAAAAAAATCCCCTCTCATTGCCATGCTTTCCGGGATTTCCTCATAGTCTAGTATTTCTTCCACGGCCTCTACGGGAATCCCTGCCCGCACATAGCCCAATACTGGAATTTTTACGCCTTTCTCCTGCCGCTTCTCTGTTTGAGGTTCTATAAGGTCTGATTTTTCCACATGGAAGAAAGCTGCAAGGGTTTCTATTTTTCCCATTCTTGGAACTTTTAGACCATTGCACCACCCCGAAACCGTTGTTGCACTGATTCCAAGCTGCCGGGCTAGCTCACGCTGTCCAATTCCCTTTTCTTGCATTAGCTTTTTCAAGTTATAAGCAAAAATTGAATTATCATATTCTAACATTATGGCCACCTGCCTTTCGTCTCCTTATTGAGAATTATAACTTTAAAGTAAACAAAAGTCAACGGAAAATATAAAAATGTTATCTTTAAGTTATTGACAAAGCATTCTCTAAGGTGTAAACTTTAAGATGACAAGAAAAAGAAAGGCAGGTGAAAAAATGGCCATAACATTAAAGGCAGCCCGTGTTAATGCGGGCTTAAACCAGCGAGAAGCGGCAGGGAAATTAGAAGTGAGCCGGGAAACTGTTGGAAAATGGGAGAGAGGAGAAACAACGCCCAATATAAGACAAGCAGCAAAAATCTGTGAGCTGTACCATTGCACTATGGATGAGCTTATTTTTTTACCAAAAGTGTAAACTTTAAAGTAACACACAAATTGAGGCGTAACCTATGAAAGAAATTTTAAAGTACTACCCAACTCCCAACGGGAAAGCGGCAGCCGCGGAACTGGAAGAGAAGGAAGAAAGGCTATGGACAGGCCAGCAGCACTCTAAAGTAATGACAGCGGTACAAAAGCATTGCGCCGGCTGCATACTGGAAACCAGCCCTGCGGGAAGACTTAGTAAACAAACTCAGTGAATTGGAGGCATAAACATGGCCATATGCAAGAACATACCTGTTAGCGGGTATATGGTAAAAGGCGAAGATGGAAAATTCCATTTAGACCCTGAACGTTCTGTGTTTGCGGATATCCCAGCGGAAGATATCGCCCGATTTTTGATAGAAAAATTAGGGGTTACCCCTCAAGGGGGGAACGCGGTTGACCTATGAAGCGTTTCTAAGCCGTCTGGAAGGGGTACA
>CANSKS010000030.1 GCA_947647615.1 uncultured Neglectibacter sp.
TCGCCCCTTTGTAACCCCCACGTTTCCAGTTAGCTTCCCGCAATAAAATTTGCCGCAGGCAAATTTCTTAGGGGAAATCGGACCCCGATTTCCCCTTTGGATCACCGCTTTTGTCTTTCCGTCACGGCAACGCCCAAGGCTCCCTTGTGCAAAGGGAGCTGTCAGCAAAGCTGACTGAGGGATTGTTTTCCATGGGCTTTACCCCACCTTTTCCATTACGCAAAACATAATTTCTGCCTTTGCCAGGAGCTGCTGCTTTTTGCGTTTTTATTTTTTCTTTGTAAAAGGGGCTTCGCCCCTTTGTAACCCCCACGTTTCCAGTTAGTTTCCCGCAATAAAATTTGCCCAAGCGAAGTTTGGGGCGGCAGCCCCTAAAAAAAGCTTGAAACGTCAGTTTTTAAATTCTCTCGCACGACGGTGCAGGTCAAGGAGGGCGGCGAGCCATAAGGTCAGCTTGAAAAAAGCTTCTTTGCATGCTACAATAAATGACATGGAAAAGCAAAATGTGACGAAGGAATATTTGGATGCGGCGACACCTGGGCAAGGGTCAATTTCTTATGAAAACGGGTACAAGCTAGGTGAACACAGAAAAGAAATCCAAATGGCAGATTGGCTCCACAATGCTTTTGGCGGAACCATCACCTTACTGAAAGAGTCCAAAGAACAAGGCGATAGGACTCCGGATTTTCTGTGGAATGGGCGGGCATGGGAGCTCAAAAGCGTTTCGAGTAAAAGCTCCATTGACCGCGCCGTGAGGGATGCCGCAAAACAAATCCAAAAGCGTCCTGGAGGGATCATTCTGGATTTCTCTGCCAGTATTTTGCCAATAGAAGAGATAGAAATTATCGTTTCTCAGCGTGCTCGACGAATTGTGCTTGGTTCTGTAGATGTGTTCCTTGTGTCCGACAGGGAACTTAAGAAAGTGCTGCGGTACATAAAAAAATAAACCGGAAGTGCCGCCTCTGCCAATAGGGGCAGAGGATCATCTTCCGGTTTGCGATAGAAGGTTTCCTTCTATCTATCTTTATTATATGCACTTTTTCATAAAATTGCAACTGAATATTTTACCAATCTTGCAGGGCGACTTCTATACATATGAGATGAGGAAGGAAAGCTCAGAGATCGGATTGAAAAATCCCATCATAACCTTTTGAAAATTGACAAGAGAAAGTGAAGGAAAACCCTGCGAAATAAAATTATACTTTACAGCCACAGCCGCGAATAATTTTTTATAATGGCAGTAGGATAAATTGGCTATTTGAGACGGGAAATTTCGTGGCCCTTCACACGCCGAGGGTTTGACAAGGGCACCCCTGAGAGATGCGGGAGACGATGCCCGCCAAAAAGAAAGCCGCAGCAAGCCACAAGGGCTCGCTGCGACATGGCTGGGCTGGCGAGATTCGAACTCACGGGTGACGGAGTCAAAGTCCGTTGCCTTACCGCTTGGCGACAGCCCAATATTTGGGGACACGGAGCCTAAGATCGTTAAACTCCGTGTCCTAGTGGGGTGGAAGATGGGATTCGAACCCACGGTCTCCAGTGCCACAAACTGGCGCTTTAACCAGCTAAGCTACATCCACCATATTGGCGCGCCAAAAGGGACTCGAACCCCTGGCCTACTGCTTAGAAGGCAGTTGCTCTATCCAGCTGAGCTATTGGCGCATGTTTGGGGCTTGTTTCTTCTGGCCCGCAAAGGAAATAATGGAGCGGGTGATGGGAATCGACCTGACGCTTCGCGTCAGATGGCTCGGCCACCCAAGAGCTCCGCTCTTTGGTACCGGCCTTGCCGCTCTGCGCTGAAATCGTTCCACCGGAACGATTTTTTCACGCGCAAACCCTCTCGGGTTCGATTCCGAAAACAGAATTCCTGGCTACTTCCGCACAAGAAAACGTTACCCGATCCACTTGCCTTGGAGCGGGTGATGGGAATCGAACCCACACGACCAGCTTGGAAGGCTGGGGTTCTACCACTGAACTACACCCGCATATTCAGCAACACGAGTTATTATAGCACAGTGCTGCCACTTCGTCAATGGAAAAAATGGAATTTTCTGCGGAAAATTCTCCCGCCTGACAAAAAAGTTTCCAAGCTGAACTTCTAACAGCACGGCCGGGAGTCTCTTTCCAAGGCTCCGGAAGAAGCGCCTTCCCCGGCACCTCTTCCGAAAGCCGAAAAGCCTTTTGTCACAGGGTTTGGATCACGATCTCGTTTTCCGCTGCCCCCACTGAAATCCCGGCAACACCGCCTTCGCCCTTTTCTACCAGCAAAGCGGCTATTTTGTCTTCCACCAAACGGCGGATCTGACTGCGCAGGTCACGAGCTCCGCTTTTGCCGTGTATGGATTTCTCCGCCAGCAAAGCGCAGGCCTCCTGGCTAAAGGTGAAGGAAATTCCTCTCTCCTTTAAGGAATCTACATACTCGTTCAGCATCAAATTGGCGATGGCCTGGTAGTCCTCCACTGACAAAGGACGGAACACGATCACTTCATCAATCCTGCTCAAAAATTCCGGACGAAGGAACTCGTTCAGGGCTTTCATGGCCTTCTCCCGGCTGATATCCGCCGTGGTTTTGGCAAAGCCCAAAGAAGCCTCTTTCCGGTCGCTGCCCGCGTTGGAGGTCATGACAATCACGGTGTTTTCGAAGTTCACCGTTCTGCCATGGGCGTCGGTAATGCGGCCTTCGTCCAGGATTTGCAGCAGGATATTCATCACGTCCGGATGGGCCTTTTCTATCTCGTCAAAAAGGAGTACCGAATAGGGACGGCGGCGAACCTTTTCTGTCAGCTGGCCCGCCTCTTCATAGCCCACATAGCCGGGAGGAGAACCTATGATTTTGGAAACGGAATGCTTTTCCATGAATTCCGACATATCCAGGCGGATCAGCGTTTCCGGGGTGTCGAACAGCTCCTGGGAAAGCACCCGCACCAGTTCGGTTTTTCCCACGCCGGTGGGACCTACAAAGATAAAGGAGGCCGGACGCCTTCTGGGGCTGATCTGCACCCGGCTGCGGCGAATCGCGGCAGAAATGGCCTTGACAGCCTCTTCCTGTCCGATGATCTTTTCGGAGAGCACCCCCTCCAGATCTGCCAGCTTTTTCAGCTCGTTTTCTTCAATGCGGGAAGCCGGAATTCCCGTCCAAAGCTCAATGACATAGGCCAGATCCTTTTCCTCTACTGCGGCAAAGACTCCATCCTTTTCCATTGCCTCCAAATTCTCTTCCAAGGCCGCAATGCGGTAATGGGTCTTGGCTAGTTCCTCATAGTCTAAAGGCTTATCGCCGGAAGGGTTGGAAAGGTCTTGTTCCCGCACCCGTTCCTTTGCCAAGGCAAACCGGGCGTCATCGTATTCCGCCAGCTTCTTGTTCCGCAAAGCGGCACAGGCGCAGGCTTCGTCCAGCAGGTCAATGGCCTTGTCGGGCAAATAGCGGTCGTTGATATACCGTTCGGCCAAAACTACAATCCGCCTGGCCACCTGGGGCGACACCGTCACCCGGTGATAAGCTTCATAATAGCTCTTGATGCCCAAAATCACATCCACAGCGTCTTTTACCGAAGGTTCACCGACAGTGACCGGCTGGAACCGCCGTTCCAAGGCCGCGTCCTTTTCGATATATTTCCGGTATTCCGCAAAGGTCGTAGCTCCAATCACCTGGATTTCGCCCCGGGAGAGGGCGGGCTTCAAGATATTGGCAGCGTTCATACTGCCCTCGGCGTCTCCCGTTCCTACCAAGCTGTGGACTTCATCGATGAAGAGGATGACATTTCCATCTGCCTTTACCTCGTCTACCAGGCCTTTGATGCGGCTTTCAAATTGGCCCCGGAATTGGGTCCCGGCCACCAGGGAGGTCAGGTCCAGCAGCTGGACCTCTTTATTCTTCAGCTTTGCCGGTACCGTTCCTTCCGCAATCCGCAGGGCTAAACCCTCTACCACCGCCGTCTTACCCACGCCGGGCTCTCCGATCAAGCAGGGGTTGTTCTTTGTGCGGCGGGATAAAATTTGAACGACCCGCTCAATTTCCTTTTCCCGGCCTACAATGCGGTCCAGCTCGCCCCGGCGGGCTTTTCCGGTAAGGTCGGTACAATGGTTTGCGATATGTTTCCTCTTCTTTTTGTGAACGTTCTCTTTTTTTTCTTCCACTTGGGTTCCGCCGTTTTGCCCCGGCGCTCCACCCAACATCATATTGGCGGGGAAAGTGGCAGCCCCGCCGGGAGTAAAGAGCTCGTCATCCTGTTCATTCAGCTCCATCAGCTCTTTCATCTGTTCGCTGGCGGCTTCCATTTCCTCATCGGTAATCCCCATTTTTTCCATAATGTCGTTGATGGGTTTCAAGCCCAGCTCTTTCGCACACACAAAGCAAAGCCCCTGGGGAGCCCCATCTAAAGAATTGGAAACAAATACAACGGCAGGCCGCTTTTTACAACGGGTACACATCAACATAGTGATCTGGTCCTTTCCTGTTACTTCTTTTCACGCTTGCTTTCCCGCACCGTTTTCGCACGGATCTCGTCGGGCAGGTCCAATTCATATTTTTCGTCATCGGAGTGAAAAATTTCCCGAAATATTTGGAAATACCGGAATCCGGAATAAAGCATCATCCCTGCGGTGACTATGAGCATCACATAGGCCACAGCGTCAAACACCTGGGCCCTCACCTGGAAAAAGCCATCCATGATCACAATGACAGAAACAGAGAGATAAAACATGACCGTAGCCACTTTTCCATACCACATGGCCGCACAGGGTCTCTTTTTCTTTTTTAGCAAAACTACAGCGCAGCACAGCATCACCAGCTCCTTGAAAATAAAGAGGATGAGAATGGGACAAATCGCTGGAAACCGAATAGCCAAACATAAGGCCACCACGCCTTGGGTCAACTTATCGGCAAAGGGATCCAGCATTTTGCCAAGCTCTGTCACCTGGTTGAACTTTCTGGCGATCATGCCGTCAAACAGATCGGAAAGGCCGGAAAGTGCCAGCAGCATCGCCGCCAAGGGCAGATTTTCCTTTAAAAAGAACCAGGCGAAAAACGGCACAATAATAATGCGAAACACAGAAAGCGCGTTGGGCACTGTAAGATTTTGATTTCTTGGTTTTTTTTCTGTGGGCATCTTCCATACCCCTCACTTTTCCTTTTTCATAATCCCCAAAACAAGGGCTCCTATTCCCAAACCGGCCTTGCCCGCCTTAGCGGAACATGCCTCCCAAGGGGTTCAGCCCCACAATAAAGCCTGTCAATACAGAAGAGTCTAGCCATTCCTGAACCTGCGCCTGGGTGTCCGAAGCCAGCATGGGCAAAAACACCTGCAAAGCCCCCAGAACCACCCAAACCACCAGCAAGGCCAGGAAGAGCCCAAACACACCGCCCAGAAGACCGTTAACCTGGTCCAAAAGGGGAAGTTCAAATGCGGCGGACACCACATTGGCCAGCACCCGCACCAGCACCATGAACAACAGAAACAGGCCTGTCACTGTAAGCACCTTCAAAAAGCTGACAAACACAGGCTCCAAGGCCGAAGCCAAAACATTGGCAATACGTCCGCTTTGTCCGGCAATATCTCCGGAAAGGCTGCCCTCCGTAATACCGGCGGCTTCTAAAACCCGCACGATAAAATCCGGCAAGGAGCTCAAAACTTTCTGTACCGCCTGGACCCCGTCGGACATGACAATGGTATTGCCGATCTTTTCTACCAAAGCCGCGCGGAACAAGGTGTCATACAGCCATTGGGCCGCCATCCCGCCCAGAATAGAAGCCAACACGGCAGAAATCACAGCACCCAAAAAACGGACTGCCGATTTAATAAAGCCACGCTTCACCCCTACTACCACAAAAATAGCGATAATGACCACCAAGAGGATATCCAAAGCAAAGTTCATAAGCGCGATTGCCCTTTCCTACGAATGATAGCCCGCCAAAACCAGCGTGCCAACATTTAATATATCACAATCTGCCGGGTTCTACAACCCCCTGTCCCTTACAGAAATCTGTCAGGTTTTTACTCACTCCGCCTCTAAGGCCCGGATTTCACTAATTCCCAAAATGTAGGCGGCCCGTTCATTGAGCAGCGCAATCCCCTTGGCGTCGGCGCCTGCGAAAACCTCTGCCTGCCGCATACCGGTCGTATAATCGTAAAGCACCAGATTACCGCCCTCCAGAGCCCCTATCGTCCCTCCGGCAGCGGAAAGGGCTTCTACCCGATTTTCGGCTGTGATCCGCGTGATCTCCCGTTCTCCATCCAGTACCAAAATGATGCTGGAGCCGGAATATTCATAGGCGGAAACCGAAAGGAAAGCCCGGTTTCCCATGAGGCAGTAGGCTGTAAGCTGGCGGCCCTCATAGCTTTGCTCCCGGAATTCCAGGGAAGCAGAATCGGCCACAAGGGCCGCGGTATCTCCCACAGCAAACAATTTCCCGTTATCGCTCCAATAGAGGTCCAACAGCAGGTTTCCACGGCTTTCGTACTCCGCTATGGGCTCCGGGCTGCCAAAATAGAACACGGTGACCTTGGAGACCATTTCGCCGCCTTCACTGTATACCGTACAGGAGGCCCCGTAGGTGCCATCCGCGTTTAACGCCAAAGCGGTGAGGTACCCTTTGGAAAACTGGTATTCGTATTGAAGCGTTCCATTCTTCAAATAGACTTGGAAGTAGGAAGCGCCTCCGCCGCCCTGCATCCCCAGGGCGTAACGGCCGTTCCCGCTTACCGCGCCTGCCAAAATATCGTTGGGAGCGGTGCCCTCTGCCAAGGTGTCGGCCCCATTTTGCAGGAAATAGCCGCCGCCATCTAAATGATAAAGCAAATAATTCCCATTAGCCCCGCGCAGCACCGGACTGCTAAAGCCGTGCCGCAGAGAAACCAACGTCTGGCCGGTGGAATTCAGCAGGGTAAAAGAGGTGTCGCTGAGCACAGCAGCCACTCCGCCGGACTGGGCGAAATTCCGGCTCATTACCTCCCCGCCGGTAATGGGTACAGGAAACCCGTCCCCTATTCCGGCACCCATCACTTGCAGCTTCAGCCAGCTGACGATATTATCCGGCGTCAGGCTGCCCCGGTTCAGCCAAATAGCCAGGCCCAGGATGGCCACCAGCAGGATTACCCCTACCTGATAAACCGCTTTGGGTACCTTAAGCTTTTTTAGCTGCTCCTTTTCGGCTTCTTCCTCTTCGCCCTCATATGCCAGCTCTGCCCTGGGCTCCTCCTGGAAATCTTTCAACTGAATGATCTTCGGGGCAGGCTGTTTCCCCTTCTTTTTCGGCTTTTCTTTTTTGGGAGGTTCCTTTTCTCGCTGGTGCTTTCCCTGCTTCATGGCTTCACCTACCTTCTTTCCCGACTCAGGTCGGTCCTATTCGTAAAACACCCGGTTTAAATATAGCCCGCAGGCAGGTGCCGTAGGGCCCGCCCGCCGCCTGTCCTTGGCTTCTATGATCTCTGGAATCTCCTCCGCCCGTATTTTCCCCTGCTGTACCCGCAGCAAGGTTCCCACCATAATGCGCACCATATTGTAAAGGAACCCGTCTGCCGCCACGGTGAAGACCACCATATTCCCCTGACGCCGGACCTGAGCCTTTGTGACCGTGCGGGTGAGATCCCCTTTTTCCCGGCGATCCAGGGTACAGAAGGAAGAAAAGTCGTGGCTGCCCAAATATCCTTTTGCCGCCCGATCCAACAGTTCCTCCTCCAGCGAGTACCAATAGTGAAGGGCACGGCCTCTGAGAAAGGGGTCCCGGACAGGGTGGTTCCAAATCTCATAGCAGTATTCCTTTCCCTTACAGGAATACCGAGCGTGAAAATCGAAGGGCATCTCCTTGCAGCTTTTCACTGCGATATCTTCCGGCAAATGACGGTTGAGAGCCGCCGGGAACCGTTCCGGCGAGACTTTGCTTTCTGTTTTGACACTGACGCAGAATTCTCTGGCGTGGACGCCCGTATCGGTGCGGGAGCAGGCCTTCAAGTCTTCCCGGCGGCCGGTAACAGCCTGCCAGGCTCCCTGGAACACCGCTTGAACAGTGAGGGCGTTTTCCTGGACCTGCCATCCGTGATAGGCGGATCCGTCATAACTCATGGTAAAAAGCAGGTTCCGTTCCACCTGATCTCTCCTTTCCCTCACCGCAAGATAGCCGGGGGCAGCCACAGGTTCAGCAGCAGGAAGGCCCCCAGAAACAGCGCCACTGCGCCAAGGATAAAGACATCCTGCTTCCCGAGCTTCAAAACCCGCATTTTGGTCCTGCCCTCGCCTCCGTGATAACACCGGCTCTCCATGGCGGTGGCTAAATCGTAGGCCCGGCGAAAGGCAGAAACAAACAGAGGGATCAACACTGGGATCAAAGCCTTGATGCGCTGCAAAATCCCACCGCTTTCCATATCGGCTCCTCTGGCCTTTTGGGCGCTCATGATCTTATCGGTCTCTTCCAGCAAAAGGGGGACAAACCGCAGGGCAATGGTCATCATCATGGCGAACTCGTGCACCGGCACATGGAGCTTGGAAAGGGGCTTTAGAAGCCGCTCAATGGCGTCTGTCAGCTGGTTGGGGGAGGTGGTGAAAGTGAGCACCGAGCTGGTGAAAATCAACAGCACAATGCGCACGGAAACAAACAGGGCGTTCAAAATGCCGTTTCCTGTGATTTTTAACCAGCCCCACTGCACAAGGGGCTCCCCGGTCCCATAAAAAATGTTGAGCACCGCAGTGAACACCACAATAAACAAAATGGGCTTCAGGCCCTTTACATAGAGCTTTAAGGGGACTTTGGAGACACACATTCCAAGGAAGGTAAAGAGGACCACCAATCCCAAGGAAAAGAAGTTTCCCGCCGTGAAGATGAGCACGATGTGAAAGATAATCAGGCATATTTTCACCCGGGGGTCCGTTTTATGCAGCATGGAATGGCCCGGGAAAAATTGCCCCAAGGTGATATCGGCGATCATCGCAACTCCTCCTTCCGTTTGAAAAAGGGCAGCAGCTGCCCAAAGGCGTCGTCTACCGTAAGAGTGGCGGGGTCCACCGGGCAGCCCATTTTGTAAAGCTCCTGCATGATCTTTGTGATTTGGGGTACCCGCAGGCCCAACTTTTCCAGCTCCTCCCCCTTGGAAAACACCGCCTTTGTCTCTTCCAGCATCACGGCGTGGCCGCCGCTCATCACCAACAGCCGGTCGGCTGTGCGGCCAATATCCTCCATGCTGTGGGAAACCAGCAGCACCGTATTCCCCCGGGCTTTGTGGTATTGGGTGATCTGAGCCAGCAGCACATCTCGGCCCCTGGGGTCCAGCCCGGCGGTGGGCTCGTCTAAAATTAACACATCCGGGTCCATGGCGATGACCCCGGCGATGGCGGCCCGCCGCTTTTCCCCGCCGGAAAGCTCGAAGGGAGATTTCTCTAAAAGCTCCTCCTTGAGCCCTGTAAAGTGGGCGGCCTCCATGGCCCGTTCCTTGGCCTCGTTTTCGGAAAGCCCCATATTTTTAGGGCCGAACATGATATCTTTCCACACTGTTTCTTCAAAAAGCTGGTATTCCGGGTACTGGAACACCATGCCCACCCGAAACCTGACATCGCGGATTTTTTTGGGTTCTGCCCAAATATCTTTCCCGTCCAGCAGCACCTGGCCGCCGGTGGGGCGGATCAGGCCGTTGAGCATTTGGATGAGGGTAGATTTCCCGCTGCCCGTATGGCCAATTACCCCCAGAAATTCTCCCTTGCGAATGGAAATGGAAACCTTTTCCACCGCCGTTTTTTGAAAAGGGGTGCCAATCCCATATTGATAAGTCAGATCCTTTGTTTCCAAAACCGGCAAACTGCCTCATTCCTTTCTATGAGAGAGCCCCTGCTCTCCCTGCCAGATAGCGCCGGAGCATCGCCACGCATTCCTCCTCATTCAGGGGAATTTCCGGCAACTTCACGCCGGAAGCGCCCAAACGGTATACCAGCTCCGCAGCCTGGGGCACATCCAAACTGTGACGTTTTAAAAATTCCACCTGCTGGAACACTTGCCGGGGCGTGCCGCTTGTCAGTATGTCCCCTTCGTCCATCACCACTACCCGTCCGGCCTGAACAGCCTCGTCCATATAGTGTGTGATCAGCACAATCGTGATCCCTTTTTCCCGGTTCAGCTTCTGAATGGTGCCCATCACTTCCCCACGGCCCTTCGGGTCCAGCATGGCGGTGGGCTCATCCAGCACAATACACTTCGTTTCCATGGCGATAATCCCGGCAATAGCCACCCGCTGTTTTTGGCCGCCGGAGAGCTTGTGGGGGGCATGTTCCCGGTATTCATACATCTCCACCGCTTTCAGGGCCTCATCTACGCGCCTCCGGATCTCCACCGGAGGGACGCCCAGGTTTTCCGGGCCAAAAGCCACGTCTTCCTCTACAATTCCCGCCACCAGTTGGTTATCGGGATTTTGCAGCACCAGCCCTACCTGTTTTCTCACCGGCAACTGGTTTTCTTCCAGGGAAGTGTCCAGCCCGCCTACCAGCACCTTGCCGGCGGTGGGCAGCAGCATACCGTTAAAAAGCTTCGCCATGGTAGACTTTCCACAGCCGTTATGCCCCAAAAGAGCTACGAATTCCCCTTCCTCTATTTCCAGGTCAACACCGTGGAGCACCTCCCTGGCGTCGGCTGTTTGGGCATCGTAAGAAAACCTCACTTGTTTTACTTCTAAAAAAGCCATAGCAGCACCTCCTTTCCATTAGGCTCTTCTCTTCCGCAAGCTCTCGCAGGGAAACAGCAGAAAGGGAAGAGGCCTTTTCTTGCCTTTTTTAAACGCCAACCCGTTTACTCCTTTTTATTGGTACACAAAAGCAAAAAACACCCTGAAATACTACAGCCATGGTGTTCTCCACTGCGGCAGCCGGAGCAAGCCGCGGCACTGTATATACCAACGCGTACTTCACTGCCTTTGAAATCCGGTGGTCCGCTGCGGAGGGCCGCCCTCAGGCCTCCCAAATGGCAGTGGAGCCACAGGGAAGCACCAGGCCCGTCTCCGTCACCGGCAGGCCAATTTCTCCGGCAGCGACCTTACCGCCGAACCTCTTTTGCAGCAGCAGCCCCAAAAGGTAGGCCATCACCGAGGGGGAAAGGCCCGTAGTGTAGGAGTTCAGCAGGAAAAAGAGGGGCGCCTCCGACAAAATGGGGACACACAGTTCCAAAAGGCCATAAAGCTGCTCTTCCAGCTTCCACACCTCGCCCCCCGGTCCACGGCCGTAGGATGGAGGATCCATGATGATGGCGTCATAGGTATTCCCCCGCCGCTGCTCCCGCTGGACAAACTTCAGGCAATCGTCTACCAACCAGCGCACCGGCTTTTCCCCCAGACCGGAAGCCTGGGTGTTTTCTTTTGCCCACTGCACCATGCCCTTGGAAGCGTCCACATGGGTCACCGCCGCGCCAGCCTTGGCGCAGGCCAACGTGGCGGCCCCAGTATATCCAAACAGGTTTAGCACTTTTACCTGCCTGCCTGCCTGTTTGAGCTTCTCCATGGCAAAGGCCCAATTTACCGCCTGTTCCGGGAAAAGCCCCGTGTGCTTAAAGCCCATGGTTTTTAACCGGAAAGTGAGCCCCTGCCAGCCGATTTCCCACACCGGGGGCACGCTTTGGTAAACTTCCCATTTCCCTCCGCCGGAGCTGGAACGGTGGTAACGGGCATGGGCCTGTTTCCAAGCCGGATGCTTCTTTTTTCCTGACCAGATGATCTGCGGGTCAGGCCTGATGAGAAAAATATTCCCCCAGCGCTCCAGCCGTTCTCCCGACGCGGTATCTATCAACTCGTAATCTTCCCATTCCGCTGTTCTCATCATGTTCCTTTTCCGTAAGCCTTCCGCAAAATTTGAAACCATAGGAGCCCTGTCACAGCAGCTGCGCCTCAATGACCTGGGCCACATCCTGGGCCAGCCTTTGAATTTCGGCCTCGTCCTGGCCCTCTACCATAATGCGCAGCAGGGGTTCTGTGCCGGAAGGCCGCACGATGATCCGCCCGTTCTTCCCCAAAGTCGCCGTCACTTTATCGATGGCCGCCTTTACCTTATGGTCGGTATAAAAGGCCAGCTTGCCCTCGGGAGATACCCGAATATTCAGCATGGTCTGAGGAAAACGCTCCATCAACGTGGCCAGAGAAGAAAGCTTCGCTTCTCTTCTGCGCAGCAGGCTCAAAAGCTGGCAGGCCGTGAGCTGGCCGTCGCCGGTGGTGGCAAAATCCCGGAAAATCACATGGCCGCTTTGCTCGCCGCCAAAGCCATAACCGCTCAGCAGCATTTCTTCCAGCACATAGCGGTCCCCCACTTTTGTGGCCTCGAAGCGCATGCCGTTTTCCTCGCAGAACCGCTGGAAGCCCAAATTGGTCATGATGGTGCCCACCACTGTGTTTTGAGCCAGCTTCCCCCGGCTCTTCATATCCATGGCACAAATGGCCATGATAAAATCGCCGTCTACAAAATCCCCGTGGTCGTCCACCATCAGGCAGCGGTCGGCGTCGCCGTCAAAGGCCACCCCGGCGTCGGCCCCATGGGCTTTCACATACTCCTGCAGGCTTTCCATGTGAGTGGAGCCGCAATCCCGGTTTACATTGACGCCATCGGGATTATTGTGGAGCATGGTCACCTGAGCTCCCAGCTCGGTAAACAGTGTTTCCGCCGTAGCGCTAGCCGAACCGTTGGCGCAATCGATCACCACCCGCAGGCCGTCTAAGGCAAAATGCACGGTACTCTTCACATGGTCAATATAATCCCGCACGGCGTTTTCCGCGAAGGTCACAGTACCAATGCCGTCTTCCGTAGGCATCTCATGGGAAATGTCGGATTTTCCCAAAATAATATCCTCTATGCGCTCTTCCAGATCATCCGGCAGCTTGTAGCCGTCGCCGCTGAAAATTTTGATGCCGTTATACTCGAAGGAATTGTGGGAAGCCGAAATCATGATTCCCGCATCCGCTTTATATTTTTCCACCAGATAGGCCACCGCCGGGGTAGGCACTACGCCCAAAGTCACCACGCTGGCTCCGATACTGCAAAGGCCCGCTGCCATGGCGTTTTCCAGCATATCGGAAGAAAGGCGGGTGTCCTTGCCAATGAGCACCTTGGGATGTCGGTTGTTTTTATTGGTCAGCACCTTTGCCGCCGCCCTGCCCAGCTGGGTGGCCAGCTCGCAGGTAAGGTCTTTATTGGCGATCCCCCGAATACCGTCTGTTCCAAATAATCTGCCCATAATCGCTACTTCCTTTCAAAAGTTAAAAGTATATTGCCTGTCACATCTTTTGGGGAGCGGCCGCTCCGCTAATAAAAGATATCCACAACTTCAGTTTTTTATTTCGCCCAATTTCAGCTGGGCCTCCTGTTCCCGCAGACTGCCTGGTACCGGCAGGCCCAAGTGCAGGTAAGCCGCCGCCGTGACACATCTCCCTCGGGGGGTCCTGGTTAAAAAGCCGATCTGCATCAGGTACGGTTCGTTCACATCCTCAATGGTGACAGCCTCTTCTCCAATGGCCGCCGCCAAGGTTTCCAGCCCCACCGGGCCGCCGCCGTAATTTTGTATGATGGCCAAAAGCATCCTTCTGTCGCTGGAGTCCAGCCCCAGCTCATCCACCTCCAGGCGGTCCAAGGCCAGTTTTGCCGTGGAATAGGTGACCAGGCCACCGCTCATCACCTGGGCAAAATCCCGCACCCGCTTTAACAGCCGGTTGGCAATGCGGGGCGTCCCCCGGGAACGGGAGGCGATTTCCAAAGCGCCATCCATCTCGATTTCGGTATTCAAAATCTGGGCGCTGCGCAGGACGATTTTCCCAAGCTCCTCCGGAGTGTAAAGCTCTAAACGGAGGATGACCCCGAAGCGGTCCCTCAAAGGAGCCGAAAGCTGGCCCGCACGGGTGGTGGCGCCTACCAGCGTGAAACGAGGCAACGGCAAATGGTAGGAGGCCGCCATTTGCCCCTTCCCGGTAATGATGTCCAAAGCATAATCTTCCATGGCGGGGTACAAAATTTCCTCCACCGTTCTGGGCAGCCGGTGTACCTCGTCAATAAAGAGTACATCTCCCGGGCCCAAATTGGTGAGCAAAGCCGCCAGATCTCCGGGCTTCTCAATGGCAGGGCCGCTGGTGATGCGCAGGTTTACTCCCAATTCATTGGCCACAATGCCCGCCAAGGTGGTCTTCCCCAGGCCGGGCGGGCCGTAAAGCAGCACATGGTCCAATGCTTCCTTCCGGCTTTTGGCAGCTTCTATAAAGACTTTTAAATTTTCCTTCACTTTATCCTGGCCCACATATTCGGAAAACGTACGGGGACGAAGCGGGTTTTCCACCTCGCTGTCTTCCGGGGTATAGCCTGTTTCCATCAGACGGTTTTCCAGGTCCAGGTCTTCTTCCCAGCCGGCAGCGCCCGCCGGATACGCGCCCTCTTCTCCCAGACCGCCGCTTTTTCGGATCATCTGCAAGGCCTCCTTCCTCGTTGTGGGTGGCTTTTCCCATTACCCCAAAATTCCTTATGTTATGGTTTCTCTTTCCGGGTTTGCCATATTGTTTACACTTTTCCGGACTTTTCGCCCTTTTGGTGCGTCAAATCCAGAAATTTCCCATTTTTAAAATGATTACGATCCCAGCCCCGGGCTATGGCACTCGCCGCACCGTCCTTTGACGCAAAACAGCAGGAACACAGAAAGGGACCGGAGATTCCAAAAAAGCGTCACTTTTTTTGAGCGCCAAAGCCCTTTAAGGCCAGACGGATCAGCTCTTCCGGAGGCAAGGAGGAATCCAGCTTGCCTACTGCCGCCGCCGCGTCGGAAGGGGAATAGCCCAAGGTGGTCAAAGCGCTCACCGCATGGGCTGCGTTGCCGGAAGCGGAAGGGCCGCCGGCTGCAAGGTCTCCCTCGAAACCGGCGCTGCCGGAGAAATCGTTCACCTTATCTTTCAGCTCCAACACAATGCGCTGGGCCAGCTTCGCACCTACGCCGTTAGCTCGGGTAAAACGTTTGGCGTCTCCCCCAGCAGCAGCTATGGCCACATCTTCCGGAGCCAGCTCCGACAAGATGGCTACCCCCACTTTAGGCCCCACGCCGCTGATGGCGGTGAGCAGTTTAAAGCAGTTGAGCTCCGCCATGGAAAAGAAGCCGAAAAGGTCCAACGCGTCTTCCCGTACATTCAAATGGGTGTACAGAGTTGCCGTTTCCATAAGCCGGGGCAACCGGCGCAGCGTGTTCATGGAAGTGATGCATTTAAAGGCCACGCCCCCCACATCGATCACGGCCAATCCAGGCCCTGTATGGACCAACTTTCCGGTTAAACTGTAGAACATAAGATTCGCTCACCTTTCAGCCAATATAAAAAGGCGGAAAAGCTCCGCCGAAGCTTCCAACTCTTGCTTGCAAGGCCCTTTTAAATTACCTTCCCCGGCTCCTGCCGGTAAATTTTCCGCCGCAGAGCGGAACCGGCCGCCTGACCATGACAAATCGCCAGGGCCAAAGCGTCGGCGGTATCGTCGGGTTTCGGGATCTCCCGCAGGCACAGCAGTTTCCTGGTAACCTCCTGCATTTGAGGCTTCAAGGCCTTCCCGTAGCCGGTGACTGCCTGTTTCACCTGCATAGGCGTATATTCGTAAAGGGGTACCCCCGCCTGAACCAAAGAAAGTAAAATGACGCCTCTGGCCTCTGCTACGCCGATACCGGTGGTTTTATTATTGGAAAAATACAGCTTTTCCACCGAAGCAACCTGAGGCTTCAAACGGGCAAGAAGCTCCTCCATGCCCTCATAAATCTCCTGCAGCCGCAAGGGAAATTCTGCCCCCGCCCGGGTAGTGATAGCCCCGTACTCCACTGGCAGGTACCGGTTGCCTTTACAATCGATCACCCCGTAGCCCACAATGGCATAACCCGGGTCTATTCCCAAGATCCGCAACCGCTTTCCCCTGCCCTTCAAAAATTCCAGGAAACAATCTGGAATATTATAGCACAGATTCTCAAAGATGAACAGGGAAAATATTCTGAACAAACCATGAATTTGCGTGCCGCAGGAATTTTGAGGGATCCCGGGGGAAAACTACCGGGTGTCTATTTCTGGAAAGCGCGCGCTGCGCAGAAAGGAAATCTCATGAAAAAATCCTCAAAAATCAAACTGATTTCGTTTTCCCTGGCCCTTCTTCTGGTGTTGGGCGGTCTGCTGCTGGATTCCCGCCTCATGCTGGGGAAAAGCGAGACCCAACTGGAATATACCTACCGCCGTGCCTTAAACGACCTGACCGATTATGTGACCGGCATGCGTTCCACCCTGAAAAAGGCCGAGTACGCTGCTACCCCAGCCCTGCGGAACACAGTCTCCGCCAAATTGATGGAACAGAGCGGCGGTGCCAAGGCGGCAATGGCTGCCCTGCCCTTTTCTCAGGAGCGCATCGACCGCATTGGCCGCTTCCTTTCCCAGGTTGGCGATTACGCCCTTTCTCTTACTCGAAAGGCCTCGCTGGGCTCCGGTCTGGAAGAGAAAGAACTGCAAAGCCTTTCCACCATGGAAAAGTATGCCGGGATTCTCTCCGATGCTTTGCAGGAAATTCAACAGCGCCTGGGGCCGGAAGGTCTCCCCTGGTCCGGGGAACCCAAGAGCCTGTTCAACAATGTCCAGCAGTTGGACCAACTCCCCACCTTTGACGACAGCCTGGACCAGGTGGCCAAGGAATTCTCCGAATTCCCCAGCCTCCTCTACGACGGTCCCTTTTCCGACCATATTTTGCGTCGGGAGGCTCTTTTCTTAAAAGATAAGCCTGTGATCTCTCGGGAAGAGGCCGCTTCCCGGGCGGCAAAATTTTTGGGCTGCGCCCCGGAAGACCTGCAGGAAAGCGGGCTTACCGAAAACACCCTCTCCTCCTTTGTATTCACCTGGGAGGAATCCCGCGTCTGCGTCACCCGGGCCGGGGGCGAGATTGCCTACTTTAAAAAAGCGGCTCAAATTCCGGAAGAAAAGCTGACCTATGAGCAGGCCCTGGAGGCTGCCTCGAAGGTCCTGCAGGCAGCGGGCATCTCTTCTTTTCGGGAAAGCTACTATGTTAAAAACGATAACCAATGTACCATCAACTTCGCCTACCTGACCGAAGAGGAACCCAAGGTTCTTTGTTACCCGGACCTTGTAAAGGTCACGGTAGAACTGGGAGAGGGCGGCATGCTGGAATATGACGCCACCGGCTACCTGATGAACCACCAGGACCGGGAATTTGTACCCCCCGCGTTGGACGCCGAAGAAGCTCAAAAAAGTGTGAGTCCCCAGCTAAAGGTGAAATCTGCCTCCTTGACGCTGATCCCCACCCCCGGGCTCAGCGAAGTGCTGTGCTGGGAATTCCTGTGCGAGGGAAAAGAGCAGGAAGAGGTCCTTGTGTATATCAATGGGGAAAGCGGCATGGAAGAACAGCTCTACCTGCTGCAAAAAAGCGAAAACGGCACGCTGGTTATTTAACGATTCCGGGCAGAAGGCAGAAAAAACAAAAAAGCGTGCTGCGGCAGAAAACCGCAGCACGCTGAAAAAAACCGAGCCCACGCATCTAAAAGGTTGTGCCCTTATTCCAATTCAAAGGCGCCGGTATAAAGCTGGTAATATTTGCCCTTTTGGGCAATAAGCTCCTGGTGGGAGCCCTGCTCAATAATGCGCCCCAATTCCAGCACCAAAATCACGTCGGAATTCTGCACTGTGGAAAGCCGGTGGGCAATGACGAACACCGTGCGGCCCCGCATGAGGCCGTCCATACCCTTTTGCACCAGCCATTCCGTACGGGTATCGATGGAAGAAGTGGCCTCATCCAAAATCATCACCGGCGGGTCGGCCACCGCCGCCCGGGCGATGGACAAGAGCTGGCGCTGGCCTTGGGAAAGGCTTCCGCCGTCGCCGGAAAGCATGGTGTCGTAGCCTTCGGGCAGCCTGCGAATAAAATCGTCGGCATTGGCAAGCTTTGCCGCCGCCTCAATTTCTTCCCGAGTGGCGTCCAGCTTGCCATAGCGGATGTTTTCCTCTACCGTGCCGGTAAACAGGTTAGTATCTTGCAGCACAATACCCAAGGAACGCCTGAGGTCGCTCTTTTTGATTTTATTAATATTGATGCCGTCATAGCGGATTTTCCCATCTGCCAGGTCATAAAACCGATTGATCAGATTGGTAATGGTGGTTTTGCCGGCTCCGGTAGCGCCCACAAAGGCCATCTTTTGGCCGGGCTGAGCGTCCAGCGACACATTGTGCAGCACCAGCTTTTCGGGAGTATAGCCAAAATCCACGTCGAAAAATTCCACCCGGCCGGTGAGCTTCGTGTAGGTGACCTGGCCGGAACCATGGGGATGCTTCCAGGCCCAGGCTCCTGTGCGCTCCTTTGTCTCCACAAGCTGTCCGTTTTCATCCCGCACGTTTACCAAGGTGACGTAACCCTCGTCCTGTTCGGGCTCTTCATCTATCAGGTCAAAAATGCGCTCTGCCCCGGCCAAGGCCATGATGATGGAATTAAACTGCTGGGAGATCTGGCTGATGGGCTGGTTGAAGCTGCGGCTCAGCTGCAAAAAGGCGGCGATAGCGCCCAGGGTGAGCCCGCCCACCCCGTGGAGGGCCAAAGCACCTCCGGCAATGGCGATGAGCACATACTGCAAGTGCCCCAGGTTTCCCATGACCGGCCCGAGAATATTGGCAAAGGTATTGGCGCTGGTGGCTTCCTGGCGCAGGGTTTCGTTCAGCTTGTCGAACTGTTCCTTGGCCTTTTCTTCATGGCAGAACACCTGCACTACCTTTTGGCCAGTGACCATTTCTTCAATAAACCCGTTTACTTCGCCTAAGGAACGCTGTTGGCGCACAAAGTATTTCCCGCTTTGCCCTCCGATTTTCCCTACTAAAACCATCATCAGGGCCACAAAAGCCAGCACCAGAATGGTGAGGGGGATGCTGGAAGCCAGCATGGCGCAAAACACGGAAACCACCGTGATCACAGAAGAAAATATTTGGGGAATGCTTTGGGAGATCATTTGCCGCAGGGTGTCGGTATCGTTGGTATAGCAGCTCATGGTGTCGCCATGGGTGTGGGTATCGAAATATTGTATGGGCAGGGACTGCATGTGGGCGAACATATCGTCCCGCACCCGCTTGAGCACGTCTTGAGAAATGGTAACCATGAGCCAGTTATAAAGGAAGGTGGCCCCAACGCCCACCAAATAGATGAGAGCCATAGTGCATACCGCCTGCAAAAGGCCGGTAAACACCGGGTTGGGCGAGCCCAACAGGGGGCCGATGTAATCGTCGATCAACACCTCTAAAAACAGGGAGCCTGCCACATTGGTCAGAGCGCTGAGCAGGATGCAAAGCAGCACCACCACAAAGCGGATCCGGTTGGCCCCGCTGATATAACTGAGAATCCGGCCAATAGTTTTGCCGGGGTTTTTGGCCTTTCTTCCGCCTGCGAAGGCGGCGCCCGGGTTTCTTCCTCCGGGACCGTGTCCCACCTTAGGCTGCGCCATTCTCATCTCCCCCTTTCCGCTGGGATTCATAAATTTCACGGTAGATATCGCTGTGCTCCAACAGCTCTTCGTGGGTACCCATCCCTACGATTTTCCCGCCGTCCAACATGATAATCTGGTCGGCATCCTGTACGGAAGAAACCCGCTGGGCAATGATCAGCTTTGTGGTATTGGGAAGCTCTTTTCGAAAAGCATCCCGGATCAAGGCGTCGGTACGGGTATCTACCGCGCTGGTGGAATCGTCTAAAATGAGAATTTTCGGTTTCTTGAGCAGAGCCCGGGCAATACACAGGCGCTGCTTTTGGCCGCCGGACACATTGGTACCTCCCTGCTCTATCTTGGTCTCGTACCCTTCGGGGAATTCCCGAACAAAGGGATCGGCCTGGGCCAGCTTACAGGCACGCTCCAGCTCTTCGTCGGTGGCATGCTCGTCGCCCCAGCGGAGGTTTTCTTTGATGGTGCCGGAAAACAATTCGTTCTTTTGCAGCACCATAGCCACAGAATCCCGCAGGGCCTCCAGATTATAGTCCCTCACATCCTCGCCGCCTACCAGCACCCGGCCGCCGGACACGTCGTAAAGCCGGGGAATCAGCTGTACCAGGCTGCTCTTGCCGCTGCCGGTACCGCCCAATATGCCCACCGTCTGGCCGGGCTGAATGGAAAGGTTGATCTGGGAAAGGCAGGCCTTTCTTTTTGCTCCATAAGAAAATTCCACGTTTTCAAAGACCACAGAGCCATCCTTGACCTGGGTAAGCCCTTTTTCCCCGTCTTCGATATCGCTTTCTTCTTTCAAAACCTCCGCAATACGCCGGGCGGAAGCCTGGGAAATGGTGAGCATCACGAAAATCATGGAAAGCATCATGAGGCTCATCAAAATTTGGGAAGCATAAGAAATCAAGCTCATCAGCTGGCCCGTGGTCATGCTTTCTGCCACAATGAGCTTCGCGCCAAACCAGCTGATTAAAAGAATGGTGGCATACATGCACACCTGCATCAGCGGGGAGGAAAAGGCCACCGTCCGTTCCGCCCGGCCGGAAAGCCTTGCGATATCTTTGGAGACGCCGTTAAATTTTTCTATTTCGTGTTCTTCCCGCACAAAGGCCTTTACCACACGGATGCCCCGCAGGTTTTCCTGCACCACACTGTTCAGGCGGTCATAGACCTTGAACATCTTTTCGAACACAGGAAAGGCTTTTGTGCTAATGAAAATGAGCCCAACGGCCAAAATGGGCACCACCGCTAAAAAGATCAAGGAAAGGGTGCTGTTCACGGTAAAGGCCATAACTAAGGCAAAAACCAGCATCATAGGACCCCGCACCGCGATTCGAATGATCATTTGGTAGGCATTCTGTACATTGGCCACGTCGGTAGTAAGCCGGGTGACAATACTGGCAGAGGAAAATTTGTCGATATTGGAAAAAGAGAACTCTTGTACGTTATAGAACATATCGGCCCTCAAATTGGCCGCGAAGCCTGCGGAGGCTTTAGCAGCGCTTTTCCCGGAAAGGGCCCCAAAGGCCAAAGAGACCACCGTACACAAGATGAGCAAAATACCGATCTTCCAAATTGCGTTCATGTCCCCCGCTTCAATGCCTTTATCGATAAGCATTGCCATGAGGAGTGGGATGATCACTTCCATCACCACTTCCATGGTTACAAACAAGGGTGCCAAAATAGAATCTTTTTTATACTGCCGGATGCTTCCGGCCAGGGTTTTTATCATGGCCCCCACCACCATCCTTTCTGCGAAGTAAAATAATGGATTTCCGCACCTTACGGGAAAAGCGCCGCTTTACGCAGAACTTCCCAAAAACAAGAGATTCCTCATTCCAGGTTCGCCGCAATTTTTTCACACAGCTTCAAGAAGGTGGCCTTCTCCTCCTCGGTAAGGCCGCTGGCAATACGCTTTTCTACCTGCTGAAACCCGGCCATGATCTTTTCATGCTGCTTAATGGCCAAAGGAGTCAGCAGAATGCGTTTGAGCCGCGCATCTTCCGGCACGGGATGCCTGGTGATCAGCCCGTTTCTCTCCATTAACTGCAGCATACCCGTCACGGTGGAACGGCGAACAGAGAATTCCTCCTGGATATCCCGCTGGTACACTTCCCGGTTCCGGTTGGCATATAAATACCCTATAATCCATCCGTGCATTCCCGTAGGCCTTTTCTCCGATTCCTTTTCGGGAAACACCGTTTGGTCTACCATGCGTTTAACAAGAGTGGAAAGCCGGTGCAGCTGAAACCCGATTTCGTTCCGACGATCCAAAACAAATACGCCTCCTAACTGTTAGCTCTCTAACATTATAAAAGTCCTCCCAGTATTTGTCAACCCCGAAATTGAAAAAAGAAAGCCGCCCGGTTTCCTGTGAGGAAGCGAGCGGCACCGCGGGCAAAATTATGGAATTACTTTTTACTTCACCACTGCTTTTCGGAGCAGCAGCCAGGCAAACAGGCTAAAAACCAGGAAGAGGGCAAAGCAGGTGCCTATGACATTGGGCACTCCGCCAAAAAGCAACGGGAGCAGGAACCCCATTACGCGCCTGGCTATTCGCTGCAAAACTTCGCCGAAAATGGCGTTGTCCAACACTTCGAGCACCGGCGGAACAACCATGAAAAACACCGGCACTCCAGCGCCTACCAGGATCTTGCCCAGCTTGTTCAGCCGGTAAAACATGAGGGTGATAAAGTACCCGATAGCCGAAGCCGCCAGACACAGTACAAAATTAAAGGTAACCGAAAGCAGCAAGACCTCCCCAAAGCTCCAACCTCCTTGGAATATCTGGTCGAACAAGGTGCTGTAGACAGCTGCATCTTTTAAGAAGGCCTCTCCCAAAAACCCAAAAAACCTGCTTAATGCCTCATCCAGGATGGCCATGCCAGCCGATAACCCTACGGTGACCCACAGCCGGGCGGTGAACATAGTGCGGCGGCTGACACCGTTTTGAAGGCTCATGCCAAAGTTTTCTTTAAAAGCACATAGCCCGCAGACAAAGAGGAATACCACACTGGCAGCGGAAGCCCCCGAAGAGATCACTACGCCCTTGTGGAGAAGCGCGGTAAAAAAGGTCAGCGCAAGTAAAGAAAGCACCACGGTATAATAGATCAAAATGCCGAACCTATAATCTGCCAGCTGAAAGCGAAAGCTGGGAACAAGCTTCTTGTTCATTTTTCTCCCTCCTCGTTGGTAAGCTGAATAAACAGCTTTTGCAGGTTCAACCGGCTGAGCTCCAGCCCCTGGGGCAGTTCTCCCGGTTCCACCTTACCCAGCACATAAGCCGTGCGCAGGCCTCCCAGAGAGTCCACAGAAAGTACTTCCTTTCCCGCGATATAGGAGTCTACCAGGCTGGATGTACCGGAAACCGCATACCCTCTGGCCAGCAGATTCTCCTGGGAATCCGCACAGAGCACCCGGCCGTTCTTTAAAATGACAACGTCTTCCAAAACGGAGGAGACTTCCTCGATCAAGTGGGTGGAAAGCACTACCGTAAAGGGCTTTTCCCCGTATTTTGCCAACAACACCCGATAGAACAAGTCCCGGTGGTTGGCATCCAGCCCCAGCACCGGTTCATCCAGCAGCACATAGGGCGTGTTTACCGAAAGGGCCGTCACCAGCTTAAAAATAGAGGCATAGCCTGTGGAAAGCCCCCGTATTTTCCCGTTCAGGTTCAGTTGGAAGCTGCCTGCCAAACGCAGGGCGAAGGCCTCGTCGAAGCTGGGATAAAAATTCCTCGTCCACCGGAAAGCGTCTTTCACCTTCATAGATTCCGGGTAGTAGGTCTTTTCGCTGGTGAGGAATATTTGGGAAAGGGCATCGTCGTTTTCCGCGACCCTTTGCCCATCCACCAATACCTGGCCGGAATCGGCAAACAGCCGGTTTGTCACAATGTTGAGAAGCGTAGACTTTCCGGCCCCGTTGCGGCCCAAAAGGCCATAGATTTTGTTTTCCTCCAGCACTGCCGAAACCCCGTCCAAAGCCCGAACCTGCCCGAAGCCTTTCGACACATTCTCTATTTGAATGCTCATAAAACAACCTCCCCTTCTTTGTCTTTCTCCCCTTCGGAAAACCCTTTTTCCAGCATGACGTCCAGTTCTTCCTTTCCAATGCCCAAGCGCCGAGCCTCTTTTACCAGGGAGGCTACAAATTTTTCGTAGAACCCGGCTTTCCGCTTTTTTCCCAAGGCTTCCATCGCACCTTGCGCCACAAACATACCAAGCCCTCTTTTCTTATAGATCATGCCTTCGTCCACCAACAGGTTGATCCCTTTTAAGGCGGTGGCGGGGTTGATCTTATACTGTACGGAAAATTCCGTAATAGAAGGGATCTGGCTTTCTTCCGGGAAAACGCCCGAAAGGATGCTATCTTCTATGCCTTCGGCGATCTGCTGGAAGATAGGCCTTTCCGAATTGAAATTTAGTTCCACCAGAATCTCTCCTCCTGTTTAAAGTTAGTTAATTAGTAAAGTAATTAACTAACTGAATAATAATCCAATTTTTGACACTTGTCAAGTGTTTTTTGGAAAAATCCATTATCGGAAAATTCCGGAGAATTTCCGGGAAAGGAAGAAAACCCCCGGCCTGCTACGCGGCAAGCCGGGAGTTCCAAGATCCGATATTTGAAACAGCTACCCAAAAACGGGCACTCTACACCTGAGCAATCCCCTCCAACAGCAGAGGCCGTGCAGGTGCGCCTTCCACACCGCCCAGCTTCAAGGGAGCACTGACCAGGAAATAATTTCCCTCCGGCACATTCTTCAGCAGAGCGGCCTCCAAAATGGCCACTTCCTTTTTTAAAAGCGCCACATGTACCGGCCCGTTGTTTCCCATTGCTCCCACGGTAGGGCCTTCTACCCCTAAAAACCAAAGGCCCAGCTCCGCCATTTTTTCGGCGGCTTCCAGGGTGATTTCTATTTCCCCCCGGATCAGCAGGCGGCGGGTGCCGTCGGCCAGAACGTCCGTCACTGTCTCCGGCAGCAGCTTCCCCTCGTGAGCGATCACCTTGCAGGGGCCTACGCACTTTTCCAGGTCCAGCCGGTCGACCGGGCGGCCTCCCGCACAGAAATGCAAAGGCGCATCCATATGAGTGCCGTTGTGGGAACCCATGGTGAGCCTTGTCAGGTTATAAGAAGCCCCCGCTTCCATGCTGGACACCCATTCCTTTTCCGGGACCGGGTCCCCGGGAAACACCCAGGCGGAAAACAGCTCTTTTGACAAATCGTAAATTTTCATAGGCCACTCCCTCTTTTCTATGCTATCCCCGGCTTACGGGAAGCCGCTTTCGTCTATTTCAAGCTTTCTGGTTTCGCGCAAAGCAGGCTGCCGCGCCATCCTGGCGCTTCCAATTGTGCGAAGGGGCTTAAAAATTGACGTTGAAAAACAGCCGCCTTACAAATTACAGCGAACCGATGACGCCGCAAAGGAGCTTTTGGGCCTTTTCCGCCGATTCCTGGGCAAAAGTGAGAAAATCTACCTTACCGCTGTCGTTGGCGTTATCGGAAATAGTGCGTAGCACCGCACAGGGCGTTTGGTTCAGCAGGCAGGCGTGGGCAATGGAAGCTCCTTCCATCTCACAGGCCAGGGCGCCGAAGGTCTCGAAAAGCCGCTGGCCCGCCTCTCCGTCGGCCAGGAAGCGATCGCCGGTGGCAATGACGCCCCGATGGGCTTTCCCGTACAAGCCCTGGGCGGCTTCCTCCAGCCGCCGGGCCAGCCCTTCGTCACAGGGGAATTCTACCACCGGACGGCCGTCAGGAGGCAGGTTCAACTGGGCCAGGGGATCTCCCAAGGCGGTGGAATCAAAATCGTACTGCACGCAGGCGGTGGCCAGCACTACGTCGCCAATATGTACCTCTTTGCCAATGCCGCCTGCCACGCCGATGTTGATCACGGCCCTGGGGGCGTAATGGTCGATGAGCACCTGGGCACAAAGGGCGGAATTCACCTTGCCAACGGAACACTGGACAGTGACGCATTCCACCCCGGAAAGAGTTCCCACATGGAACTTCATACTGCTGTGCTCCTCTACAGAACGGATCTCCATCGCGCTCAAAACGGCCTCGATCTCCACGGCCATAGCGCCTAAAATGCCAATAGGTTGCTTCATGGTCTTACCCTCTTTCCTTCTGAAAAATAATTTAAGATTAAGGAACAAAATACCTGCCCGGAACAAAGCGTACAGGCCTTTCCGAAAAACCGGTCCTCGCCCGGAAATGGCAAGGGGACCCCTCTCCTGGAAAGGGCAGGGGCTTTACCCGCATTTACCGCTTTTTCCCCGTCTTTTCAGAAATAAACTTTACAAAGTCCTCGTATTCGCCCAACCGGAAGCCAAAACGGTCTACCAAATAGGCATTATCCGGCCCATAATACAGGTAAAGGTAATGGTCGTGCTTTCTCACATCGGTGATCTGCAAATAGGGGTACACGCTGGCAGACTGCACCCCGGAAACCCGGAAAGCGTCCTCGTAAAAGGCGTAGACCGCCGTAGAGCTGGGGCCGCGGGCATACACCCTGCGCTGGACCTTTTGTATATTGGTGGGCGTTATGGCCACCTTGTAGCCGTAGTATACCACAAGGCCCACGGCCAGAAGCTTCATCCAAATCTCCGTATCCATGCCGAACACCAGCACCAAAATGACAATGCTGGACAATCCTCCAAACAGCAGAGAGGGCAGGTTTTTCACATAGGCGTGGTAGAAACTGAAAGTCTTAACAGCCTCCTGGGTACAATCGGTAGCGTTGGAGAACTTCATTTCCCCCTCTACCGTATCGGTG
This sequence comes from uncultured Neglectibacter sp., assembly GCA_947647615.1. Classification (GTDB taxonomy): domain Bacteria; phylum Bacillota; class Clostridia; order Oscillospirales; family Acutalibacteraceae; genus Acutalibacter. The sequence continues at coordinate 26,203 of CANSKS010000030.1, forward strand.
CCGTGAAGGCGCCGGTATTCTTCCAGCTGGTGGGCCAAACGGGCTTTTCTCCGTTTTTCGGCCCGGTTCCTTAAGGGAATGGCAACAAAGGGAGCCGCAATGGCTACTACCAGCAGCACCAAAAGGCCTACAAACCGGACCACGTCCATTGTGGTGAGGGAGGTGTCCGGCACAGGCAGGATTTCCCGGAAACGCACGGAGCCGATCATCTCTTCCAGCAGCTCCACATGCTCCTGGGGAATCTCCTTTTCCCCACCGTACACGTCAAAGGTAAAGGAATAGCCATTTACAATGGTGCCGTAAAGCAGCTCATGCTGGGTGGTGCCCTCCACTTCCCCATCTACCTGAATGCGGAAAAAAGGCACCTGGGCTTCGCCCTCGTAGTAACCACTGGTTACCGTGAAATTGGCGCTGCCGCCCTGGCTCAAATTTTCCAACACCTTCCGGCGGTCTTCCTCGGAAAGCTCCGCCAGGTTAAATACCTGCTTGGAATAGTCCGATTCCTTTTTCATCACCAAAATGCTCAAGCTGCCGTCTTCGCTGACAAAATTGGCTATGGCGTTCATATCGTTATATTCTTTCAGCTTGGAAGCGGGATCTCCCACACCGATGAGAGCCCAAGCCGGGTCATCCAAGGCAGTTTCCAAACTGAACTGGTAAAAGCCCTCAGGCACCTGGGCGGTGAAATCCTCCGCTTCCCAGGTTTTGGCCTGGACACAGAAGGGCAGCGCCGCCAAAGCCAGTGCCGCCAGAAGCAGCGCGGCAATTCTTCTTCGTTTTTTCAATGTTATCTTTCCCCTTTTTTCTACAGGCGCAAATCTCCGACCTGGCCCTGTTATTCTGCAGTGCAAGGCTTCCAGCCTTTTTTACCGGAGCCCTTCGGCTTTCCCGGTCCGGCCGCCGCCCTGCTGGCACGGGGGCCACCTTTCCCCGGAGCTTCCTCTCGCCCGCTCCACAAAGCCGTTCCCGCGAAAACATTATAACATAAGAAAGAAAAAGTCAAAAGGAAAATCACAAAAAATTAACAAATCATTGACTGTGAACCCGGAAAAAGGTAAAATCAACACAGAAAAGTAATTTTGCGTTTGAGAAAGGATGGCGTTTCATATGGTGACCGCTGTTATCACCGGGGCTTCCAGTGGTCTTGGAAAAGAATATATCAACGCGATTATTGCCCAATACCCCAGCGTGGACGCTTTTTGGCTTGTGGCCCGCCGGAAAGAGGTTTTGAAAGAAGTGGCTCAGGAACATCCCGATAAAACCATTGCCACCATTTCTCTAGACCTTTCCAAGGCAGAAAGCTACGACTTGTTCGAAAAGCTTTTAAAAGAAAACAATCCCGAAATCAAGGTGCTCATCAACAATGCCGGATACGGGAAATGTACCGATTTCTTTTCTTCCAACCGAGCCCAGCAAACCGGTATGGTGGATCTGAATTGTCGCGCCCTCACCGCCATGACTCGGCTTTGCCTTCCCTATATGCTGGATAACAGCCTTGTGTTGAACATCTCCTCCATCGCCTCCTTCGTGCCCACGCCCCGGATGTCGGTATACAGCGCCACCAAAGCTTATGTGACTGCCCTTTCCAGGGCCCTGCGGGATGAGCTTCGCCCCAGAGGGATCAACGTGACCGCCGTTTGTCCTGGCCCCATGGACACCGATTTCTGGAACGTGGCAAACGTGCCGGAGGGGAAATCTCGGCTGATCGACAGGCTGCCCCGGGTAGACCCAAAAGCAGTCGCGGTGGGTTCCCTGCGGGCTGCCAAGCGGGGCAAGGCCCTTTACACCAAGAGCCTGTTTTACAAGTTTTACCGGCTGCTGGCCAAATTGCTTCCCCACGGCTTCTTAATGGAGTTTACGGAAATATGAAACCTCTCTTTTTGTCGGAAGGTTCGGTGGCCCTGCGGCCGCTGGCAGAGGAGGACGCCCCTCTGCTGCTCCGGTGGCTTACTGACTCCAGGGTATTGGAATATTGGGAGGGCCCCAATGCCAAGTTTACGCCTCAGCGCATTCGGGAGCAATTTTACTCGAAAGAGAAAGACTTTTTCCGGTGTATCGTAGAATATGAAGAACGGTCCATTGGCTATTTACAGGCCTACCGGCTGGACCAGGAGCTTTTCAAAGAATATGAATATTCCCCGGAGCCGGGGGCCCTTTCCTTTGGCATAGACCAGTTTATTGGGGAGCCGGAATACTGGGGCCAAAAAATTGGCCGGGCCTTTGTTTCCTTGGTCGTAACATATCTCACCCAACAGGAAGGGGCCGCCTCGGTGGTCTTGGACCCCCACACCGATAATCTGCGGGCCATCCGCTGTTACGAGGCCTGCGGGTTCCGAAAGCTAAAATTCTTGCCCGCCCACGAGCTGCACGACGGTGTTCTGGTCGATTGCTGGCTCATGGAATACCGTGCGAAAAGGGCTGTCGCTCTTTAAGCAAACAACAAGGCCCGCCGCAGGTTTTTGGACTCGCGGCGGGCCTTGCTGTTCGGCCTCCCTGCGGCAAGGGGGCTCTCAATTTTTTATTTGTGAGCTTTCTTTTCGCAAGCTCTTTAGCAGGAAAAGGGAAAGCAGCAGTACCAACGGGAAAACGCAGCCCACAAGCATGCCTTTTCGCAGGTCGTTGCCGGCGCTTTGGGTGATACTCCCCACCAATCCCGGTCCAAAGGCCCCGCCCAGGTCGCCCGCCATGGCCAGCAAGGCAAACATGGCCGTTCCGCCATTGGGCAGTCTGCCGGAGCAAACGCTGATGGTGCCGGGCCACATAATACCCACGGAAAAGCCGCACAGCACGCAGCCTGCCAGCCCCAGCAAAGGGGAGTCGGAAAGGGAAGCCAGTCCGTAACAGGCCAGGCACAGACAGGCCGAGCCCGTCATGAATTTCATAAGGTCCAGCTTGTGGCCGTATTTTCCAAAGATCACCCGGCTGATGCCCATGGTCACCGCGAACAGGCAGGGGCCCGTCAGGTCCCCCATGGCTTTAGAAAGCCCCAAGGCCGCTTCCGTATAGGCAGAGGCCCACTGGGACATGGAAAGCTCGGAAGCTCCCGCGCACACCATAAGGACGATAGAAACCCAAAACAGAGGCGTCCGAAGCAGGCTGCTCACCTTCATGCCCTTGCCATCCTCTACGGGGTGCTCTATGGGGCAGGTGACAAAATTATAGATGTTGTAAAGGGGCACAAGGGCCCACAGGCAGGCCAGCCATTTCCAGCTGTCTATGCCGAAAACCGCGAAGAACAGGGTGGACACCGCAACAACCCCCACCGAGCCCCAACAGTAAAAGGAGTGGAGCAGGCTCATGACGGCCTCCTTGTGCTCAAAGGGACAGGCCTCTACGATGGGACTTCCCAACACCTCAATCAAACCGCTGCCCACCGCATAAACCACCACACTCACCAAAATGCCCGCCAAAGGGCTTGGGAGCAGCCCCGGCAAAAAGGCCAGCCCCAAAAGCCCCAAGGCAGAGCACAGCTCCGAGGCCACAACGCATTTGCGGTACCCGATGCGGTCCGCGAAGAAAGAGCATAAGACATCCACCACCAGCTGAGTCAGAAAAAACACAGTGGAGATCAGGGCTATCTTCCCCAGGGGGATCTGGTATTCCTTATGGAATTTCAAAAAGAGCAGCGGCGCGAAGTTCGCAGCGATGGCCTGGGTGATGAAGCCCAGATAGCACGCCCTCAAGGTTTTTTTATAATTCTTTGCCATGTTGACAAGCCTTCTCTTTCCCTGTTAGAATAAATGGGATTATATCGCAATGATCCGGCAATAGCAATGGAATATTTCGCAATTTTATAACACTATTTCGCAAAAACGGAGTGATTGCCCATGTGCACTTTTGCCGGGTACGGCAAAACCATGCGGGATGAGTCTTTCCGGGAGACCACCCGCCATGGAAGCGAGGAATACCCTTTCCAGTATTACCTGGAAGATATTTGGCTGTTCGATTTTCACTGTATCGATTGGCACTGGCACCCGGAAGTGGAATTCGTGTTTTTAGAGCAGGGCACGGCGGAATTCCTGGTGGGGAACCAACGGCACATCCTGAACGCCGGGACGGGCATTTTTATCAATTCCCAGGTGATCCACCGGTTCGAAGCGACCGAAAGCGCCCAAATTCCCAACATTGTTTTCTCGCCCTTTCTCCTTGCTCCGGAAGAAAGCCTGATCTTTCAAAAATACATGCGTCCCGTTTTGGATTCGCCGGTGGAATGCCTGGTGTTTTCCCAAAACCACCTGCAGCAAAGGGAAATTTTAAACAAGCTATGCGCCGTCTTTGCCGTCCAGGAGGCAGCCGGCGCCCGTGAGTTAAAAACCGTGGAGCTGCTGCTGGGCCTGTGGGAAATACTCTGTGAGCTGCCGGAAATATCAGGAGCCTTTTCCGCTCCCCGGCCCCGGGAACGAGGCCGGGCCCGGCTACAGATTATGCTGCAATATATCCATAAAAACTACCCGCACCCCATTTCCTTAGACGACATCGCGGGGGCCGTGGCGCTGAGCAAAAGCAGCGTGCTGAGCCTGTTCCGGCAAACCATTCACACCTCCCCTGTAAGTTACCTGCTAAATTACAGGCTAAAGCAGGCCGCCAAGCTGCTTGCCGCTACGGAAAACAACGTTTCTGCCATTGCGGAGGCAACCGGCTTCGAAAGCACTGGGTATTTCTGCCGCAAATTTAAAGAAGCCTTCCAGGTCACTCCCAGCGAATACAGAAGAAAAGCCGCTCGCGGCATAGCCCTTTTGGAAGCTCCAGCGGCGGGCAGCACCGGAAGCGCCCCTTGAAGGACCGCCTATACTCTGATTTTACATGCAGGCCATGGCCGCGGTTTTAGCGGAAGTCCGGCGTCACGCCGGCATCGGAGCAGGCGATGGGATATTTTTTTGAAAAAACTTGTAACAAACCGGCCCTTCGCCGGTCTAATAGGCAGCAAAGGAGGTGAGGGCATGGAAGAATTCGACCGGGTGTATGCCGAATATTTCGACACCGTGTACGGGTATATTCTCAAGCTGTGCCATGACCCCGCTTTGGCGGAAGAGGCTGTCCAAGAGGCATTCTTCAAGGCGCTGAAACAGGCGGGCTCCTTCCGAGGAGAGTGCAGTATGCGTACCTGGCTGTGCCAGGTCGCCAAAAACACCTGCTATACTCTGTTGGAAAAGCGCAAGAAAAGCGGCCCCCTTCCCCCGGAATCCCCCGACCCCTTTGATATGGAAAGCCGCTTTGCGGACAAAGAACAAGCCATCGCCATCTACCAGGTGCTGCACCGGCTGGAAGAGCCCTACCGGGAGGTGTTCTGGCTGCGGGCCCTGGGCGAGCTGTCTTTTGTCCAAATAGCGTCCCTGTTCGACAAAACGGAAAGCTGGGCCCGAGTTACCTATCACCGGGCGAAACTAAAAATTAAGGAGGAATTGCCGTGAAGCTACCCTGCCCCCTGATCCGAGATCTGCTGCCCCTGTACCACGACAACGTCTGCGCGCCGGAAACCGCCGCCGCCGTAGAGGAACACCTGGCGGACTGCGCCCCCTGCCAGCAGTTTTACCATGATATGGAGGAGAAGGAAAAACTGGTCCTTACGCCCCTCCCTGAGCCCCCGCAAGCCGCTTCTCTGCAGAAAATAAAGCGCAGGATACGCCGTAAATATATAGCTGTTGCCCTGTGTGTGCTGCTGCTATGCGGGGGAATTTTCACTGGGACCATGGTATGCCTGAACGTTATCCCTGTGGATTATTCTGTGAAGGATCTGCTGGACGTACAATTTACCACAGAAGGGCTGGATGGCACATCTATTGATGGCTCGCTGCGGCTGACCTTCACCGCAGACTCCCCACAGGTGGGCCTCAACTACAAGGCTATGCCTTTGGACGAGGGCCAGGAGAACACAGAATGGGTGCTGCTAATGAGCCGGCGCTCTACTCTGGGCGAGATGCTCATGGCAAAGCTGAATTTGAACCGGTCCTGGGCGGAACACAATAAGCCAAATTTATATTATTTGGTCTTAGACTGGTGGTTTTATGCGGCCAACGCCGCTCCTTACGGCATAGAGCCGCCGGAGGCGGAACGGGACACCTTTATTTCGAAGGTATATTATTTCGAGGATTATAACCTGCTAAATTATCTGGAAGTAGAGGTTCCTCCGAAGGAACGAAAGCGAATTTTGGAAGAACACGCTGTGGTCATTTGGGAGCGAGACAGCGACCCTGCTTTCTCGTCCGCGGCGAAGCAGAAAAGAAAAGCTTGACATTTTTCCCCCACTGTGATAAAACAAAGAAAATTCCATAAGCAAAGGCAAAGAAGAGGAGGAGTAAACGGTTTCCCTGCCTGCAGAGAGAAGACGGTTGGTGCAAGTCTTCGGAAAGGAACCGTGGAAGTAGCCTCTGAGCCTTGGACCCAACGAAGGGCATTCCCCTTTCAGTAGGCTCCAACGGTGGTTTCCCCCGTTACCGGGAAACCAGTATCGGAACCGGATGGTTCCCGTACCGGGAAAGCGCAGGCGTCTTTTTCGGAAGGCTGCCTGAAATTAGGTGGTACCGCGGAATATGATTTCGCCCTAAAACGAGGATTCTCGTTTTAGGGCTTTTCTTTTTTTCCAGCAAAGCCCCTTTCCTCTTTTTTCCCTTGCTTACCCAAATTTTGATTCAGGAGGCAAACATTATGTTGGAAAAAAGGTACGACCCCCAAAAATGGGAAAAGGAAATGCAGGAGCTTTGGCGCCGGGAAAAGACCTACCAATTCCGCCGGGACGCCAAGAGGCCTGTCTACTCCATAGACACTCCGCCCCCCACAGTGAGCGGAAGCCTGCATATTGGGCATTTGTTTTCCTACGCCCAGGCGGAAATGATTGCACGGTTCCACCGGATGCAGGGAGAAAACGTCTATTACCCCTTCGGCTTCGACGACAACGGCCTGCCTACGGAACGGCTGGTGGAACGGGAAAAACACCTCCGCGCAAAGGACCTTCCCCGGGAGGAATTCATTGCCCTGTGCCGGGAAACAGCCAAAAAATATGAAGAAGAGTTTCGCAAGCTTTTTGAATCCCTGGGCTTCTCTGTAGACTGGAGCTTGCAGTACGAAACCGCTTCCCCGGAAATGCAAAGGCTTTCCCAAGCTATGTTTCTGGAGCTGGTCCAAGAGGGGAAGGCCTATTGCAAAGAAGCACCTGTGCTTTGGTGTACCCAGTGCCAAACCTCTATTGCCCAGGCAGAGCTGGAAACCAAAGAGCAAGCTTCTACCTTCTACACCCTGGCCTTTTCCTGCGAAGGCCACTTCCTGCCTGTAGCCACTACCCGGCCAGAGCTGCTTTTTGGCTGCCTTTGCCTGCTGGTGCATCCGGAAAACCCAAAATATAAAGACCTCATTGGAAAAAAGGCCACAACGCCCCTTTACGGCGTGGAAGTCCCCATTTTAGCAGAGGAGGAAGCCGACCCGGAAAAAGGCTCCGGTATTGTGATGTGTGCCTCCTTCGGCGACAGTACCGATGTTCAGTGGGTGGCGCGGCATCGGCTCACTCCCCGGAAGGTCCTGCTGCCCAACGGGACCTTTGATCCGAGTGTACCCTTCCTTTCGGGGCTTCCGGTAAAGGCGGCCAGGGAAGAAACGGTGCGTCTGTTAAGGGAAAAGGGCCTGCTGCTGGGAGAAGAAGCCCTCACCCACACGGTAGCGGTCCACGAACGGTGTGGCACCGAGGTAGAGATCCTTTCTTCCCGGCAATGGTATATCGAAGTGATTTCCCAAAAGGACCGGCTGAAAAAGGCCGCGGAGGAACTGAACTGGCACCCGGAAAAACGGAAAGAACAGTACCTGGCCTGGGTGGAAAACCTGAAATGGGATTGGTGCGTCTCCCGCCAGCGCTATTACGGGGTGCCTATTCCCGTTTGGTACTGTAAAAACTGCGGCAAACCTGCGTTCGCGAAAAAGGAGGAACTTCCGGCAGATCCTATAGCCAAGGAATATGGAGGAGTGTGCTCCTGCGGCTGTAAAGAATTTGTACCGGAAAGCGCCGTGCTGGACACCTGGGCCACCTCTTCCCTCACCCCCTTGCTCCACAAAAGCCGGGGCCTTTCCGGGTACCCCTTATCCATGCGCACCCACGCCCATGAAATCATACGGACCTGGACCTTCTACTCCATTTTGCGCAGCCTGTACCACACCGGCGAACTTCCCTGGAAAGACCTGATGATCAACGGCTTTGTGCTGGCAAAGCCCGGGGAAAAGATCAGCAAATCAAAGGGCAACGGCCCGTCGCCCTCCGCGCTGATCGAAGAGCATTCCGCCGACGTCCTGCGCTGTTGGGCCGCCAATGCCAAACTGGGAACCGATTCCTTCTTTTCCCCAAAAGACCTGCAGCCGGAAAAACGGCTGCTCACAAAGCTTTGGAACGCCGCCAGGTTCGCAGAGCCCCTATTGGCCGATTACGACCCGGCCGCCCCTTTCACCTTCACCCCGGTAGACCGGTGGATTTTGGAACAGGGCCGGGCCGTCATGGGCCGGGCCAAAGAGCTTTTGCTGGTTTATGAGGCCGGTGGGGCCCGCCATGAAGCCGACACTTTTTTTTGGAAAGACTTTTGCGACAATTACCTGGAGCTGGCAAAGGAACGGCTCTATTCGGAAGCCTCCCAAAAGGCGGCCCTGCGTCGGGGCGCCCAGCGGGCTCTGTTCCACGGGTTGTTTTACGCTCTTCAGCTTTACGCCGTTTACGCGCCTCACATCACAGAAGCCATTTACCAAACGATTTTCCGAGCACACATGAGCTCTGCCTCCCTGCACGAAACCAAATGGCCTGCCCAAAGGACCCCCGATAGACTGCTGCTCCAGTTCGGCCAGTGCTTAAAGGAAAACCTTTCGGAAATGCGGGGGCAAAAAACGGCCCAAGGCCTTTCTTTAAAAGCTCCCATGGATGAATTTCTCATCACCGCTCCGCCCCAGCTAAAGCCCCTGTTCCTGCAAAGCCGGGAAGACCTGTTGGCCTGCTCCCGCGCCCGTTCCCTAGGGTTTCGGCCAGCTTAAGGTCCTTTGGTGCTTGCGCCTTTTCCCATGAGCTGGTACAATAAGGCCAGCTTGAAATTCTGAAAAAAGAAGGGTTCCCCATGAAAAAGGCTGTCGCTTTTCTTTTCGTCCTCCTGCTGACGCTGCCCCTGGCCGGTTGTTCTTCCGATTTTACAGAGGTGGTTTTTTCTTCTTCCCAAAAGGCTGTGGTCTCCTCTGATCCCATGCCTGCCGAAACGCCCACATCGGAGCCCACCCCTACCCCAACACCCCACCCAACCGGGGGCCCGACCCCCGGACCCCCCCCCAAGCCCACCCCCCACCCCCATCCATCCCCCCCCGCCCGAC
>CANSKS010000031.1 GCA_947647615.1 uncultured Neglectibacter sp.
GCCTTTCTATTCCCCCGGTATAACCGGGGGTTTATTTTCGCTAAAGCTACCAAAATTCAAAATGAGCCTGCTGCTGCAGGCTCATTCCTTTTGACATATTTTTGTTTATTTCGCTTTTTTGGGAGCGCGCTTGGGGGAAGCCTTCTGGGAAGGCACGTCCTTTTTCGGAGCCTCTACTTTTATCGAGGCCTCTGCTTTTACCGGAGCCTCCGTTTTGGCAGGAACCTCCACCTTTACCGGGGCCTCTGCCTTGACGGCAGTCACCGCCTCCGCCGGCGCGGGCTTTTTGGCCGCCGTTTTCTGGACGGTTTTGGTGGCGGGCTTTTCCTGGGCGGGGACCAGCTTCCACTGCTGGTTTTCGCCGCCTACATCTTCCCACAGCTGGGCGGGAGTGCCGCTTTCATCGCTCAGATCTACAATATCCAATACTTTGCCGGACATCACATGAACAAGCTTTTGATAGGTAGAGGTAACTGCCTCTGTTTTCCAAAGCTGGCTTTCCCCGCCGGCATCTTCCCAAATCTGGGCCCAAGTACCGTTTACGGTGCCGCCGGCCATGACGTCCAGGAGCTTCCCGGAAGCCTTATTCACAATTTTCACGCTGTCGCCGGAATCTACCATAGACCAAACCTGCAGGCTGTCTCTGGTGATCTCCGCTTGCTCTACTACCAGGCCGTTTTCTGTTCCGGCAGCCTGTAGGGCTTTCCCGCTCCTGCGGTTTACGATGAGATACTCCGTTGCTTTTTTCGCGGGCATAGTAATACATCCTTTCAAAAATACTTTCTTTTCTATAATTGACATTTGCTATCACTGCTTTATTGTAAACTTCTTGGGCCCGCTTGTCAAACCGGGAAAGGCCTTAAGGTCCGGTTTTGGGAAAAGTTAAATTCCAATTAAGAAAATAACTGCCGCCATTTTCCGGAAATCTACTTTTTTCTCGAGCCCGTTTTCGTCATTGTGAAGGTTTCCAAATCAAAAAATTTCCTGAATTTGGTAAAACAAATAATTTTCAGGAAAATGAAAGAAAACTGCCCTTGGAAACCGCTTTCCATTGGTGTATACTGGTAGAAAAGCATTTACAGGAGGGTCCCCGCTTTGCCCCATCAAAAACCTACCTTGCCGTCCGGGAAGGACCGGACCGAACAACCCCAACGGAGAAGCCAGAAAGACCAAACCCGGCAGCCGGAACGCCCGAAGCTTGTGGAGCGCTTCCACCCCGACCCAGCCCTGGGCCTTGCCTCCTGGCAGGTGTCCCAGCGTACCCAGCAGGGGCTGCACAACGGCGACGCCGGGATTAAAACAAAAACGGAAGGGCAGATCATTCGGGAAAACCTGGTCACCTTCTTCAACCTTTTAAACTTTATCCTGGCCGTGGCCGTGATTCTGGTGGGCGCTTACCGGGACGCCCTGTTCATGGGCATCATTGTTTCCAACGCGGTGATCGGCTCCTTCCAGGGAATTCGGGCCAAGCGCACTATTGACAAGCTTTCCCTGATCTCCGCCCCCAAGGCCGGGGTGGTGCGCAACGGCCAAAGCCTTCATATTCCTGTGGAAGAGATTGTCCTGGACGATATTCTTTTGCTTTCCTCCGGAAACCAGATCTGCTCCGACGCCCTGGTGGCGGACGGCGAATGCGAGGTCAACGAGTCCCTGATCACCGGCGAGGCCGACCCGGTCCTCAAACAGCCCGGCGATTCTCTCCTTTCCGGCAGCTTTGTGGTCAGTGGTTCCTGCCGCGCCCAGGTGGAGCATGTGGGCGCAGAAAACTACGCCAGCCGCATTGCCGGGGACGCTAAATACATCAAAAAACGGAATTCCGAAATTATGGATTCCATCGATTTCATTGTGAAATTCGTGGGCTTCGGCATTCTCCCCATTGGCCTGCTGCTGTTCTGGAAGCAATATTTCGTGCTGGGAGACCAGCTGCCCAACACGGTGAGCAGCACGGTGGCTGCCATGGTGGGCATGATCCCGGAGGGTCTTGTGCTGCTCACCAGCCTGGCCTTTGCCGTAAGCGTCTTTAAGCTTTCTATGCACAAAACCCTGGTGCGGGACCTGTACTGCGTGGAAACCCTGGCCAGGGTAGACACCCTGTGCCTGGATAAAACCGGTACCATTACCGAGGGCACCATGCAGGTAGACGATCTGCTGCCCTTCCCCGGCCACAGGGTGGAAGAGGTTTCCGCCGCTCTTACGGCCCTGGTCCACAACCTGCAGGACGACAACCCCACCTTCCAGGCGGTGAAGGAGTACCTGCCCCAAAGCAACGGCTGGCAGGCCGCGAGCCTTGTGCCCTTTTCTTCCGCCAGGAAGTGGAGCGGCGCCTATTTCCAGGGCAGGGGCTCCTACCTGATGGGGGCCGGGGAATTCCTCCTGCGGGGGGACTTCGGGAAAATCAAGGAGCAGGTGGAGCAGTATTCCTCCCAGGGCCAGCGGGTGCTGCTGCTGGTCCATTCCCCCCACCCTTTGGAGGAAAAGGAGGTGCCAAAGGACCTTTCCTGCCTGGGCCTTGTGCTCATCAGCGATAAGATCCGGCGGGAGGCCCCCCGTACCCTCCGTTATTTCGCGGACCAGGGGGTAGATTTAAAGGTGATCTCCGGCGACAACGCCGTCACCGTGGCCAACATTGCCAAAAAGGCCGGGCTGGACCAGGCCGACCGCTACGTGGACGCCACCACCCTGGAAACCGAGGCAGAGATCGCCGAGGCTGTGCGGAACTATTCGGTGTTCGGCCGGGTGACCCCCCAGCAGAAGCTGGCCTTTGTGAAGGCCCTGCGGGCGGAGGGCCACACGGTGGCCATGACCGGCGACGGCGTCAACGACGTGCTGGCCTTAAAGGAGGCCGATTGCTCCATCGCCATGGCCTCGGGCAGCGACGCCGCCCGCACGGTTTCCAGCCTGGTGCTGCTGGATTCCAATTTTGCCTCCATGCCCCTGGTGGTGCAGGAGGGCAGAAGGTCTATCAACAACCTGCAGCGGTCCAGCTCCCTGTTCCTGGTAAAGACCATTTTTTCCGCTCTCATCGGGGTGTTGTTCATCTTCCTGAACCATTCCTACCCCTTCCGGCCCATTCAGCAAACCCTCATCAGCAGTCTCACCATTGGCATTCCCTCTTTTATCCTGGCCTTGGAGCCCAACAAGGAGCGCATCCGGGGCAAGTTCATCTTTAACGTCATTAAGATGTGCATTCCCGCCGCCCTTACCATGACCTGCAATATTCTGCTCCTTTGCGCTCTCAGTGAGCCTTTGGGGCTCACCAGCGACGAGTTTTCCACCCTGGCGGTTATTATGACCTCCCTCACCGGCTTTTTAATGCTCTTCAAGGTGTGTACCCCCTTTAACGGCCTGCGGGGCGTCCTGTTCGGGGGGCTGCTGGCGGCCTTTGTCTTTGCCATTGTGTTTTTCCAGGAGCTTTTTTACCTCACCCGGCTCAGCTTCCCCATGCTGGTGGCCCTGGTGCCCATGACGCTTTTCGCCATTGCCCTCATGCTGGCCCTTTTGCACCTGGTAGACCATGTGATCGCCAATTCCCAAAGCCCGGTATACCCCTTCAAAAACCGGCAGAAAGGCCGCAGGAAGCCCAAAAAGGCCTCCCGCTATTCCCGCTGATTTCTGCCGGAGCCTTTCAAAGGAGGAAGGGAGTTTTCGCCTTTGGCGAGAACTCCCTTCCTTTTTACGGTTCTATTCTCTTTTTCACAGGTTTATTGATAATGTGTCCAGAGCCGAAGTACCTTTACCGCTTTCTCTTCTTCGTAAACAGCATATACCAAGCGATGCTGCCGGTTGATCCGGCGGGAATAAAAGCCCGCAAGATCACCTAGTCATAGAGAATACAGTCCTCCAATGGTTCCGCTGCCGCGGACTTCACGCTTTCTACCATGCCGGGAGCAGAAGCCAGGTTTAGGGTTTCTACCATATTTTTGTAGTCTTCCTCACTGATAAGAACGGCGTTTCCGTGCTTTGTAGTGACGTTTACTACATCTCCGTAAACAACAGCCCGTTCCACATATTCAAAAACACGGTTGCGAAAGGCTGTAAAGTCTGTGTTAGTCATACTAACGCCTCCTCTGTAGCTCTATTATAATGTCCGGCTTTTGGCCCGTCAATACAAAAAACCGCCGAAGGGAAAAAGAGCCGCCGCGGAAAAATGACGGGTGCCCGTAAAACAGTTTCAGGCCCGGCAGTAATCTCTGCCGGGCCTGTTCTTGTATTCTGAAGGCCGTAGGATAGATGACCGAACCGGTGTACTGTGCGGTCTGGGATTTGGCGCACCCTCTCTGGCATGAGTAAGCTTAGGCAAAGCACCCCGCCCCGGTTCGTCGATTTCGCACAAAGAAAGAGAAAATTAGTGATCCAAAGGGGAAATCGGTGATCCAAAGGCGAAATTGGGTTCCAATTTCGCCTAAGAAATTCCCTCACGGGAATTTCAGAGAGGGAAGCTTTCTTCATTTTGCCTACGAAATTTGCCTGCGGCAAATTTTATTGCGGTAGCCTCTTCAAACAGGTTGGGGTCCAATAAGTTCGCCAAGTTGAAATTCCTTCGAAATTTCAACTAAGAAGTTTTCGTTCCGAAAACTTTATGGAAGAGAGCAAGTGAAAGATCGAATTTCCTCAATTTTCTCTACGAAATTCACCTTGCGGTGAATTTTATTGAGGAAAGCTTTCCTTGTCTTTCTTAGAAAAAGCCCAGGGCAAACAATCCCTCAGTCAGCTTCGCTGACAGCTCCCTTTACACAAGGGAGCCTGAAAAGGAAATGCCCGGGAAGCCCCCGGCGGTTACAGCTGGTATTCAAATTCCTGGTTCAGCCACCGCAGGCAGAGCTCCATCCATTGGGCGTTGTGGCTGTCGGGAGTGCCGGTCTCCTTTGTGCATACAGAAATGCCGTGGCCGCCCCGGGGGAAGAAATGGGCTTCGTAGGAGATGCCGTGCCGCTGCAGGGCTTCCATGAGCCGGATGGAGTTTTCCACGGGTACGCAGTCGTCGGGCACGGTGTGCCAAAGGAAGGTGGGGCAGGTCTTTTCGCTGACCTGCCGGTCCAGGGAAAAGTAGGCATAGCCTTCGCTTCCCTTGGGGCATCCGCTTACGTTTTCGATGGATTCCACATGGGCGAACTCATCTGCCGTGATCACCGGGTAACTGAGGATCATGGCGTTGGGCCGGTTTTTCCCTCCCTTGTTGTCGTAGGTTTCCAAAAGCTTGGGGCTGTCCCATAAAATGCCCAGGGAGCCGGCCAAATGACCTCCGGCAGAAAAGCCGCATACGGCGATGCGGTCGGGGTCCACATGCCAGGCCTCGGCGTTTTCCCGGATGCGGATCACGGTTTCCGAGGCCTCCTTTAAGGGCCGGAAGTCCCTGGCCTGTTCCCCTACGGAATAGGTGAGCAGGAACACCTGGTAGCCTGCGGCGAAGAAGCGCAGGGCCACCGGGTCTGCCTCCCGCTGGGACACCATGGCGTAGGCCCCGCCGGGGCACACCAATACACAGGGGTACTTTTCCCGGTGGATCTCCATTTCTGTAATGGGGCTGTGCAGGTAGCCGACTACCTGGCCCTGGGTTTCTTCCAGGGGCTTGAATTTCAACATTTCCATTGTGAGATACCTCCCAAAAGGGGACGAAAGCCCCTTTTTATTTCTTAAGTTATGGGGAGTTATGGGGGCGGCCCCGCAGCCTGCCGCCCGAGACACCCCGGCCATTGGAAGAAAAGATTCGCGGGATAACCTGCCGTTAAGAAGCGAAGGTCCGCAAATAGGCCACGCTTTCCGAAACGCAGGCGGCGAAATCGCCGGTGACGGAGCCCTCCAGGGAAAGGGCCCTCCGGTAACCTATGGAGGCCAGGGCCCGGAAAAAGGCGGCGTAATCTTCCCCGTCCCCCTCTTTGGGAAGGGCCCGGCTGTTTTTGGCGCTGGCGATATGGGCATGGGCCAGAATATCCCCGTAATCCTCCAAGGCGGAAAGGGGCTCCTGCTCCCGGTCGAAATGGTAAAGGTCTACCAAAAGGCGAATGTTCTCCTTTCCCACCTCCCGCACCAGCCGGGCGCATTCCCCGCTGGTGTTCAAAATGTTGCATTCTTCCCGGTTTAAGGGCTCAATGCAGCAGGTCATGCCGTATTTTTCCAGGGCAGGGGAAAGGATCTCGGCGCAAAGGCCGCAAAGCTGCTCCCAGGCCGCCTCCCGGGAAAAGCCCTCCGGCACCCGGCGGGGGCCGCCGCTGCCGAAGACCACCCTTTGTATGCCCAGGGCGGCGGCCTTTTGCAGGGTGGCCTCCAAATATTCCGAAACGGCGGGAAGGTCTGTGCGGGGGCCTGTGAGGGAAAGCTCTCCCGGGAACAGCACGTTGCCCGCGAGGCAGCGGACGCCGGCCTGGGAAAGGAGCCGGGCCCGCTGGGAGACCTCCTCCGGGCTGTGCCGGGAAAGCTCACTGAGGCCGATTTCCGCGTAGTCCACCCCCAGCTTGGGAAGGGTGAGAATTGCGTCTTGGAACAGGGAAGTACAGCAGCCGATTTTCATGGGATCACCTTTTCTCCGATTTTTCATTTTTTGCCTTGCCGTGCTTTGGGTTTGGTTTGGGGGTCTCTTTTTTGCCCCTTTTCCCCCCGGAGGGCTCTGTTTTGTATGACAGCAGCCGCTCTTTTTCTTCCTTGCTCACCCGGTAGGATTCCCGGATTTTCTGGATCCCCTTGTTCTGCACAAAAGGGGGGAGGGTCTTCGACTGGAGCAGGGCCAGGGTTTCCCAGGGGAATTTCACATAGAAGACGGAGACGGCCCAGGCCTGGGCCATCTGGACGTAATAGCTTTCGCTTTTGGCCTTCCCCAAAAGGGAAAGCCCCGCTTCCCTGTAGGGAGGTTCCGCAAAGTGTTCCAGGAGCATCACAAAGGCGAACCTTGCGAAAAATTCCCGGGAATCTTCAAAAAGAGGCTGCAAATAGTTCCACATGGCTTCCTTTTCCTCGGAGCTGCGAAACCGGAAGGTGCTGCAAAAGCTGTCGCACACCGCCCAATTATCGATCAAGGGGAGGAACCGGGAAACGGCGGGAAGCCGTTCCTCCATGGGAACCTCCATGCCGGCAATGACAAGGCCCTGGAGCAGCACCTCCTCGTAGGCGGTGGGGTTCCAGGCGGCCAGGAATCCCGCCGGGTCCCGGCGGATGACCTGCTTTGCCAGGGCCCGGAGCTTTGGCAGCCGCACGCCGTAGGCCATGGTGACGCCAGGGATCAATTTTTCGTGAAAGGCCTTATAGGCCGGGTCGCCATTGGCTTCAAGCTCCCGGAGAAGGGCCTCCCGCTGGGAAGGGGAAAAGCTCATGGGGCTTTCCTCTTTTCTTTTAAGGTGGTAATGAGCTCCAGCAGGTTGGGAATGGAACGGGACTTGTCGAACTTTTCGCAGTTCTCCCGCATTTCCCGGAGCTTTTGCTCCTCCAGCAGGAGGGAGGAGATTTGCTCGGCGAAATCGGTCTCCTTTTGCAGGCGCATGCCCATGTGGTGGGTGGCCAGGAAATTGGCGTTGTCTTCCTCCTGGCCGGGAATGGCGTCGAACACCGCCATGGGCAGGTTGCAGGCCAGGGCCTCGGAAACGGTGAGGCCTCCGGGCTTTGTTACCAGCAGGTCGGAGGCGTGCATGTATTTTTCCACCTCGGTGGTAAAATAGATAAGCCGGGTGGGCAGCTTGGGGCCGGAGGCCAGTTCCCGTTCAAAGGCCTCGTAAAGGGCCTTGTTCCGGCCGGTGATCACAATGATCTGCATTTTGGCTTGGGTTTCCGCCAGGTTCCGGTACAGCTTTATGATGTTGGACACCCCAAAGCTTCCGGCCATGAACAGCAGGGTGGGCAGGTCGGGGCTCAGGCCCAGCTCCCGTAGGATCATCCGCCTGTCCTCCTGGTCGAAAAACACCCCGTGTACCGGAATGCCGAAGGGGTATATTTTTTCTTCCTCCACCCCCAGGGACATCAGCTCCGGGGCCATGTGCTCGCTGGCCACCACGTAGGCGTCTACCTGGCTGGCGATCCAGGCCCTGTGCACACCGTAATCGGTAAGAATGCAGATAAGGGGGGCCGTCACGGAACCGTCCGATTTCAGATCGGACACCATTTCTGTGGCAAAGGGATGGGTGGTGATGATCACATCCGGGTCGTAATTTTCAATGGCGGGCAGCAGCATATTGCTGAACAGGCCGCTGAGCTTGGGCACCAGGCCGGAAAACAGGTTTTGCTTGTTGGTCTGTTTATAGATCCTGCCGAACAGGGAGGGCACTCGTTTTGCCATGAACAGGTAGGCGTCACACACGGTTTTATCCAGCAGGCGGCCCACCGCTTTGAGGGTGTCTACCGTTTTTACCTGGTGGCCGGTGTTTTCCAGGATATATTGCTCAATGGCGTTAGAGGCCCGCAAGTGGCCGCCGCCCGTGGCAGCGGTGAGCAGTAAGATTTTCATAACGGAACTCCTTTCTTGCAGGAAGAAGCCAAGGCTCTTGTGCTAAAAATTGTAAAATGGTAAAAACATTGTAACACATTCCCGTGAGAAATACCAGATTTTTAATTCTTTTCCCCTGTTTCTCTCCTTTACTTTTCCCCTGGGAAGGGAGTATAATAAACAATGTGAAACTGTGAGGGATGAAAGAGAACAGCTATTTGGTTTTGAAATAGAGCAAAGGAAAGAAAGGACGAGGGAAAAAAGCCAGAACGGAAAACAGTTTTGCTGTTTTCCCCGTTCGCCTCTCCGGCGAGGGGTGAAAGAGAACAGCCATTTGGTTTTGAAATAGAGCAAAGGAAAGAAAGGACGAATTAGGAAATGAAGGAAACGAGAAAGACCTGGAAAATGGCGGCCGTGGCTTTGGCAGCCGCGCTGCTTTTCCTGGGGGGAGTTTCGGGCTGCGCCCCGAAGGAAGAGGAGCTCCCCAGTTCTTCCCAGGTGCGGGACCCCGACCTGTTCCCCGAAGGCACCTCCATTGGCGGGAAGAACATTTCCGGGAAAACGGTGGGGGAGGCCTTAACCATTGCCCAAGGGGCCCTGGAAGAGGCCAAGAACGCCATGCAGATCACGGTGAAGTTCCGGGACGACACCGTGGTGCTTTCCAAAGGGGATTTTGTCACCAAAGACCTTTTGGAGCTCACCCTGCCCAAGCTGCTGGAAAAGGACAAGGGGGAAAAGTACGAGCTCTCCTATGTGATGGACCTTTCTGAAGCGGGGAAGCAGAAGCTCAAGGATGCCGCCAAGGGTTGCTTTGTGGAGGGGAAGGACGCCAGCATCGCCTCCTACGACAGCAGCGCCGAAGCCTTTGTGTTTTCGGATGAGCAAAAGGGCAGCCGGGTGGATATGGTGAAAACCCTCAAAAGCGTGCGCCAGCTCCTTTCCCAAAAGCACGGCGGGGATATTCAGGCCGCCTTTGTGGAAACCAATCCCAAGGTTACAAAGGAGCACTTGAAAAAGAATTTCCAGCTTTTGAGCTCCTACACCACGGAATCTACCAACACCTCCAACGGCAACAGCAACATGGCCCTGGCCCTTTCCCATGTGAACGGGACCATTTTGGAGCCGGGACAGGAATTCTCTTATAACGCTACCATTGGGGACAGCACGGACCCCGGCAACGGTTGGCTGCCTGCGGGGGGCCTTGCCGGAGGCATTTCTGTACAGATGTACGGCGGCGGCATTTGCCAGGGCTCCACCACCATTTATAATGCCGCCCTCCTGGCCGGTATGGAAATTGTGGAGCGGGATTGTCACAGCTCCCCCTCTTCCTACTGCCCCATTGGGCTGGACGCCACCGTGGACTACGGCAATATTGATTTCCGCTTCCGGAACCCCTTGGACAGCGCCGTTTACATCTCCTCCTGGATGAGCGATACCACCCTTCATGTGAAATTTTACGGCTGCCTCCCCAAGGAGTGGGACAAAATAGAAGTCTCTTCCGAAGAGACCGGCTCGGAGCCGCCCCTTTCCACCGTGAGCTTTGTGGTAGACGGCCAGCTCTCAAAGGGCGAGTACGAGCGCCGCTCCTCCGGCCAAACAGGCTATTACGCCAAGGCTTACCGCACCTATTACAAGGGCGATGCGGTGGTAAAGACAGAGGAGCTGCCCAGCTCCTATTACGCGGCTACCGGCACTGTATATGCCGTGGGAGAGGGGACCGACACCAGCAAGGTGGATACCGGCTCTTCTTCGGGCACCATATCGTCCTCGCCTTCGCCCTCCCCCACTCCCAGCGCAACCCCCACCCCCACGGTGACGCCTCCGCCCCAGGAGACAGACCCGCCGGAGCCCATTGAGACAGACCCGCCGGAGCCCATTGAGACGGACCCGCCGGAACCCATCGAAACCGACCCGCCCGAGCCCATTGAGACCGACCCGCCGGAGCCTGTGGAAACAGACCTGCCGGCGGAAGGAGAATAGCACAACTTATAGGAGGGCCGTAGAAATATGGCCCTCATTTTGGCCCTGGCGGGCGGCATGCGCAGCCTTCCGGGCTATGGCCCTCCAGGCTGCGGGTTCTGGCGGCGGCATACCTTAGCGGGCAATGGCCTGCCGGGAAAAACGGCCCGGGGAAGCGGGCACAGAAAGGAAGAAGCTTATGAAAGACGGTTTTTTTAGGGTTGCGGCGGCTACGCCTCAGGTACAGCCTGCGGCTGTTGCCGAAAACCTTTTGGAGATAAAAGCACAGATGCAGGAGGCCTGGGAGCAGGGCTGCGGCGCCCTGGTGTTCCCCGAGCTTTCTGTTACCGGCTACACCTGCGGGGACCTGTTTTTTGACAGGGCCCTGCTTTTGGCGGCAGAGGAAGGCTTAGCTCGGCTGATGGAGGAAACCAGGGGCCTGGACCTTCTTTGCGCGGTGGGGGTCCCGGTGGCGGCGGGAGGAAGCCTCTATAACTGCGGGGCGGTATTTCACAGGGGGCGGCTGCTGGGGCTTTGCGCCAAAAGCTATGTGCCCAATTACGGAGAGTTTTACGAAGGGCGGCATTTTTCCCCCGGGCCCGGGGAGCCGGTTTTTCTTTCTTACTGCGGCCAGGAAACGGTGCTTTCCGGCGGGCTTTTATTCCCCTGTGAAAATGTGCCGGGCCTCACCCTGGGGGTGGAGATCTGCGAGGACCTTTGGGTGCCCGCCCCCCCCAGCGGGGAGATGGCGGCCCAGGGG
This sequence comes from uncultured Neglectibacter sp., assembly GCA_947647615.1. Taxonomy (GTDB): domain Bacteria; phylum Bacillota; class Clostridia; order Oscillospirales; family Acutalibacteraceae; genus Acutalibacter. Next base: position 11,127 of record CANSKS010000031.1, read on the forward strand.
GCCACGGTTTTCCTGAACCTTTCCTGTAGCGACGAGACGGTGGGCAAGGCCGGTTACCGCCGGGAGCTGGTGAAGAGCCATTCCGGCAGGCTCTTGTGCGCCTATGTGTACGCGGACAGCGGCTTTGGGGAATCTACCACCGACATGGTCTTCGCCGGCCACAGGCTCATTGGAGAAAACGGTACCCTGCTGGGAGAAAGCCAGCTTTTTTCCCAGGGCCTCACCCTGGCGGAGATCGATTTGGAGCGGCTTGTGCAGGAACGCCGGAAGCGGAACACCTGGCGGGAGGCTTTCCCGAAAAAGGAGCTGCTGCGGCCCTTTGCCTTTGAAGAGGCCACCCTGGCCGCCTTTACTCCAAAGCGGACGGAGCCCAGAACCCCCTTTGTGCCCCGGGAAGAGAAGGGGCTTTGGGAACGCTGCCAATCTATTTTGACCATGCAGGCAGAGGGCCTTGCGGTGCGCCTCCACCATATTGGCGGGAAATCGGCGGTTTTGGGCCTTTCCGGCGGGCTGGATTCCACCCTGGCCCTGCTGGTGACGGCCCGGGCCTTCCACAGGCTGGGCCTGCCCCGAAAGGGGATCACCGCCGTTTCCATGCCCTGCTTTGGCACCACCAAACGCACAAAAAGCAACGCCCAGAAAATCGCCGAGGCCTTGGGGGTAGATTTCCGGGAAATCTCCATTGAAAAAGCGGTGCGCCAGCACTTTGAAGATATTGGCCACCGGGAAGATGCGCTGGACGTCACCTTCGAAAACGCCCAGGCCCGGGAGCGCACCCAGGTGCTCATGGACCTGGCCAACCAGCAAAACGGCCTTGTGATTGGCACCGGGGACCTTTCCGAGCTGGCCCTGGGCTGGGCCACCTATAACGGCGACCACATGTCCATGTATGGGGTGAACGCCTCTGTCCCCAAAACCCTGGTGCGCCACCTGGTGCAGTACGAGGCCTCCCAGCAGGAAGGGGAGCTGCGGGAAGCCCTTTTGGACGTGCTGGCCACGCCGGTGAGCCCCGAGCTGCTCCCCCCCAAGGATGGGGAGATCGCCCAAAAGACAGAAGAGCTGGTGGGCCCCTACGAGCTTCACGACTTTTTCCTTTACTATTTGCTGCGGTTCGCCTTTGCTCCGGGGAAGATCTACCGTATGGCCCTCCGGGCCTTTGCAGGGGAATATGCCCCGGAGGTGATAAAAAGCTGGTTAAAAACCTTTTACCGCCGGTTTTTCACCCAGCAGTTCAAGCGCTCCTGCCTGCCGGACGGCCCCAAGGTGGGCTCGGTGACCCTCTCCCCTCGGGGAGATTTCCGAATGCCCAGCGACGCCGGGTTCCGGCTCTGGCTGGAGGAGATTGAAAAGCTTTAAGGGCGCAAGCCGTGACGGAGAGGGTGTGCCCGAAATTTAAACAAAAGCTGCCCCAAAAGCCTGGGGTTCCAATTTTCTCTACAAAATTTGCCTGCCAATTTCCCCATGGGGCCAGGGAGTAAAAGCGAAAGCAGCACGCCTGTAAAAGGAGGGGTGTAAGCGCTTCCTCAGGGAGAGGGCCAGAAAGAACTCCCCAAAACAAAACTTATGAAAAATGCTCCCCCAGTGACGGGGGATTCAAAAGGAGAAAGCCATGAGCAAAGAACAGATCTTGGTGACCATTCCCCTTTCTCAAAGCCAGAGAGAGGCCTTGGAGCAGGCGGCCCCCGGGGCCCAGCTGCGCTTTCGTCTGGGGGAGGCCCTGCCCTCCGGCAGAGGGGGGGAGCTGCCCTTTCCCGACCTGCTGGACGCGCCCCCTGCCACTCCGGAGGACATTGCCTGGGCCCACGCTATTTTGGGCAATGTGGACCCGGGTTGGCTGAAGGAGGCTCCCCGCCTCCGGTGGATGCAAACCAGCAGCGCCGGGGTGGAGGGGTATGTAAAGCCCGGGGTACTGCCTAAAGGGGTGGTGCTCACAAACGCTACCGGAGCTTACGGCCTGGCCATTTCCGAGCATATGCTGGGCATGCTCCTTTGCCTTTTTAAAAAGCTGGAACTGTACCGGGACGCCCAGCGGCGGGAGGAATGGGGCAGCCAGGGCACGGTGCGCAGCCTGGTGGGGGCCACCGTGCTGGTGCTGGGCATGGGGGACATCGGCGGGGACTTTGCCCGGCTGTGCAAGGCCATGGGGGCCTATGTCATTGGCCTGCGCCGGACCGATACGGCCAAGCCGGATTATGCCGACGAGATTTTTCTCACCCAGGACCTGGACCGGCTTCTTCCCCGGGCAGATGTGGTGGCGGTGACCCTGCCCGGGACTCCGGCTACCCGGAACCTGCTGAACCGGCAGCGGCTGGAAAGCATAAAGCCGGGAGCGGTGGTGCTGAACGTGGGCCGGGGCTATGTGATCGATACCGAGGCCCTTTGCGACCAGCTGGAAAAGGGCCGCTTGGGCGGGGCGGGCCTGGACGTGACCGAGCCCGAGCCCCTGCCCCCCGGCCACCGGCTGTGGCAAATCCCCACGGCCCTGGTGACCCCCCACGTTTCCGGAGGCTACCACCTGTGGGAAACTCACCGGCGCATCGGGGAGATCTTCGCGGAAAACCTGGGCCGCTTCCACAGGGGCGAGCCCTTGAAGAACCAGGTGGATTTTGCCGCCGGTTACCGCAAGCGGTAAGGGGCGCCGCCATGGAAGGAATTTGCTATTTGGACAACAGCGCCACCACCCCGGTTTTGCCGGAGGCGGCCCAAAAGGCGGCCTGGGTCATGACCCAGGAGTTTGGGAACCCCTCCTCCCTGCACACCCTGGGCTACCGGGCCAAGCAGGAGCTGGAAAAGGCCAGGGAAGCGGTGGCCGCCCGGCTGGGGGCCGGCCCCCAGGAGCTCTTTTTTACCAGCGGAGGCACGGAGAGCAACAATTTGGCCCTGTTTGGGGCGGCCTGGGCCAGGAAGCGGCTGGGAAACCGGATTGTCACCACAAAGGCGGAGCACGACTCTGTTCGGAACCCCCTGGAAGAGCTGGCCCGGCAGGGCTTTGAGGTGGTGGCCCTAGCGCCCGATGAAACCGGGAAAATTTCCCCGGAGGCCCTTTTGGAGGCCATTGACGAAACCACCATTTTGGTGAGCCTCATGCTGGTGAACAACGAGACGGGGGCCATTTTCCCGGTGGAGGAAGCTGCCCGGGCCATCCGGCGGAAAAAGGCCCCGGCCCTTTTGCATACCGACGCCGTCCAGGCCTTTGGCAAGCTGGAGTTTTCCCCTCAAAGGCTGGGGGCGGACCTGGTGACGGTGAGCGCTCATAAAATTCACGGGCCAAAGGGGGCAGGGGCCCTGTATGTGAAAAAAGGGGTTCACATTTTGCCCCGCACCTTTGGCGGGGGCCAGGAAAAGGGCCTGCGTTCCGGCACGGAGAGCCTGCCCCTCCTGGCCGCCTTTGGGGAGGCGGCCAGGCTTTTGCCCCGGCCCCGGGAAGCCCTTGGCCGGGTGGAGGAGCTGAACCGGCTTTTGAGAAGCCGCCTGGCGGGCTTTCCGGAGGTGACGGTAAATTCCCCGGAGGACGCCCTGCCCTATGTGCTGAACTTTTCCCTGGGCCAGGTCCGGGCAGAAACCATGCTCCACTTTTTGGCGGAGCGGGGCGTGTATGTTTCTACCGGCTCCGCCTGCGGGAAGCAGAAGCCCAGCCATGTGCTGGAGGCCATGGGCCTTTCCCGGGAGCGGGTGAGCTCCGCCCTGCGGGTGAGCTTTTCCCGGTTTACCACCGGGGAAGAGGTGGCGGCCTTGGGGGACGCTTTGGAAATTGGCCTGAAGACCCTGGCCCGCCGGCCGGGAGGCTGAAACGCCCCGCCGGAGGAATCGTTTATTAAATTTAAGAAAAGCGGGAGAAAAAGAAAACCTATGGCAGAGGAAGTTATTTTATTAAAGCTGGGGGAGATCGCCCTGAAGGGCCTTAACCGCAGGACCTTTGAGGACACCCTTTTGAAGAATATTCGCAGGCGGCTTTCGGCGGCAGGGGAGTTTGCCGTGACCTCCAGGCAGTCCACCATTTACGTGGAGCCCAAGGATGGGAACGCGGACATGGACCGGGCCGAATCCCTTTGCGCCAAGGTCTTTGGGGTGGTGAGCTACGCCAGGGCCGCTGTGACCCAAAAGGACCTGGGGGCCATAGAGAGGACGGCGGCGGAATATTTAGAGGAAACCCTGGAGGAGATTTCCACCTTTAAGGTGGAGTGCAAGCGCAGCGATAAAAAATTCCCCTTAAAGTCCCCGGAAATTTCTGCCCAGGTGGGAGGCTACCTGCTGGACAGCTACCCCCACCTGCGGGTGGACGTTCACAACCCGGACCTGGTGGTGCGGGTAGAGGTCCGGGAGGCGGGGGCCTATGTCCATGACGACGGAAAGCCCGGGGCAGGAGGCATTCCCGTAGGTACCGGGGGAAAGGCGGCAGTGCTCATAAGCGGCGGCCTGGACAGCCCGGCGGCGGCCTGGCTCATGGCCAAACGGGGCGTGGAGCTTACGGCCGTTCACTTTGCCAGCCCCCCTTACACCAGTGAGCTGGCCCACGAAAAGGTGGTGCGCCTGCTGCGGAAGGTGAGCGAATATGCCGGGCGGGTAAAGATGGTCACCGTGAATTTTACAAGGCTCCAGGAAGAGATTCGGGACAAATGCCCGGAAGACCTGGGCACGGTGATCCTGCGGCGGTTCATGCTGCGGGCCGCGGAGCAGGTGGCCCGGGAAGAGGGCTGCGCCGCCCTTATCACCGGAGAAAGCCTGGGGCAGGTGGCCAGCCAGACCATGCAGGCCATCGCCTGCACCGACGCGGCGGTTTCCATGCCGGTGTTCCGGCCCTTGATTGGCCTGGACAAGGCAGAAATTGTGAAGCTGGCCCACCAGATCGAAACCTACGAAATTTCCATTGAGCCCTATGAAGATTGCTGCACCATCTTCACGCCCAAGCACCCCAGAACAAGGCCCATTCTGCATTTTGTAGAGGCCGGGGAGGGAGCCATTGAGGGGGAAGTCCTGTTAAGAGAGGCCTTGGAAGAAAAAACCGCCCTCTACGTTTCCCCCAGGTGAGGAATCCGGGCAAAAAAAGGGAGCCTTCGCGAAAAAGATGGAAGGGTGGAAAAATGACCCGCTATATGTAGTGGTGCGAAGAGGGCAAGACACTAATTTAAAAATATATTTACATTATAATTCTTATTCAGAAAAATAACTCCAGAGGAATAGGTTACAATACGGTAAACAGTTATGTAAAGTAGAACTCTGAACTGCTTCACTTTCTGAATTTTAGGAGGAAAAAGCTGAATGAGAAAGACATTACTGCGCAGGCGGCTGGCCGCCGGGGCCCTTGCCCTGTGCGCAATGCTGATGACACCCGCCAGCGTTTCCGCCAAGACCATCGAAGAGGTAAAGGCGGAGCAGGAACAGCTGGAACAGGAAAAGCAGGAGCTGGAGGCCAAGCTGGATACCCTTCGGGAGGACGCCGCCAAGAAAGAGGCCTACCAGGAAGCCCTGAACGAACAGATCACCGTTGTAAAAAAGCAGATCGATACAGCCAGAAGCGATATCGAAGCCCTTAACGAAAGCATTAACGCCTTGACAGAAAAGATAGAGGCTTCCCAAAAGGACATTGAAGACACCTTGAACCTGTTTAAGGAGCGGCTCAAGGCCCTTTATACCGCCGGGGAAGTGAGCACCCTGCAAATTTTGCTGGATGCCAGAAGCTTTACCGATTTTTCCATGCGTGCCCAGGCCATTCAGAGCATGTCGGAGCAAGACCAGAAGATCATGTCGGTACTGGAAGAATACATGGAAAGCACCAAGGAAGAGCGGGAAGAGCGGGAGGCCCAAAAGCAGGAAGTGGCCCAGCTGAAAAAGACCCTGGAAGAAAAGCAGAATGAGCTCAGCGGGCTGTACGAAGAAAACGAGGCGGCCCTGGCCGCTGTGAGAGATTCCGAACAGGCTACTATGGACGCCATTGCCCAGAACGAAGAACAGGGCGCGGCCAAAATTGCCGAAATGGAAGAGCTGATTGCCCAGCAGAAGGCAGCGGAAGAGGAAGCCAGAAGGCAGCAGGAGGAGCAGGCCGCCATCAATAACGGCGGCGGGGATTACGATTATCCCACCGGCGGCGGTGGCGTAGAAGGGTTCAACCCCTGCTGGCCCCTGCCCGGCGTGAGCTATATTTCCTGCCCCTACGGCGGCTACGCGGGACACCGGGGCCTGGACATCGCAGGCGCTTACGGCACCCAGGTGGTGGCTGCGGAATCCGGTACGGTAATCGCGGCCAACAATTACGATTCCTGGGGCGATTCCTGGGGCTACTATGTGCTCATTTATCACAACGACACCTACACCACCCGGTACGCTCACCTGAGCTCCCTGTGTGTTTCCCAAGGCCAGTATGTACAGCAGGGCCAGCCTGTAGGTTATGAGGGCGATACCGGCAACGTGACCGGCCCCCACCTGCACTTTGAGGTTTACGAAAACGGCAGCCGGGTAGACCCTATGTGGTTCCTGTAAGCCGGGCGAAAGAGCCGGAAGCCAGGCAGGGAATTCCCCAATGCCCGGCAGAATTCCGGGCGGGGCACAACAGCATGGCGGCGGGGCCTGCCACGGGCTTCGGAAAAGGCCGCCGAAAATTACTTTTAGATTGTTTCTTTTATTCGCATAGAACTGAATCAGAGGGTAAAGAAAGAAAGGCCGGAACCTGCAGGTTCCGGCCTTTCGCCGTTTATTCTTGTGTCAGGGTGGCCACCAGGTCCTCCATGAGGGCGTCCCGGTGAATGGCGTGGACATACTTGATGGGATGGCGCTGCCGGGAAAAGGCATAGTGGCCGTCGTACTCCGGAATGGGGCTGGGCTTTAGGCAGTCGCTCATGAAGCGCCCTTCCGGATCGGCCAGCCAGCCAATGGTGGTCACGTCCCAAATGACCCTGGTCCAGGTGCCCTTATGGCTGCTGCCCTTTTCCCCTTCGGCGCAGCTGTAGCTGCAAAGGTAATCGCACAGGGGGTTTTTGCCGGAAAGCCAGGCCCTCAGTTCCGGCCCGCTTACCGTAAAGGCGGAAACCACCCCCATGCAGGGCAGCTGCACCACGGCGGCCCCGCATCCGAAGATGACCCGGGCGGCGGCCACGTCCTGGATCAGGTTGAATTCCAGGCAGTTTTCCCATTCCAGCCCGTTGCCACCCAGCCAAACGATCACAATCCGGTCGCGGATCTCCGGGTTTTTTAAAAGGGCCGAGGCCACGTTGGTAATGGCGCCGATGGCCACCACATACAGGGGGCGCTCCGAGGTGTAACTCATGGCACGCTCCGCCAGGTCGGCGGCGGCGGGAGATTCCACCGGCTGGGTCTCGCCGGGCAAATATTCCTGGGAGCCCCGGTAAACCTGGGGCTTGAAATCGCCCCGGCCCATCAGGTCCAGCAGCTTCAAAATTTCTTCATAGCTCTTTTCCATGCCCTCCTTGGGGCTGGTAGATTTTTCGTTGTAAAAGGGCGCGGCGTAAAGGGCCTTCACCCGCAGGTTCCCGCCCTTCTTCATCAGGTAGGAAATGGCGAATTGGTCGTCGATCTCGTTGTAGGCGTCTGTGTCCAGCACCACGTCGATAGGCCCCCGAGGGCGTTCCAGGCGGCGGACCAGGGCGGCGGGGTCTATGGGGGCGGAAAAGAGCTCCCGCAGCTTCTTTTTTTGCTCCATAACAAGGCTGGAGGTGGGGTTTAAAAAGTTCATGGGAATCCTTCTTTCCAAAGTTTAAATTGGTAGGGCTTCAAAGCGAACCGGCATTGGAAGCGGAAAACACCCGTTCCCGGTTGCCGATTCGCAGAAAGGCGGTGAGAAAAAGGCCCAGCAGGGACAGCCCGGCCAAAAAGAAATAGACGGTATAAATGCTGGTGGCGTCCATGAGAAAGCCCCCCAGGTTTTGAACGACAATGGCGGCCAGGGCGTGCATGGACCCTGCCAGGGAAAGGCCCGTGGCGGTGAATTCCGGGCCGATCAGGTTCCGTACCGCCTTGAGCCGCACCATCATAAACAGGGTAGAGGTCACGGCCTGGAGCAGGATGAGCACGGCGGCAGAAAGGAAAGCCGTCCGGGAAAAGCCGTAAAGCAAAAACTGGAACAGGAAGGAGAGAAACCCGGCGGCAAGGATGCTCTTGCTGGAAAAGCGGTCCATAAACCGGTGGGAAAACAGGATGAGGGGGAATTCCGTAAGGGTGGCGAAAAACAACACCGTTCCCGCGTCCCGGGTGGAAAGGCCCATGGTGGTGAGAAGCAGAGGGGCGTAATTCATGTTGACGCTGGAGCAGCCGGCAGCCAGGAATACCAGCACCAGGAAAAGGAAGAACTGGGGGTTTTTTAAAAGCACCCAAAGGCCCGGCTTTTTCGCCTCCGGAGAGGAGGCTTCCCCCTTTTTGGGGGCTTCCTCCCCGCCCCGGTAGCCGGTGGCCCAAAACCCAAAGGCCCCTAGGCAGGAGGCGAAGAAGGTGAGGGGGAAGAGGAGGGAGGCCAAATTTTCCCCCAGCAAAAGCCCGGCCCATTGGGCCCCGGCCGCATAGCCCAGGGTGCCCCAAACCCGCAGGGCGCCGTAACGGAACCGGCTGGCTCCGGCCACCTGCTCGAAAATGGGGCTGGCGCAGTTGATAAAGGAAAGCACCAGGCCGTTAAACAGGAACAGGAGCCATACCTGGCGGCACTGGGAAAAAGCCAGGGCGAAAAGCCCGGCGGCCAGCACCAGGGAAATGTTGATGAGCCTGGGATTCCTGGTTTTATCGCTGAGGTAGCCTGCCAGAGGCCCGATGAAAAAACAGAACAGGCTGGAAGCAGAAAGGACAAAGGACATTTCCCCGGCGGAAAGCCCCAGCCCGGTAAGGTACACGGAAAGCACCGAGCCGAAGACGGACATGGCGAAATAGTAGCCCAAAAACGTGAGCACATAGGTGAAATAGCAGCCCCGAAGGCCCCGGAGCCTCTTTGCGGGGGCAGGGCTCCAGCGTTTCTCTGCAGGGGCCTTGGAAGGATGGCCCAAGGGAAACACCCCTTTCTGGAATCCTGTGATATTCTTTTATTAGAGCGGAAAACGGGGAGAAAGTCAAGAGTTTTTTTAAAACACAAGGGCACTTTTGTATTTGGGGCCCAAGGGAGGGCCGGGGAAGAGGGCCTTTAAAAATAAATAGTAAAAAGAGGAAGAAAAACCATTGTAAAAACCGCCGGTATGTGGTAAGATAAATCTGATTTTGATAAAATGCGGAAGAATGGTGTTTTTTCAAAATCCATAGGAATTGTTTCTTTATTATTTCTCTATAATCTTATGGCGAAGGGAGGTCAAGTAGCTTATGGAACCCAGTTACATCCAGGTTGTTTTGATGGGTCTCGTTACCGTTTTCGTTGTATTGATTTGCCTGATTGTCATTATTAAAATCATGGGCGCCATTATGACGAGCGTTACCGGGAAGAGCATGCCTGCTTCCCAGGCGGCTTCTGCCCCGGCTCCTGTCCCCGCCCCCGCGGCGGCGCAGCCCGTTCCCGGCAGCAAGCAGCAGCTGGTGGCTGCCATTGCCGTGGCCCTGGCGGAAGATATGGGCACAGATACCGGCCATTTGAAAATCCATTCCATTCGCAAGCTGTAAGCTGTGAGAAAAGCCTTTTGTTAAGAAGAAATTTTTAGAGAGGGAATTAGAATGATGAGAAAGTACAATGTCAACGTAAATGGCACTGCTTATGAAGTTACTGTAGAAGAAGTAAAGGGCGGCGCTGCTCCCGCGGCCGCTCCTGCCCCTGCCGCCGCTCCCGCTCCTGCCGCTGCTCCTGCTCCCGCACCGGCTGCCGCTGCCGGCGCCGGTGAAGCCGTAAACGCCCCCATGCCCGGCACCATTCTGGACGTGAAGGTGGCTGCGGGCCAGGCTGTAAAATCCGGCCAGGTGCTCATGATTTTGGAGGCCATGAAAATGGAGAACGAAATTATGGCGCCTAAGGATGGCACCGTCACCGCTGTTTCCGTGAGCAAGGGCTCTTCCGTAGAGAGCGGCACACTTCTTTGCACGATCTCTTAACGGGGAGGGCTGCTTAAGGCTGCTCTTTAGGCAGGCCGGTTCCAAAGAAACGGAAAAGGGCTGCGAAGTGCCCGGACTTGTCCCGGTTCCAAAGGGATGGGAATGGGCCGGACCTGCTCCCGGTTCCGAAAGGCCGGGAAGTGGCGAACCTGCCCCGGTTCCAAAGTGCCGGTTTGCGGAAAGCGGCTTAAGCGCCCCCAAAAATTGTGCGAAAAATTTTATAAGGAGTGTAGCAAATGGACGCAATCATGAACTTTTTGCAGAGTACAGGCTTTGCGCTCATTGGGGAAAATCCTCTTTCCCTGGTGATGATCGTCATTTCCTGTGTACTGCTGTACCTTGCCATTGTCAAGAGATTTGAGCCCCTGCTGCTTTTGCCCATTGCCTTTGGCATGCTGCTGACCAACCTGCCCGGCGCGGGCATGTACCATGCCGAGTATTTCGCCAACGGCGTGATCGACTGGGCGGAGCTGGGCACCGGCCACGGCGGCTTGATCGATTATTTGTACCTGGGCGTGAAATTGGGCATTTACCCCTGCCTCATCTTTGTAGGCGTGGGCGCAATGACCGATTTTGGCCCCCTGATCGCCAACCCCAAGAGCCTGCTTCTGGGCGCTGCCGCCCAGCTGGGTATTTTTGTCACCTACATCGGCGCCAACCTGTTGGGCTTTACCGGTCCGGAATCGGCCTCTATCGGCATTATTGGCGGCGCCGACGGCCCCACAGCCATTTACACCACGGCCCAGCTGGCGCCTCACTTGTTAGGACCCATCGCCGTGGCCGCCTATTCCTACATGGCCCTGGTGCCGGTGATTCAGCCTCCCATTATGAAGGCCCTGACCACCAAGGAGGAGCGCCGCATTAAGATGAAGCAGCTGCGCCCCGTTTCCAAAACCGAAAAGATTTTGTTCCCCATCATCGTCACCATTTTCGTTTCCTTCATGCTGCCCTCGGCTGCTCCTCTGGTGGGCTGCCTCATGCTGGGCAACCTGATGCGGGAATCCGGCGCGGTAGACCGCTTGAGCAAGACCGTTCAAAACGAGCTGATGAACATTGTCACTATCTTCCTGGGCGTTTCTGTGGGCGCTACCGCCACCGCGGCCAATTTCCTGAACTTTGCCACCCTGAAGATTCTGGCTATGGGCGTAGTTGCCTTTGCCTTGGGCTCCGCCGGCGGCGTGCTCCTTGCCAAGCTGATGAACGTGTTCGCCAAGGAGAAGGTAAACCCCTTAATTGGCTCTGCCGGTGTTTCCGCCGTTCCCATGGCGGCCCGGGTATCCCAGGTGGTGGGACAGAAGGAAGACCCTTCCAATTTCCTTTTGATGCATGCCATGGGTCCCAACGTGGCCGGTGTAATTGGCTCCGCTGTGGCGGCCGGTGTGCTGCTGGCTCTGTTCGGCTAAGTAATTTCTGTGATGAGTTCACAGGGAAAGGAAACGGACTTAAATTATGGCAAAAAATCCCCTTAAGATCATGGATACTATTTTGCGGGACGCCCACCAGTCCCAGGCGGCTACCCGCATGAGAATCGAAGATATGCTTCCCGCTTTGCCCTTGCTGGACAGCATTGGCTATTGGTCCCTGGAATGCTGGGGCGGCGCCACCTTCGACGTGTGCATGCGGTTTTTGAACGAAGATCCCTGGGAGCGGCTGCGCACCTTGAAAAAGGGCCTGCCCAACACCAAGCTGCAAATGCTCCTGCGGGGCCAGAATATTTTGGGCTACCGCCATTATGCCGATGACATTGTGGAGGCCTTTTGCAAGAAATCCATTGAAAACGGCATTGACGTGGTGCGTATTTTCGATGCCCTGAACGACACCCGGAACATGGAAGCCGCCATGAAATTCGTAAAGGAATATGGCGGCATGGTAGAGGCGGCCATTAGCTACACCAAGAGCCCCGTGCACAACGAGGAATACTTTGTGAAGCTGGCCATGAAGCTGGAAAGCATGGGCGCCGACACCATTTGCATCAAGGACATGGCGAACCTGCTGCTGCCCTATGACGCCTATTCTCTGGTGAAGAAGCTCAAGGAAAACGTGGGCGTGCCCATTCACCTGCACACCCACAACACCACCGGCACCGGCGACATGACCAACCTGATGGCCGCCCAGGCCGGGGTAGATATTGTGGACTGCGCCCTTTCGCCCCTGGCCAACGGCACGGCCCAGCCCGCTACGGAATCGATGGTGGCCACCCTCCAGGGCACCAGCCGGGATACCGGCTTTGACCTGCAAAAGCTTTCCGAGGCTGCCGCCCATTTCCGGGGCGTAGCCGAAAAGCTGGATGTGAGCCCCAAGGTTTTGAAGGTCGATACCAACACCCTGCTGTACCAGGTGCCCGGCGGCATGCTTTCCAACCTGATTTCCCAGTTAAAGCAGGCCAAGGCCGAAGAGAAATACTACGACGTGCTGGCGGAAGTGCCCCGGGTTCGGAAGGACTTCGGTTACCCGCCCCTGGTAACCCCCACCAGCCAAATTGTAGGCTCCCAGGCAGTGCTCAACGTGCTTTCCGGGGAACGGTACAAGATGATTACCAAGGAGAGCAAGGGCCTTTTGCGAGGCGAATATGGCCAGCTTCCCGCCCCTGTCAACGAGGAAGTGCGGAAGAAGGCCATTGGAGACGCGGAAGTGATCACCTGCCGCCCTGCCGATTTGCTGGAGCCGGAGCTGGAGAAGCTTCGGGCGGAATGCAAGGAAAAGGGCATTGGCAAGTGCGAGGAAGATTATCTCAGCTACGCCCTGTTCCCCCAGGTGGCCCAGAAGTTCCTGGATTGGCGGGACCACCCTCACCAGGAAGCGCCGGAGGCTCCTAAGGCTGCGCCTGCCGCCGCCCCGGCCCCTGTTGCTGCCCCTAAGGCGGATGACAACACCCCCCGTACCCTGGTGGTGGAGGACCTGACCAACGGCAATTTCTAAAGTTTAAGGGCTTTTAAGACGAGGTCTTTTAAAACCTTTTGCCCCCTTCTCTCCCAAGCGGAGAAGGGGGCTTTTTATTCTCTCATTTTAAAAAATAAAGGTCCCCGCCATAGCGGGGGCCTTTTTCCCCACGACGGGGGGCCTTTTTGGTCTCTTAGAATTTGCGGAAGCGCTGGTAGCGGTTTTCCAGCAAGGTTTCCGGCGGCAGGGCGGAAAGGGCGGAAAGCTCTTCCGAAAGCTGGGTTCGGAGCTCCTGACAAATGGTTTCCAGGTCCCGGTCTTCCGGGATCACCCGTTCCACCACTTCCAGCCGTTTCATGTCTTCGGCAGTGAGAGCCAGGCACTCGGCGGCCTCCTTCACCTTTTTGGCATCCTTCCAAAGGATGCTGGCGCATCCCTCCGGAGAAATCACGGAGTAGACGGCGTTTTCCAAAATCCACACCCGGTCCGCTACGGCCAGGGCCAGGGCCCCGCCGCTGCCCCCTTCCCCGATGAGCAGGGAGATGATGGGGGTTTTTAAATCCATCATTTCAAAAAGGTTTTCGGCAATGGCCTGGCCTTGGCCCCGTTCCTCGGCGCCCATACCGCAAAAGGCCCCGGAAGTATCTACAAAGCAGACCACCGGCCGGTGGAATTTTTCTGCCTGCTTCATGAGCCGCAGGGACTTGCGGTACCCCTCCGGGTTGGGGGAGCCAAAGTTCCGGCGGACCTTCTCCTTGGTTTCCGAGCCCTTTTCCATGGCGATTACGGTGACGGGCATGCCGGAAAGGGTGGCCAGGCCTCCCACGATGGCCGGGTCGTCGGCAAAGCGCCTGTCTCCATGGAGCTCCAAGAAGTCCTCGAAGATGTTGTTCACGTAGGAAAGTCCGGTGGCCCGGCCCTTTCCCCGGGCCAGCAGCACTTTATCGTAAGCTCCCATTAAGCGTTCCCCCTTTTGTGCAGCCGGAGCAGCTTGGCAATGGTCTCTTTTTGTTCCGAACGGGGAACGATGAGATCCACAAAGCCGTGCTCCAGCAAAAATTCCGCGGTTTGAAAGCCCTGAGGCAGCTTCTTGCGAATGGTCTGTTCAATGACTCGAGCTCCCGCAAAGCCCACAGTGGCCCCGGGCTCCGCCATGATAATATCGCCGTCCATGGCAAAGCTGGCGGTGACGCCTCCGGTGGTGGGGTCCGTGAGGACGGTGAGGTAAAAGTTCCCGCCGTCGCTGTGCTTGCGCAGGGCGCCGCTGGTCTTGGCCATTTGCATGAGGGAAAGGATGCCCTCCTGCATCCGGGCCCCGCCGGAAACCGTAAAGCCCACCACAGGCAGGGAACGGGCCAAAGCATACTCAAAAAGGCGGGTGATCTTTTCTCCTACCACAGTGCCCATACTGCCGATCATAAAATTGGGGTCCATAAAAAACAAGGCGCAGGGCTCTCCACAGATCTTGGCCTCCCCGCAGACCACCCCTTCCTTTTCCCGGGAAGCCAGCTTGGCGTTTCGCAGCTTTTGGTCGTAGCCGGGGAAATTCAAAAAATCTTTGCTTTTTAAATTGCCGTCCAGCTCCAAAAACGTGTTTTCATCCGTCAGGTAAGCGATGCGCTCCCGGGGACCGATGCGGAAATGGTAACCGCAGGCCGAGCACACATTCAGGTTTTCCCATTGCTCGCTTAAGGGGAGCAGGGCTCCGCAGTGGGGACAGGTGTTGGTGATGCCGGCTTCTTCGCTTCCCCCTTTTTCCAATTCGTTTTGGGGGGAACGGAACAATCCCATCAAATTCATGTTTTCTAGGGCCACCCTTTCTGTTTGGAAATAAAAGCCCCTTGGGGCCTAAGGGATTAGCAGCCAATGGCTTGGGTTCAGCGCTTTGCCTGGAACTCCGCCATGAAGTTGGTGTAGTAGTCGCCTTTTTTAAAGCGCTCATCCCGAATAATCTCAATTTGGTCTTCGATGTTGTTGCTGGCCCCGTCTATGACCAGCTCGCAGAGGGCAGACTGCATTTTTCGAATAGCCTCCTCCCGGGTGGAGGAATAGACCACCATTTTCCCCAGCATGGAATCGTAATAAGGGGGGATGTCGTAGCCCTGGTAGAGGAAGGTGTCGAACCGCACATAGGGGCCTCCCGGGGTGTGAAAAAAGCCCACTCTTCCGGCGCTCAGGGCGTTGATGCGGCACTCGATGGCCGCTCCCCGAACCTGAATATCCTCCTGGGAAAAATCTAAAGGCACCCCGGCCGCAATGCGGATTTGCCATTTTACAATGTCCACCCCGGTGACCAGCTCGGAAACCGGGTGCTCCACCTGGAGGCGGGTGTTCATCTCCATAAAATAGAAGTTCCCTTCCCGGTCCATGAGGAATTCTACCGTCCCCGCGTTTACGTAACCGGCGGCCTTTGCCGCCCGGGCGGCTGTCTCCATAAGGGCCCTTCTGGTTTCCGGGGAAACGGCAGGGGAGGGAGATTCCTCCAAGAGCTTTTGGTTGTTCCGCTGAATGGAGCATTCCCGCTCGCCCAGGCAAACGGTGTTTCCCTTTTCATCGGCCAAGAGCTGCACTTCAATGTGCTTCACAGGGTTCAGGTATTTTTCCAGGTACATGCGGCCGTCGCCAAAGGCCTTTTCCGCTTCGCTGGAGGCAGTTTGGAAGGCCCGTTCCATCTCCTCCGGCTTTTCCACCAGCCGAATACCCTTCCCGCCGCCTCCGGCACTGGCCTTGATGAGCACGGGATAGCCGATCTCCCCCGCCAATTTGCAGGCCTCCCCGGCGTCCTTTAAAATATCGCTGCCAGGGGTGACAGGCACGCCGTGTTCCTTCATGAGCCGCCGGGCCGCGTCTTTATCGCCCATTTTGGAAATGATCTGGGCAGTGGGGCCAATGAATACCACCCCGTATTTTTGGCACAGGGCGGCAAATTCCGGGTTTTCGGAAAGGAACCCGTAGCCGGGATGAATGGCCTGGGCCCTGGTGGCCAGGGCAGCGGAGACGATTCGCTCCCCGTTGAGGTAGCTGTCTTCCGCCCGGTTCCCGCCAATGCAGATGGCCTGGTCGGCCAGGGCCACATGAAGGCTTTCCCGGTCGGCCTCCGAATACACGGCCACCGTAGAAATGCCCATCTCCTTGCAGGCGCGTATAATGCGTATGGCAATTTCGCCCCGGTTGGCGATTAAAATTTTTCGAAACACGTTGTTTCCCCCTAGCGGACGTTTTACCGGACTCCCGGCAGTTTATGCAAAAGACGCGGGCCGCTTTCACGGCCATGGCCGCGTTTATTCTGCCTTTACCAAAGCAAAGGAAAATTCCGCGCTGACACAGAGCTTCCCCTTTACTCTGCCCACCCCTTTGGCGAAATAGAAGCTGCCCCGCTGGCGGAGAATTTCACATTCGGTTTCCAGGGTATCTCCTGGCTTTACCTGCTCCCGGAACTTCACCTTGTCCAGGCTGGTGAAGAAGGGGGTCATGCCCTCTGAGGCCCCTTCCGCCAGCAAAACGCAGGCCGACTGCGCCATCATTTCACAAAGGATCACTCCGGGTACCACCGGGTTTCCCGGAAAATGCCCCTGAAGGAAGTATTCGTCTCCCCGGATCCGGCATTTTCCCAGGGCTTTCCCCTCCCTGAGTTCCACTTCGTCTACCAGCAGCATGGGCTCCCGGTGGGGCAGCAGCCCCTTGATTTCTTCTTTGTTCATTGGGTTCACCGCTTTCTTCCCCTGTGGGGAGATGAATTAGGAAACAATGCGAAACAAGGGCTGGCCAAATTCCACCACCTGGCCGTTGCCCACCAGGATTTCCGACACGGTGCCCTCTGTTTCTGCGGGGATCTCGTTCATGAGCTTCATGGCCTCAATGACGCAGAGCACGTCGCCCTTTTTGATTTTGCTGCCTATTTTCACATAAGGGGCGGCATCCGGGGCCGGGGCCGCGTAGAACACGCCCACCGTGGGGGAAAGCACCAGAGTGCCCTCTTCCTTGGAGGGCAGGGGTTCCGGGTTTTCCGTGGGGGCAGGCGTGAAATGGGAAACCGGAGCGGGCTGGGCAGGGGCGGGCTCCTGCCTGCGTTCCAGCTTTAGGGTGGCGCCCTCTTCGGAAAGCTCCAGGGAGCTGAGGCCGGTTTCTTTCATCAGTCTTGCCAACTGTTCAATGGTAGTTACATCCATGCTGTTTCCTTTCTCTCAGGCCTGAATTTTTGGGTCAAAGGGGAGTCCCAGCGTTCCCCCGCGCAGGGGGCCGGGATTAAGGCTTCCGGAAGGCCAGGTAGGCGTTGTGGCCGCCAAAGCCCAGGGAGGCGGAAAGGGCCAGCTCCACTTGGGCGGCCCTGGCTTTCCCGGGCACATAGTCCAAATCGCAGGCCGGGTCCGGCTCCCGGTAGCCGATGGTGGGGGGCACAATGCCCTCCTTTACTGCCAGCACCGAGGCAATGGCCTCCACCGCTCCTGCCGCGCCCAGCATGTGGCCGGTCATAGATTTGGTGGAGCTCACCATGCACCGGCGGGCGGCCTCTTCTCCCAGCCCCTTCTTGATGGCGATGGTCTCGCTGGCGTCGTTTAAGGGGGTGCTGGTGCCGTGGGCGTTAATATAGATCTTAGCCGGGTCCACCTGCTCGCCCCCGGCCTCTTCGTAGGCCATTTTCAAGGCCCGGGAGCCTCCTCGGGCCTCCGGGTGGGGGGCAGTGATATGGTGGGCGTCGCAGGTGACGCCGTAGCCGCAAATTTCCCCGTAGATCACGGCGCCCCGGTTTTTGGCGTGCTCATATTCCTCCAGCATTAAGGCACCCGCGCCCTCTCCCATGACAAAGCCGCTGCGGCGGGCGTCGAAGGGCACGCAGGCCGCGGCAGGGTCTTCACTGGTGGAAAGGGCCTTCATGTTGGAAAACCCGGCCACCCCAATGGGAATGATGGCGGCCTCCGCGCCGCCGGCCAGCACCGCGTCCAAATAGCCGTGCTTAATGGCCCGGTAGGCCTCGCCAATGGCGTTGTTCCCGGTGGCGCAGGCGGTTACCGCGGGAAGGGAGGCCCCCTGGAAGTCATATTTTATGGCGATGAGCCCTCCGGCCATGTTGATGATAAGAGCCGGGATAAAAAAGGGCGAAACCCGCTTGGGCCCCTTTTCCAGCAGGACCTGGGACTCCTGGGCAAAAGCGCTAATGCCGCCGATGCCGGAGCCGAAATAGGTGCCCACCCGCTCCGGAGGCAGGGTGCCCCGGATGCCGCTTTCCTCCACGGCCTGAGCTGCCGCGGCCAGGGCGTAGTGGCAGAAGGGGTCGTATTTCCTGGCTTCCGATTTTTCCATATATTGCAGAGGGTCGAAGCCCTTTACCTCGGCGGCCACATGGACCTTGTAGTCGGAGGCGTCAAATTTTGTAATGGGGCCAATTCCGCACACCCCGGCCTTCAGGTTTTCCCAGAAGGTGGGCACGTCGTTCCCAATGGGGGTTACGGCCCCCATGCCCGTGATGACAACTCGGTTCAAAAAAAGCTCTCCTTTCGTTGGGAAAACGGAGTTAAATGGCCAGGCCGCCGTCTACCCGAATGGTTTCCCCGGTGATGTAATCCGATTCCGGAGAAGCCAAAAACAACGCCACGTTGGCCACATCCTCCGCGGTACCCATTTTTTTCATGGGAACCTGCATCAAAAGAGGGTTATCGGAGCTGATGTCCTTTGTCATGGCGGTTTCGATG
The DNA here is from genome assembly GCA_947647615.1 of uncultured Neglectibacter sp. Taxonomy (GTDB): domain Bacteria; phylum Bacillota; class Clostridia; order Oscillospirales; family Acutalibacteraceae; genus Acutalibacter. Next base: position 29,702 of record CANSKS010000031.1, read on the forward strand.
AAGCCAGGGGCAATGCAGTTGCAGCAGATCCCCCGGCCGGCCAGCTCCCGGGCCACCGATTTGGACATGCCGATGAGCCCTGCCTTGGAGGCCGCGTAGTTTACCTGGCCTGCGTTGCCGATGAGCCCGGCGATGGAGCTGATGTTGATGATTTTCCCGTACCGCTTTTTCATGAAGTCCCGGTAACAGGCGCGAATCATGTGAAAAGCGCCCTTGAGGTTGATATCCAGCACCATGTCGTAATCTTCGTCCTTCATGGAGATCATTAAATTATCCCGGGTCACTCCCGCGTTGTTCACCAGAATATCGGTTTTCCCAAGCTCGGAAGACACTGCCTTGACGGTTTCCACCACAGCCTTTTCGTCCCGCACATCGCAGAAATAGGCCTTGGTTTTGCGGCCCAGGGCCTCGATTTCCCGGCAGGTTTCCAGTGCCGGCTCCTCCGGCCCCACATAGATCACGGCGATATCGGCCCCGTTTTGGGCCAGCTTTAAAGCGATGGCTTTTCCCAATCCCTGGGAGCCGCCGGTGATGAGGGCGATTTTTCCTTCTAAGTTCAGCATGTTAAGACTTCCTTTCCAAAACAGCCTCTGCCGCGGCCTGCACTCCCTGGGCGTCTTCCACAGAAAATACCCGGACGCCCTTTAAGGTTTTTTTCACCAGCCCGCACAGGGTTTTTCCCGGGCCGCATTCCAGGAAGGTGTCTACCCCCTGGGCGGCCAGGGCCTCTATGGTTTCCTGCCAGCGCACCGGGCTTTTCACCTGGCGGATGAGCAGGTCTTTTCCGTTTTCTCCGTAGGGCCGGGCCTCTGTGTTGCCGTATACGGGAACGGAGCCCTTCCCCATGGGGGTGGTTTGCAAAGCGGTTTCCAGCTCCCGGGCAGCCTCTTCCATAAGAGGGGAATGGAAGCCGCCGCTTACGGCCAAGGGCACGGCCCTGCCTCCGGCAGAAGCCACCTTTTCCAAAAAGGCGGCAAGGTCTTCCTTTTCTCCTGCCACAGTGAGCTGCCCGGGGCAGTTGTAATTTACAGGCCAAACCCTGCCCGATTCTTTGCAAAGAGACTCTACCTGTTGGTTAGAGAGCTTCAGCACGGCGGCCATGGCGCCTGGGTGGGCCTGGGCGGCCTTCTGCATGGCCTCTGCCCGCCGGCATACAAAGGAGAAGCCGGCTTCCCGGGAAAAGAACCCCGAAAAGGTCAGGGCCGCCACCTCCCCCAGGGAGAACCCGGCGGCGTAACCGGCGTGAATGCCGGCCTCCTCCAAAGCCACCGCAGCCGCCAGGTCTACACAGTACACGCAGGGCTGGGTGTTGCAGGTGAGGGCAAGCTCCTCCGCCGTGGCGGAAAAGCACTGGGAGGAGGTGCCGGGACGCAGGGCGTCGGCAGCTTCAAAAACCTGTTTGGCGGCAGGGCTGCTCTCCCAAAGGGAGCGGCCCATGCCCGGGTACTGGGCCCCTTGGCCGGAAAATAAAAAAGCAATTTTACCCATAGAATTCCCCTTCCTGAATTGCGGCTTCCCTTAGCAGAGCCATTTCCCGGCTCCCTTGAGCACTTCTTCCGCCTCTGCGAACATCTCGCGGATCATCTCGGCGGCAGGCTGTTCCTTTGTCACCATACCGGCTACCTGCCCTGCCAGGAAGTCCCCGGTTTTCTCGTCCCCCTCCACGGCGGCCCGGTACAGGGCCCCGGCTCCCAGCTTTTCCAACTCCTCGTCGGAAATAGAGCTGTATTCCGCCTTGAGGTACTCTTTGGCAAATTGGTTTTTAATTTGGCGCACCGGGTGGCCCAGCCGCCGGCCGGTGGTCATGGTGGCAATATCGTTGGCCTTTAAGACCTTCTTTTTATAGTTGGGATGCACGCCGCATTCCTCCGCCACCAGGAACCGGGTGCCTACCTGGACGCCCACAGCCCCCAGCTGGAAGGCGGCGGCGATGCCCCGGCCGTCCCCAATGCCCCCGGCCGCCAGCACCGGCAAATGGGTGGCGTCGCAAACCTGGGGGGTGAGCACCATGGTGGTGAGCTCTCCCACATGGCCGCCGGATTCTCCGCCTTCGGCGATGACGGCGGAAGCCCCTGCCTTGGTGACCAGCTTTGCCATGCCCACCGAGGCCACCACCGGGATCACCTTGATCCCCGCTTCCAGCCAAAGGGGCATAAATTTTGAGGGGTTTCCCGCACCGGTGGTGACCACGGGCACCTTTTCTTCTGCCACCAGCTTTGCCACCTCCTCCGCAAAGGGGGAAAGGAGCATGATGTTGACGCCGAAGGGCTTTTTGGTAAGGCTCCGGGCCAGGTCGATTTGCCCCTTGAGGTATTCCGCGTTGGCGTTCATGGCAGAGATGATGCCCAGGCCTCCGCCGTTGGAAACGGCAGCCGCCAGCTTCCCGTCGGAAATCCAGGCCATGCCCCCCTGGAAAATGGGATATTCAATGCCCAGCAGGCTGCAAAGTGGGGTTTTTATCATAGCAATTCCTACCTTTCTTTGGAGACAGATTAAAGAGGGCCGGTTCCCGGGAAAAGGGCTACCAGCGGAGAACGCAGGCTCCGTCGGAAAGGCCGCCGCCAAAGGCGGCCAGCACCACAATGTCCCCCCGGCTTATTTTGCCCGCCCGGTTCCTTTCGTCCAGCAAAAGGGGCACGCTGGCTGCGGAGGTGTTGCCGTAACGGTCGATATTGACGCAGAATTTTTCCGGGGCGATCTCCGGCACCCGCTTCCTGGCCTCGTTGATGATGCGGTAATTGGCCTGGTGAGGGATGACAAGATCTACCTGGCTGCCGGTGAGCCCCGCCTGCTCCAGCACGTCCTTAATATCGCCGGACATGGCGTTTACGGCGAATTTATAGGTTTCCTGGCCCTGCATGAACACGCAGTTCTTTTCCAGCTCCCTTTCGTAGAAGGGGGAGTTGTTCCAGCAGGTGGGAACGGAAATCACGTCGCAGCCCCCTTTGGTGTGCAGCCGGGAGGCCAGGTAGTTTTCCCCTTCTCCCAACACCGCCGCTCCGGCCCCGTCGCCGAAGATGCAGCAGGTGCTCCGGTCGGACCAATCGATAAGGCCGCTCATACGTTCCGCGCTGACCACCAGGACCTTTTTCACGGTTTTCCTGGCAAAGAAGCCGGCGGCCACCTCCAGGGCAAACAAAAAGCCGGGGCAGGCCGCATTCATATCGAAGGCAGGGCAGGAAGCCCCCAGCCGGTTCTGTACCATGCCCCCAAGACCCGGGGAAATGGTGTCGGCGCTGATGGTGGCCCCGATGATAAGGTCCAGCTCTTCCGGCTTTACCCCGGCGTTTTCCAGGGCCCCGGCCGCCGCCCGGACCCCCAGGTCCGTCACCGTTTCCTTTGTGCACACCCGGCGCTGCTTTACGCCGATGCGTTTTACGATCCATTCATCGGAGGTTTCTACAAACCGGGAAAGCTCCTCATTGGGAACCACTCGTTCCGGCACGGCGCTGCCTGTGCCCAAAATTTGGAAACTCATTCGGGGAATCCTCTTCCTTTCCGCCCCTTGAGGCATGGCCAAGAAAGGCCTTTCTGGTCAAATACGCAACCTTCAATGTCCTATATTTTATAAGAAAAGGGAGGATTTGTCAAATGACAAACCCGCCGTTTATGCCAAAAAGCCTGAGCCAAGAGAGATTTCACAAAATCTCTTTTTTTCCTGTGTTTTCTTCCGGGAAGCCTCTCAAATGACAAACCCGCCGTTTATGCCAAAAAGCCTGAGCCAAGAGAGATTTCAC
>CANSKS010000032.1 GCA_947647615.1 uncultured Neglectibacter sp.
GCGAAAGAATACATTTTTTCCGCATCATGCGGGGCATGACACAGAAATATCTTGGCATGGAAAAGCAATTTTCGCCACCGTTTCCTGGCGGAGAATTTAATGGTGGAATATATTGCCACCATTTTTTATGAATTAGAGCACGAGTGGGAGCAAAAGCAGATGGGTTACCAGCTGGTGATCAAGGCCTTGCTTTTGAAAATCCTCGCATTGCTGTACCGGGGGTTTGCCCTGGAAAAGGAAACGTCCCAAAAGGTGCTGAAATTTCAGATGGATTATAACCGTATTATGGAAGCGATCGCCTATATTGATAAAAACTATTGCCAGCCCATTGACTTGAAATCCCTTTCCGAACTCACCCATTTAAGCCCGAATTATTTTTCCAGTATTTTTAACAATGTGATGTCTGCTTCACTTTCCGACTATGTAAATAAAAAAAGAGTGGACCATGCCTGCCGGCTGCTGCGCACCACGAAGATGAATATTTGCGAGATCGCGCTGAAGTCGGGATTTAACGATATTTCTCACTTCAATAAAGTATTCAAAAAGGTTACCAAGGTGTCTCCAAAGCAATACCGGGAGCAGAAGTAAAGAAAAGTTTTTTCAATCGTTGCAAACCGTGCGGTAAGTATGGTAAAATGGACGGCAAGATAAGACGAACCGAAAGGACGGCATGAAAATGAACGCAGAGGAAAAAACTATGGATATGATCGTGGGCCTTTGCAAGAATCGGGGATTTATTTTCCCGGGCAGCGAGGTTTACGGCGGCCTTTCCAATTCCTGGGACTACGGCCCCTTGGGCGTGGAGTTTAAAAATAATGTCAAAAGGGCCTGGTGGAAGAAATTTGTGCAGGAAAGCCCCTATAATGTAGGCGTGGACGCCGCTATTTTAATGAACCCCCAGGTGTGGGTGGCCACCGGCCATGTGGGCGGGTTCTCCGACCCCTTGATGGACTGTAAAGACTGCAAAACTCGCCACCGGGCCGATAAGCTCATAGAAGATTTTACCGGGGAATCTGCCGACGGCTGGAGCAACGAGAAAATGCTTTCCTTTATTCAGGAAAACCATATCAAGTGTCCCCAATGCGGAAGCGAGAACTTTACCGATATCCGCCAGTTCAACTTGATGTTCAAAACCTTTCAAGGCGTCACGGAAGACGCCAAGAACGAGATATACCTGCGGCCCGAAACTGCCCAGGGTATTTTTGTCAATTTCCCCAGCGTGCAGCGTTCTGCCCGGAAAAAGCTTCCCTTTGGCATTGCCCAAATAGGGAAAAGCTTCCGCAACGAGATTACCCCCGGAAACTTTACCTTCCGTACCCGGGAGTTTGAGCAGATGGAGCTGGAATTTTTCTGCAAACCCAATACCGACCTGGAATGGTTTGCCTATTGGAAGGATTTTTGCCGGGATTGGCTTTATAGCCTGGGAATTAAGCCGGAAAATATGCGGCTGCGGGATCACCGGCCGGAAGAGCTTTCCTTCTATTCCAAGGCCACAACCGATATCGAATACCTTTTCCCCTTTGGCTGGGGCGAGCTGTGGGGGATTGCCGACCGTACCGATTACGATTTGAAGCGTCATCAGGAACATTCCGGCAAAGATCTCACTTACTTCGACCAGGAAACCAACGAGCATTATATCCCCTATGTGGTGGAGCCGTCCCTGGGCGCCGATCGCGTGGCATTGGCCCTATTGTGCGACGCTTACGACGAAGAGGTAGTGGACGCAGGGAAAAACGACGTGAGAGTGGTGCTGCACCTGCATCCCTGCCTGGCTCCCTTTAAGGCCGCGGTGCTGCCCCTTTCCAAGAAGCTGGGAGAAAAGGCCCGGGAGGTTCACGCACTGCTCTCCAAATATTTTATGACAGATTACGACGAGGCCGGTTCTATTGGCAAGCGGTACCGCCGCCAGGACGAGATTGGCACCCCGCTGTGTGTCACTGTGGATTTTGAAACGGTGGGCGACGGAGAAAGGACTGCTGACAACTGTGTCACCGTGCGGGACCGGGACACCATGGAGCAAGAGCGCATCCCCCTGGAAAATTTAGTTTCCTATGTGGAGAAAAAGATCGCGTTTTAAAATTTGATAGGCGCAAAAAGAGCGTGCCGTAATTTCGCGGAACGCTCTTTTCCTTTTCTCGGAGGACCCGGGAGAACGCCATAAAATTGCGGGATGCAAGGCTCATTTTTGTATATAAAAATTTCGAATTTCCCCTTTCGTATTCCCTTGGAAACCGCTATAATACAAACGAAGGAAAAATACACCGGGCACCGCCCGGGTTGGGGAGAAAACAGTAGAAAGGAAAGAAAGGCATGAAAATTCCAAAGGATTATTTTCAGCGGGTGTATGCCGGATGGCTGGGGAAAATTATCGGCATCCGTTTGGGTGCGCCCATAGAGGGATGGACTTACCAAAGAATTAAGGATGTATACGGGGAAATTACCGGTTACCCGGCAGAGTTTAAAAATTTTGCAGCGGATGACGACAGTAACGGTCCTTTGTTTTTTATTCGGGCTTTGGAAGACTGCGCGGACCTTTCCCGGTTCTCTTCTGCCGATGTGGCGGAGGCCCTTTTAAACTACGCCCCCTTTGAGCACGGCTTTTTCTGGTGGGGAGGCTATGGCATCTCTACGGAGCACACCGCTTACCTGAACCTTCGAAACGGGATTCCCGCCCCCAGAAGCGGCAGCGTAGAGCAAAACGGTGCGACGATGGCGGAGCAGATCGGCGGGCAGATCTTCATCGACCCTTGGGGCTTGGTGGCGCCCGGAGACCCGGAGCTGGCTGCCAGCCTGGCGGAAAAGGCTGCCGGGGTCACCCATGGGGGAAACGGCGTCTACGGGGGCATTTTCATCGCCTGTTGTATTAGCCTGGCCTTTGTGGAAACAGAGCTGGAAGTGATCTTGGAAAAGGCCCTTTCCTATATTCCCGAAAATTGTGAGTATGCCCGGGTAGTCAGGGCGGTTTGGGCCTTTTACAAGGCCCATCCGAAAAACTGGCGGGTGGGTTTCCGCTATGTCTTTGAAAATTTCGGCTACGACAAATATCCCGGGAACTGCCATATCATTCCCAACGCGGCGGTGATCGTCCTGGCGTTGCTTTACGGCGGAGGTGATTTCGACACTACCCTGAATATCTGCAATATGTGCGGGTGGGACACCGACTGCAACGTTGGAAACGTGGGCTGCATCATGGGGGTCTTAAAGGGCCTTGCAGGCATTTCTTATGAAAAGTGGCGGGCTCCCATTCAGGATTTCCTGGCCTGTTCCAGTGTAATCCCTTCCCTGAACGCCACCGACATCCCCTTTGGAGCCAGTTACTTTGCCAAAATGGCCTACCGGCTTTCCGGAGAGGATATTCCCGGCCCCTGGAAAGAGATTTTGGAGAACCGGATAGATTCCTGCCATTTCGAATATCCGGGCAGTACCCACGCCATTCGCGGCAGGTGTGAAAACGGCAGGTACCACCTTCGGAATACGGAGGAAGAGGCCCACACAGGAAGGCGGAGCCTTCGGATCACCGCTTGCGACAGCGCTCCGGGGGCAGAAAATTACTTTTACAGGCAGACCTACTACCGGCCGGAAGATTTTGACGATTCCCGGTATGACCCGGCCTTTTCTCCCACCCTTTATCCGGGGCAAACATTGCACCTGAGCGTGCTGCCCTGTCCGGGGGAAAAAGGGGAAATGCCCACAGCGCAGATCTATGTGAAAAACGGCCTTACAGGGGAGATCCTCCGGGGGGAAAAGGCCAAACAGGAGCGATGCTGGCAGGAGCTTTCTTTCCGGGTTCCGAAGCTGGAGGGGTATATCTGCGAGGCTGGCGTTATTTTGAGCAGCACCGCCCAAGGCCCTGCCCGGGACTTGACCCTGTATTTGGATGACCTCTATATTGACGGCTCGCCCGATTACGAAATTGATTTCGCAAAAACCTCTTTGGAGCAGTGGACCGGCCTGCACCAGGAAATTGCCCAGTTTGCCAAGCTAAAGGGCCACACATACCTGGAAGGGCCATACCTGAGTCTTTCCTGCGGGGATTTTGCCGAACTTTACACCGGCAGCCATACTTGGGACGATATTTCTCTTGCCTGTACCTTAAAGCCCCTGACCGGAGAGGAGCATTTTTTGAACCTGCGCGTGCAAGGAGCCATGCGGTCCTACGCCGGGGGTTTTTCCGCCGGAAGCAAGCTGTGCTTGAAAAAGAATTGTCACGGCTACAAAACCTTAGCGGAAACAGAATTTTCTTTTATCCCGGGGGAAGAGTACGAGATCACGTTCACTGCGGTGGGAAACCGGATTGCGCTGGCGGTAGATGGCCGGGAGATGCTCTCCTATGTAGATGAGGACCGGCCCCTGTATACGGGGTGCGTGGGAATGTCGGTGGAAGAGGGCAGCCACTGTTTGTACCGCCATATGCGGGTTTGGGGCAAAAGGTCAGGAAACGAGGAGGAAACCGGGTCATGAAGAAGATTTTAGTAATTGGCAGCCTGAACATGGACCTTGTGACAGAGGTGGCCCATATCCCCATAGTGGGTGAGACTGTGCTGGCCAAGAGCCTCGCTTTTGTCCCCGGAGGCAAGGGTGCAAACCAGGCCAGCGCGGCAGGAAAGCTGGGCGGAAGGGTGGCTATGCTGGGTGCGGTGGGCGAAGACGATTACGGCCGCAAGCTCACAGAAAGCCTTTCCGGCATGGGGGTGGATACCTCCCAGCTGCTGCGGCTTCCCGGCGTGAGCACAGGCCTTGCCCTCATTGGGGTAAACGACCAGGGGAACAATAACATCATTGTGGTACAGGGAGCCAACCTGGAAGTAACTCCCGGTTACCTGCAGGAGCACCTGCCCCTCATGAAAGAAAGCGATATTGTAGTGCTCCAGTTGGAAATTCCCCTGGAAACGGTGGTCTGGGCCGCGAAAAAGGCCAAGGAGCTGGGAAAAACCGTGATTTTGGACCCTGCCCCTGCCATCCGGGACCTGCCTTTGGAGCTTTACCCCTGCCTGGACGTGATAAAACCAAACGAAGTGGAGCTGGGGGAGGTGTTGGGACTGCCCGAGGCCAAGGAACAGCTGCGGGATTCCTGCCAGAAGCTGCTGGACAGAGGGGCCAAAAATGTCATTGTGACCTTGGGCGGGGAAGGTGCGTACCTGCTAAAGGAAAACGGGGAAGAGCGGAAATTTGACGCGGACCGGACCGTAAAGGTGGTCGATACCACCTCTGCCGGGGATAGCTTTACCGGAGCGCTGGCCCTGGGCCTGGCCATGGAGATGGACTTGGAAAAGGCTGTGGAGCTGGCCATGAAGGTCTCCAACATCGTAGTGACCAGAAAGGGCGCCCAAACCTCCATCCCTTCGGCGGAGGAAGTGTTCGGGGAGAAGGGCTGAAGCTCCGCTTTACAGGGCCGTTTTACCGGGCTTTTGGAGTCCGGCTCTATGGAATTGGACCAAGAATTTTATTTGTCCCTTTGAGAAAGGAAACAGGAATCTATGACAAAAGATATGACCGCCGGCTCGCCTATGAAACATGTGCTGAGCTTTACCATCCCCTTGATCCTGGGGAATCTGTTTCAGCAATTTTATTCTATGGTAGATTCCATTATCGTAGGCCGCTTTTTGGGAACAAAGGCCTTGGCGGCGGTAGGCTCTACCGGTTCTGTGAATTTCTTCATTTTGGGTTTTTGCCTGGGAATCTGCGCGGGATTCTCCATTCCCATCGCTCAGAAGTTCGGCTCGAAAGAGGGAAAAGAGCTAAAGCGGTTTGTAGGGAATATCCTTTGGCTGGGGATTGTTTTCTCTCTGGTGATGGCTGTGACCACCGTTTTATTGTGCCGCCCCATTTTGCAGTGGATGTCTACCCCCCAAGACATTATTGATGATGCCTACCGGTACATTTCCATCATCTTTTTGGGAATCCCCACCATCATGTTTTTCAATGTGGTTTCCGGTCTTTTGCGGGCTGTGGGAGATAGCAGAACCCCGGTGGTGTTTTTGGCGGTAGCCTCGGTGGTAAATATTGGGCTGGACCTGCTTTTGGTGCTGGTGATCCCCATGGGCGTGGCGGGCACCGCTTGGGCTACTGTGATCTCCCAGGCTGTTTCCGGGATAGGATGTTTCCTCTTTATTGCAAAAAAAGTAGAAATTCTCCATGTTTCCCGGGAAGATCTCCGGCCTGGAAAGAAATATATGCTGTATCTCTGCGAAATGGGCCTGCCTATGGGACTGCAAACCTCCATTACGGCCATTGGCAATGTGATTTTACAGACCTCGGTGAATACCCTGGGTTCTTCGGTAGTAGCCTCGGTTACGGCGGGAAGCAAGCTCTTCGCCTTTTTTGGAACTGCTACCGATGCCTTGGGCATCACCATGTCTACCTATGGGGGTCAGAACATCGGGGCGGGGAAGGTGGACCGCATTGGGAAGGGTCTGCGCTCCGGCATGCTCTTCGGCACGGTATATTCCGTTTTCTCCCTGGGAATCCTCTTCTTTTTTGGCAGAACACTTGTTCAGCTGTTTATTGAAGGCAGCGAGATCTTGATTATTGAGCAGGCATACCTTTACATTTTGGTAAACGCCTTATTTATGGTCCCCCTTACTGTGGTCAACGCTTTCCGGCTGATGATCCAAGGAGTGGGGTACAGCAGGCTGGCCATGTTTGCCGGCGTCTTTGAAATGATTGCCCGAGGCCTTACCGGACTGATTTTGGTGCCGCTGTTTGGGTTCCCGGCCGCTTGTTTTGCCAGCCCCATTGCTTGGATCCTGGCAGACTCCTTCCTCATTCCGGCTTATTGCCATGTGATCCGGCACATACGAACTTATGGAAGTTGAGACCGGTGTCCTCCAAGGAAGCGGCGGCCACTCCAGTCAGAAAGGAAAATTGTCATGAAAAAAAAAGCCATTGTGGCCATGAGCGGCGGGGTAGATTCCAGCGTGGCTGCTTTGCTCACCAGAGAGGCGGGCTTTGAGGCCATAGGGGTCACGTTATCGCTCTTTCCCAAGAAAAAAGTGTGCGGCTCGCCGGATGACGTCAAGGATGCCGGCAGTGTGGCGGCCCGGTTGGGCCTTCCCTTTTCTGTGCTCCATTTTGAGGAAAGCTTTGAAGAACAGGTGATAGGGCGGTTTGTTTCCGCCTATGAGCAGGGTAAGACTCCAAACCCCTGTATTGATTGCAACCGGTTTATCAAATTCGGAAAGCTGATGCGCTGGGGGGAAGAGATGGGATATCCCTATGTGGCTACCGGTCATTATGCCAGGGTGGAGCAAAATTTGGAAACAGGCAGGTGGCTTTTGCGCAAGGGGCTGGATGAAAGCAAGGACCAAAGCTACATGCTCTATTCTTTGACCCAGGAACAGCTGTCACGGCTGCTGCTGCCTTTGGGAGGGCTTACGAAAGCCCGTGTGCGGGAGATCGCCGGAGAAAACGGGTTTCTCAATGCCGAAAAGCGAGATAGCCAGGACATTTGCTTTGTGCCGGATGGGGATTACGCCTCCTTTATCCGGAGGCATTCGGAAAAGGATTTCCCGCCAGGAGATTTTGTGGGCTCCCAAGGCCAGCGGTATGGAGAACACAAGGGTATTATCCATTACACGGTGGGCCAGCGAAAGGGCCTCGGCCTATCCTTTCCCCAGGCCATGTATGTGCAAAGGCTGGATGTGGAAAAAAATCAGGTGGTGTTGTGCCCTCAGGAAGAGCTGTTTTCAAAAAGCCTGGTGGCCCGGAGCATCAACCTGATCTCTCAAAAGGAGCTTAAGGAGCCGATTTCCGTGAAAGCAAAGGTGCGCTACCGGCAGAAGGAGCAGCCTGCCGAAGCGGTGCAGATAGGTCCCGGCGCGCTGCGGGTCACCTTCCGGGAGCCCCAGCGGGCCATCACAAAAGGCCAGGCCGTGGTACTGTACCAGGGAGATGTGGTGGTGGGCGGCGGCGTTATCGCAGAAACAGAGCAGTGAACGGAATAACAAAACAAAAAGGGAAAGCGGTGGATGAAATGGAGGAAAAAACAGAGCAGATCTTGGTGGTGAAGGTAGGCACTTCCACCCTCACTTATGAAAACGGAAAAATGAACCTGCGCCGGATCGAGGAGCTTTGCCGCACCTTGGCAGACCTGCAGAATTCCGGGAAAAAAATCGTGTTGGTGTCTTCCGGGGCCATAGGCGTGGGTGTGGGAAAGCTGGGCCTTTTGAAAAGGCCCGAGGAAACCTCCGCCCGGCAGGCTGTGGCGGCAGTGGGTCAGTGTGAGCTCATGTTCCTTTACGATAAATTTTTTGGGGAATATAACCAGGTGGTAGCCCAGGTTCTGCTCACGGCGGATGTCACTTCCCAGGCAAGGAGCAGGGAAAACGTGCAGAACACCTTCCGGCAGCTGTTGGAGATGAATGTGATCCCCATTGTAAATGAAAATGACACGGTGGAGACCAGCGAGTTGGAGGGGAAGAATTTCGGCGATAACGATACGCTTTCCGCCATTGTGGCCCAGCTGGTGGATGCAGGCCAGCTGGTGATTCTGACAGACATCGACGGCCTTTACGAGAAAGACCCCAAAGAGGACCCCGGTGCAAAGCTGATTCACCAAGTGAAAAAGATCACCCCGGAAATAGAGGCATTGGCCGGGGGGGCAGGCTCCAGCCGGGGTACCGGCGGCATGGCTACCAAAGTGAAGGCGGCAAAGCTGGCAGGTGCGCAGGGAATTCCCTGCGCCATCTTGAACGGAGACCGGGCCGAGAATTTGTATGACCTGTTGGCCGGGAAAGAGATAGGCACTGTATTTTTCCCGGAGATTGAGGAAGGAGAGAAAACGCAATGACGCTGCAAGAGATGGGAGCCCGGGCAAAAAAGGCCTCCAGGGCTTTGGCCCAAGCCGGGGCCCTGAAAGATAAAGCTTTGCTGGAAGCGGCAAAGGCGCTGGTGGCGGGACAACAGGAAATTTTAGAGGCAAACCGGGAGGATGTGGCTGCCGCCCAGGAAAATGGCATGAGTGAATCTTTGTTGGACCGGCTCACCCTTACGGAAAGCCGGATTCGTGAGATGGCGGAGGCGGTGGAGGACATTGCCAAGGAGGAAGACCCGGTGGGAAAGGTGCTTTCCGGTGGGGTTCGCCCCAATGGTTTGAAAATAGAGAAAGTCACAGTGCCCCTGGGTGTGGCAGGCATCATCTTTGAGGCCCGTCCCAACGTGACCAGCGACGCTGCGGCCCTTTGCCTGAAGGCGGGGAACGCGGTTATTCTGCGGGGCGGGAAGGAAGCGTTCCGTTCTAACCGGGCCGTTGTGGCCGTATTGCGGGAGGCCTTTGAAAAGGCAGGTCTTCCCGGGGATGCGGTCCAGCTGGTGGAGGACACCAGTCGGGCATCGGCCAAAGAGCTTATGGGCCTTACGGAATACCTGGACGTTCTGATCCCTCGGGGCGGCGCGGGGCTGATCCAAGCGGTGGTGGAAAACGCCAAGGTGCCGGTGATCGAAACAGGGGTGGGAAACTGCCATGTATATGTAGACGAAAATGCGGATGTTTCCATGGCTGTGGAAATTGTTTTTAACGGAAAAACTTCCCGGCCCTCCGTTTGCAACGCGGTGGAAACTCTGCTGGTACACAAGGCTATTGCTCCCCAGGCACTCCCGGCTATTTCCAAAAGGCTTTCGGAAAAGCGGGTGGAGCTTCGGGCAGAGGAAAAAGCCAGGGCTTTCCTCCCCGACAGCGTACCCGCCAGCGAGGAAGATTTTAAAACCGAATTTCTGGATTATATTTTGGCTGTGAAAGTGGTAGACTCTTTGGAAGAGGCGGTGGAGCATATCAACCGGTATTCTACAGGCCACAGCGAGTGCATTGTGACGAAGAGCCTGGAAAGCGCGGAATATTTTACTTCGGCCGTAGACAGCGCTGCCGTGTACGTAAACGCCTCCACCCGGTTTACAGATGGAGGCCAATTTGGTTTGGGCGCGGAAATCGGCATTTCTACCCAAAAGCTTCACGCCAGGGGCCCTATGGGACTGGCAGAGCTTACTTCTTGTAAGTATGTGGTGCGGGGTACAGGACAGGTCAGATGAGCTTTCGTAGTTTTTACATCAACAGGAAGAGCAGGGCGAACATCAGTTCATGGTTGCCGCCTTCGCTGCCCAGTAGGATGAGCAGCGCCAGAATGATAGTACGCTCCTTATCTTGAAAAAGGCTTTCAAAAATTCCGCCTTCCCTGGAGGCGACTTCCTGTGCCGGTTCCCGGAGAAGCGGCGGCTCTTGGAGGGGACTCTCTGAACTCTGAACCTGGGCCGCTCCGGATGTGTCTGGCTCCCCCCGGGGCGGTTCTGCTGGACGGCCTGGACGCCGGAGGGGCGGGACCTTGGCGCGGGACTGCATTTCCCTGGCCCGTCGAATGGCCTCTTCCTGCATCCTGCCCATATCGAATTCTCCTGCCATAGGTGTTCTCCCCTTTTTTGAAGGCCAGGTTTATTTTTTACAGCAGCCCCGAAAGCAGCCCGGAAAACACACCGCTTTCCTTTAATAGGGGCAGCAGCCGCATCATTTGTAAGATTTTCATGGCTTCATCCACTTTTTTCTGCCTGCTGGAGCTCAGCAAAGGCCGCAGGGCTCGCAGGAGCCTGGTGGAGTCGTCTTCCCTGTTGACCTGGCTCAACAGGGGCGCAAGTTTTGTGACCATGCCCAGCATTTCCGGGCCAATCCCTCCCTCTGAGGTTCCAAAGGAAGGGGAAGCGGCCTGGGAAGGGGAGGCTCCGCCGCCCAGGGCGCTTAAGATCCCGGCCAGGGCGGAAGTGTCTATTCCACCCCCTGTATTCGGCGGAGCGGAAGACGCCTGAGAGGAAGAGGCGCTGGGTGCAGAGCCGGATAATCCCAGAGAGCTGAGCACAGATTGCACTTGCTCCATGCTCTTTGGGTCGGAAAGGATTTGATTCAGCTGTTGGCTCAAGTCATCCATCCTGGCGTCTCCTTTCCCGGGATAAGGGCATTATTTTTGCCCCTGTTGGCCCAATAGCTGCAAAAGCTTCTGGGCCTGAGGTGTGGAGAGCAGCTTTTTCGCTGCCTCCGGGTCCGAAAGTACTTTTTTTAGAGCGGAAGATTCTGTTTGAGTCACGTTGCCCAGCATTTGAGAAAGGTCGCCGTTTTGGGCGGCCGTTTTCAGTGCTTCCGGGGTGGTCCCCAGCCGTTGGGAAGTGAGCTTTAACAGTGCTTCCAGCTGATTGTTTTGAGTTTCGTTTTGATTCATGAAAGTTGATCCCTCGCTTTCTGGTTCAACTTGGGGCTAACGGCCCCTGGGGGGCCATAGTTCCATCCTATGCGGAAATTTTGGAAATGATGCAGAAAAGGAGGCAAAAGAAAATGCGGCTTTTGGTAGTTTCAGATTCCCATGGAAACGAAAGCAATTTACGGCAAGCAGTGCTTTCCCAACCCAAGGCGGAAGTGGTGATCCACTTAGGAGACGGCGAAGAGGAATGCAGCAGGGTAAAGAGTGCTTTCCCGGAAAAAATGTTTTTGCAGGTAAAGGGCAACTGCGACTGGGGCTCCTCCCTGCCGCCTTTTGGGGAATTCACCTTAGAGGGGAAACGGATTTTTTACACCCACGGCCACCTCTATGGGGTAAAATCCGGCCAGTATGAGATTTTGCGGGCGGCTCGGGAAAAAAAGGCCGATATTTTACTCTATGGCCATACCCATAAGGCGTTTACCGATTATGAAGACGGGCTTTACTTTATGAACCCGGGTTCCCTCAGTTATTGGAGGCCCACCTATGGCACAGTGGATATCACGCCTCAGGGTATTGTAACAAATGTTATCTTCCTGCCATAATTCGGGGGATTTCGAGTTGACATTCCTGCCGAAAAATGGTAATCTTTAATTTAGAAATGTGGCGACTGTGTACCATTCTGCAGCGGCATCAATTCCAGTTTAGAAAGGGACGATCTATCATGACAGAGTATGAAAGATGGCTGAAGGAACCACTGGACGATAAAGACCTTACCGAAGAGCTTTTAGCGGTAAAGGACAAACCGGAAGAGATCAACGACAGGTTTTACCGGGACTTGGAATTCGGCACCGGTGGCTTGCGTGGTGTGATTGGCGCAGGAACAAACCGCATGAATGTGTATACGGTGAGAAAGGCCACCCAGGGCCTGGCCAATTACCTGCTAAAGCACGGGGAGGGAAGGCCCCAGTCGGTGGCCATTGCCCATGACAGCCGCAATAAAGGCGTGGCCTTTGCCCAACAGTCGGCGGCAGTGCTGGCAGGAAACGGCATAAAGGCGTACCTGTACCCCCAGTTGATGCCCACCCCGGCCTTGTCTTACGCAGTGCGCCATTTGAAATGCGATGCAGGAATTTGTGTTACCGCCAGCCACAATCCGGCTAAGTATAACGGTTATAAAGCCTACGGCAGCGACGGCTGCCAGGTGACCGCCGATATGGCCGACGGCATTATGAGCGAGATCAATTCTCTGGATATTTTCACCGGCGTAAAGAAAATGGATTTCGAGGAGGGCGTGAAGCAGGGCCTGATCGAGTATATTGGGGAAGATACGGTAACCGCTTTTTTAGACGACGTATACCGGGAAAGCGTCCGGGGAAATGCCGGAAATTTGAAGCTGGTGTACACCCCCTTGAACGGAAGCGGCAAAATGTGTGTCACCCGCATTTTGGACCGCATTGGCGTGAAGGATATCACCATTGTGCCGGAGCAAAGCGAGCCCGACGGCAATTTTCCCACCTGCCCCTACCCGAACCCGGAAATTCGGGAGGCCCTGCAAAAGGGCCTGGAGCTCTGCGAAAAGGTACAGCCCGATTTATTGCTGGCTACAGATCCCGACTGCGACCGGGTTGGGATTGCCGTGAACCAAAAAGGTGAATATGTCTTGATGACGGGCAACGAAGTGGGAATTTTGCTGCTGGACTTTATTGCCAGGGCCAAAAAGGAGCAGGGAAAGCTTCCCGCCCACCCTGTAGCGGTAACCACTATTGTCAGTACCGATATGGTGGATCCCATTGCCAAGGATTATGGCATTGAACTGAGACGGTGCCTTACCGGCTTTAAATATATCGGAGATATTATTGCGGAGCTGGAAGAAAAAGAGGGTAATGCCGACAGCTACTTGCTGGGCTTCGAGGAAAGCTACGGCTACCTTTCCGGCGGGTATGTGCGGGATAAGGACGCGGTAGACGGCAGCATGCTCATTTGTGAAATGGCCTCCTATTACAAAGAAAAGGGTATGACCTTGGTAGATGCCATGAATGCCCTTTATGAAAAGTACGGGTATTACAAAAATGCCCTGTGTAATTTTGCCTTTGAAGGCGAAGATGGCATGAAGGCCATGAACCAGATGATGGATACCCTGCGCAATACCCCCCCGACAGAAATCGCCGGTTTTGCTGTTACGGGCCGCAGCGACTATAAGCTTTCCCTTTCCTATGGCGACAAGGAGGGAACTATTGACCTGCCCAAATCCAACGTGCTGGAATACCGGCTGGAAAACGGCTGCAAGCTTATTGTAAGACCCTCGGGCACCGAGCCTAAGATCAAGATTTACCTTTCCGGGAAAGGGGCCACCGCCGCAGAGAGCCAGGCTGTGATCGAGAAAATGAAGGAAGCGGTTCCAGGGCTGCTGGGAATTTGACGAAATTGTGGGCAAAGAGAAGAGGGCCGCAAAGCGCCTTGCGGCCCTCTTTTTACGGCCGGGAAAAATGGTAAAAGGAGTTTGTACAGAATGGAAAAATATTTAGACACCTCCCTGCCCTTTGAGGAGCGAGCCAGGGATTTGGTTTCCAAAATGACCTTAGACGAAAAGGCCAGTCAGCTTACCTACAACAGCGCGGCGGTAAAGCGGCTGGGAATTCCTGCCTATAACTGGTGGAACGAGGCTCTCCACGGGGTGGCGCGGGCCGGAGTGGCCACAGTGTTCCCCCAGGCCATTGGCCTTGCCGCTATGTTCGACAAAGGACAAATGCGCCGGGTGGCGGATGTGATCTCCACAGAGGGAAGGGCAAAATATAACGCCTATAGCGGGGAAGAGGACCGGGATATTTATAAGGGCCTCACCTTTTGGAGCCCAAACGTCAATATTTTCCGAGATCCCCGCTGGGGCCGGGGCCAGGAAACCTATGGGGAAGACCCCTATCTCACAGGACGTTTGGGAGTAGAATTCGTCAAAGGCATCCAGGGAGACGACCCCCAGTACTTAAAAGCTGCCGCCTGCGCCAAACATTTCGCCGTACACAGCGGGCCGGAAAAGCTGCGGCACGAGTTTGACGCAGTTGTCAGCCAGCAGGACTTGTGGGAAACCTATCTCCCCGCCTTTGAAGCCTGTGTCTGTGAGGCAAAGGTGGAAGCGGTGATGGGGGCCTATAACCGTACCAACGGTGAACCCTGCTGCGCCCATTCGGTTTTAATGGAAGAGATCCTGCGGGAGAAATGGGGCTTTTTGGGCCACTATGTTTCTGATTGCTGGGCTCTGATGGATTTTCACCAGCACCACAAGGTGACCAAAACCATGGAGGAATCGGCTTCCTTGGCCCTGGAAAAGGGCTGTGATGTGAACTGCGGCGTGGTGTATGCCCATGTGCTTTCTGCGGTGGAAAAAGGCTTGCTCTCCGAAGAGCTGGTTGACCGGGCGGTAACCCGCCTGATGACCACCCGGCTGAAGCTGGGGCTCTTCGACAAAGTGGAGCAGTTCGATTCTATTCCCTACTGCGAAAACGACAGCCCTGCCCACCGGACCATGAACCTGGAAACTGCCAAGAAAACCATGACTTTGCTGAAAAATGACGGCTTGCTGCCCTTGGATAAAAATAGCCTGAAGGCCGTGGCCGTCATTGGCCCCAATGCCGACGACAGGGCTATGCTGCCCGGGAACTACCACGGCACCGCTTCCGAAATTATCACGCCCTTAGAAGGTATTCGCCAGGTGCTGGGAGACGAGGTCCGGATTTATTATTCCGAGGGCTGCCACAAATATAAGACGAGGACGGAGGACCTGGCCTTTGAGGGCGACAGGATTTCGGAGGCCGTTATCGCCGCCAAGCACAGCGACGTAGCTATTGTGGTGCTGGGCCTGGATGAGATGATGGAAGGGGAAGAGTTTGACCAGGGTAATGCCTATGGCTCCGGCGACCGGGCCGATTTAGGCCTGCCCGGCCAGCAGCTGCGGCTTTTACAGGCGGTGCAGGCTACCGGTACGCCCACCGTGGCGGTGCTGTGCGCAGGCAGCGCGGTAGACCTGTGCTGGGCCCAGGAGCATGTGAACGCTATTCTCGACGCCTGGTATCCCGGGGCCCTGGGTGGGCTGGCTTTGGCCCAGGTGCTGTTTGGTCAATATAACCCGGCGGGCCGCCTCCCGGTGACCTTCTATAAAACAGTGAACGACCTGCCCGATTTTTTGGACTATTCCATGGAAAACAGGACCTACCGTTATTTCAAGGGCGAGCCTCTGTACCCCTTTGGCTTTGGTCTTTCTTACACCACTTTCCAATACAGCGGCCTGGAACTGGAAAAAACAGAATTGGCCCAGGGGCAGCCCTTGAACCTGAAGGTCACGATCACCAATACAGGGGCGCGGGATGGGGACGAGGTAGTCCAGTGCTATATCACCGACGAAGCCGCTTCGGTGCGGACACCCTTGAGAAGCCTTTGCGGGTTTGAGCGCGTTTTTTTGAAGGCGGGAGAAAGCAAGACCTTGAATTTCACCATTTTGCCCGAGAGCATGCGGGTAGTGGACCAGCAGGGCCGGCGGTATGTGGAGCCTGGAGACTTCACAATATTCGTGGGCGGCTGCCAGCC
The DNA here is from genome assembly GCA_947647615.1 of uncultured Neglectibacter sp. GTDB lineage: Bacteria > Bacillota > Clostridia > Oscillospirales > Acutalibacteraceae > Acutalibacter. Next base: position 15,753 of record CANSKS010000032.1, read on the forward strand.
CGACGAAAGAAGCGCCGCCCTCACTGGCTGCCGAGCTCTTTCCGCTGGTTTTTCCGTAAAATAAGAAAGGCGGAACTTGCGTGAAATGTGAAACCTATGACTTTGAAGCGGAAAAGCCCTACCGGTATGTGGTAATTTTTTCCCGATATCAAAACCAACTTCTATTGAGCCGCCATAGGGAGCGAAGCACCTGGGAAACTCAGGGCGGCCATATTGAACAGGGGGAAACGCCGTTGGAGGCTGCCCGGCGGGAGCTTTGGGAAGAGTCCGGTGCGAAAGAGTTTTCTTTGGAGCTTGTATGCGGCTATTATGCGGAGGATGAAAGCAGCGGTGCCCATGGAGCAGTATTCGCGGCCTGTATCCGAGAGCTGGGCCCTCTTCCTCCCAGTGAAATGGCAGAAACAGCCTTGTTTCGGGAACTGCCGGAAAATCTCACTTATCCCGGTATTACGCCGGTGCTTTGGCGGCAGGTGAAGGATAGGGTTTTCCCGGAAGAAAAATAAGAGGAAAGCTGCGCCTCTTAAAAAGGGGCCTAGCGGAAAAAGAAAAGTAGATGCTCACGAAGTGGGGCATCTACTTTTTGCGGTATAATGGGTAGTAGGACAGAAGAGTAAACCTTAGCCTTTCATGACATCGGCGTTTTCCTTGGCGTAGATGACGCCGGAAATTAGGGAAAACAGGGTGGCAATTCCAACGAGAACATGACCGGTTACCAGGGCGGGAAGCTCCAGACCAGGGAGAAAACCGGTAAGATATTGCAGCAGCAGAATGACAATAATGGCCGTCATTTGGGAGACGGTTTTTAACTTGCCCCAGTTGTTGGCGGCAATGACCCGCCCCTGCTCCACCGCCAGCAGGCGAATGGAGGTGACGGCGAATTCCCTTGCCATGATCAGGATAACGCAGACGGAGGAAGCCAGGTCCAGCTTCACCAGGCAGATCAAGGCGGCCATGACCATGATTTTATCGGCCAAGGGGTCCATCAGCTTGCCGAAATTGGTAATCAAGTGGTCTCTTCTGGCGATTTTCCCATCTAAATGGTCGGTGTAGGAGGCAACGCAAAAGAGAAGAAGGGCGAACAAGTAGCGGTGGGGCATAAACTCCGCCAGAAGGAAAAACACAAAAAAGGGCACAAGGCAAATCCGCAAAATCGTGAGCTTGTTGGGAAGATTCATAGGGGGAAACCTCCTTTTAAAAAAGGGTTATACCAAATGGCCGGTCAAGTCGCAGTCCATACAATCGTCTATTTGCACCTTGACAAAGGAGCCCAGTGTGGGCTTCGAGCCACCGGTGGTAAAAAACACCTTGCCGTCAATGTCGGGGGCGTCCATGGCGGAACGGCCGAACCAGCATTCGGCGTAACGGTCAAAGCCCTCTACCAGCACTTCTAAGGTGCTTCCCACAAAACGCCTGCCCAACGCCTCCATAATTTCCATTTGGTCTTCCATAATAATCTCGGCCCGGTGTTCTTTGACTTCTTCCTCTATCTGTCCGGGAAGCTGGGCGGCGGGAGTATCCTCTTCCTGGGAATAGGCGAAGCAGCCCAACCGGTCGAACCGGATCTCCTTTATGAACTCCGCCAGCTGGGTAAAATCTTCCTCGGTTTCCCCAGGGAAGCCGGTAATCAGGGTGGTCCGCAGAATAACGCCGGGCACCTTTTCCCGAATCTTTTGCAGCAAGGCGGTCAGGCTTTGCCGGTCTCCCCGGCGGTTCATGGCCTGTAATATTTTGCCGGAGGCATGCTGCAAAGGAAGATCTATGTATTTGACAATCTTTTTTTCCTGGGCCATCACCTCCAACAGCTCGTCGGTAATGGCGTCCGGGTAACAATAGAGCACTCGCAGCCAGGAAAGGCCCTCCAGGGCGCAAAGGCGTTTCATGAGCTTTGCCAGGGAATATTCCCCGTACAGGTCCAATCCATAGCGGGTGGTATCCTGAGCGATCAGAATCAGTTCTTTTGCGCCGTTTTCCACTAGCTTTCTGGCCTCTTCTTCAATACTTTCCATCGTGCGGCTGCGGTACCCGCCCCGGATTAAGGGGATGGCGCAGTAAGAACAGCAGTTGTCGCAGCCCTCGGCGATTTTCAAGTAGGCGAAATAGCTAGGGGTGGTGAGTTCCCGCTCCCCACACAGGGGAAGTCTGTCTTTTTCGGGAAAGGCTTCCACAAAATTTCCCGCCAGCATGCTGCGGAGATGCTCCGCAATTTGTCCATTGGCCCCAATGCCCAGAACAGCGTCCACTTCCGGAAGCTCCCTGTGAATTTCCTCCCGGTACCGTTCCGCCAGGCAGCCGGTGACCACCAGTTTTTGGATTCTCCCTTCTTTTTTCAGTTGGGCTAGCTCCAAAATCTCCTCGATGGCTTCCTTTTTGGCGCTCTCGATGAACCCGCAGGTATTTACCAGGGCGACATCTGCCAGAGCTGCATCGTCCACCGTTTCAAAGCCTGCCTTTTTCAAGGCGGCCATTAGGAGTTCCCCATCTACTTGGTTTTTTGGACAGCCCAAACTGACCATTCCCACTTTTACCATAGTCATCTTCACAATCCTCTCTCGGAAAACTCAATTGGTTTCCCGTTCTCGTTCCAGAATTTCCGTTGCGGCTTTTACCGCCAGCTTCACATAGTCCCCCAAGGGAAGCTCCGTGACGCCCACCACTGTGACCGAGCATTTGTTTACCGGAATCAAAAGCTTTTTCGCCCTGCTTTCGGAAACGGCCGCCGCCATTTTAGGAGTGATCTCCCCCAATAGGGCGTTGGCAGTAATAATGCCCATGGGGCCGGCAATTAAGTCGGCGTCGGCGCAATTTACTACAACAGGATTTTCCCCAGTGGCCCCGGCGTCGGCTCCGGCCTTTAGCATGGCGGTAGTGGCAATGGAATTGGTGCCAATGGCCACGATGCGGCAGGGCAAACCGGCAGCCTTGAGCTGGGAAGCCAACGCCGCTCCCATGCGCCCGCCCTGGCCGTCAATCAGAACAAGCTTTTTCATATTCCACATCCTCTTGTAAAGAGGGCATCTCAGCGAGCCCCCTGTATTTTCTGAGCTGTTATTTCAGGGAAGAAGTTTTCACCTGCCGGGTGCTGCCTTTCTTCTTCTGCCTCTTTATCTCGGAAGGCGGAGCTACATCCCGAGCCTTTTCTTCCCAGTGGAAAAGGGAGCGCAGGTCTTCTCCGATGCCGCTGGTTTCCAGCCACATGCTCACTTCGGCTCCTAAAAAGAGGATATACATACAGAAAAAAAGCCAAAACATCAAGGTGACCAGGGTGGCTAAGCCTCCGTAAATGGAAAAATCAGAAAAGTTTTCCACAAACAGGGAAAAGAAAAAGGAGAACAGCACCCAGCCGGCAGAGCTAAAAGCGGCGCCGGCCAAATTGTGCAGGAACCTGACCTTACGGCGAGGAACGGTACAGTACATGAGGGTAAAAAAGATCCAAAGGAGCAGGAAGCCCAGCAGGGATTTAAAATTCATTAGCACTGTAGCCAGGAAAGTGGGACTTTTGGTCAACAGGTAATTATAGATAGTGGAACCGAACACCAGTACAATGGCGGTAAGCAAGAGAACCAAGGCAAAGGCCACCACATAAATCACGGCCACAATGCGCAGGCGAAGCCAGCTTTTGGTTTCCTTCACTCCAAAAATCTGGTCCAATCCCTTGATAATCGCCACCATGCCCATAGAGGAAGACCAAATAGCGGCGATTACGGCCACCGGCAACACGCCACTGGATTCCAGCGGGCTGGGCAGCAGGCTTTCCAGGTAGGCCGCCACACTTTCCGGAAAAATAGTTAGGGCCCATTCTATTAGCAGGGTTCCGGAAAAGTGGATCTGCTGCATTAGCGTCAGCAAAAAAGCCACAAAGGGCAAAAAGGAAATAATGAGGAAAAAGGCGCCGTGAGCGGCGGAAGAATCCAACCGGTCCCGGCCAATGCGGTGCAAATACCATTTGAAGTGCTTCTTTAGCAGCTTCCCCAGGGTCACAAGCTCTCCTCCCCCTCGCAGCAATTTTGAGATATTATAGTATATCACAAAACCGCTGCTTTTACTAGGGAAATTTCACAATACTCGGCTTGTTGAGAATGAGATATCGGCTTCTTACAAAAATTTAGTTGGAGCAAGGGCTGGGAAGAACCAGAAGACAAGAAAGCGGCCGGCAATAAAAAACGCCTGGCGGTGACTGCTCCGCCAGGCGCGACAATTTTTTGTATGAGGACAAAGGTCAAAGCTTTTCGGAAAGAGTATCCACCAGATCCTCGTTCCTGGTCATGGAAATGTTGTTGAGGAATAGCACGTCCTGCACCTGTTTCTCTTGGGCAAGGCTGGCGATATTTCCTTCGTAATAGCGGTAATCTACCACATAGACATACTGGTAATGGTTTACCAGGAAGGGCACAAAGGCGTTGCCAAAGGATTCTTTCACCACCAGGCAGGCGGAATTGTCGGTTAGGTCCTGGTTTACGATCTCCTCATAGGGTTGGTCGCCGGCAATGTAGACCAAGTACTTCATTTCGGTGCCATAGGTGTCGCCGTCGGCGATCAAGGGCCAATTTTCCAAAACTTCACCATCATCCTGGGTGACGGTGACATTCACATTGGCCTTGGGAATGTAGGCGGTCAGCTGGTCCGGTTCATCTCCCAGGGCGGAGTTCTGAGCATAAAAGCTGCCCAGGTAATCGCCGTAATCCTTTTCGTCAAAGCCGGTGAGGGGAACAGCGTCAATGCCCTTTTGTTTGCAGAACTCCACATAGGCGTAGTAGGCGCCCAACTGCGTCCAGTGGTGGTCGGTGCGGAAATAGAGGTATTCATTGTTGTGCAGTTTCAAGGCATCGAAAATAGGTACTGTTTTCACAGCAGGATTTATGGCGCCGATGGAACCGTAAATATAATCGATGGCCTTTTTCTGGTCCGAGGTATTGATGTCTTCCAAAAATTTTTCCGGAAGCACAATGTCCATGCTGGTAGGAATCACCATATCGTAAACCGTGGCGCTGCCAGAAAGGGTTTCCCCAGCGCCCGTAATGGCGGTGATATAGGTTTTGGCCACATCCTCGTCGAAATTATAATATTCATAGCCGCTGTTCCCGACCCGCAGAATAGAGCCCAGCTGTTCGGTGGCAAGACCATCTACATTTTTCTCAGGAGGCGGTGTGGCAGAGGCGGAGGCAGCTTCAGAAGAAGAGGGGGAAGAGGAAAGGGGCGGCTCGGGAGTGCCTTCCGAAGGACTTCCCATAGAATTGGAAACGCTGCTTTGGGAAGTGGAACTTGACCCATCCTTTTGCACTTCCTCTTTTTTGCCAAAGGTATTCACTAAGACGACCACAAAAACCACGACCACGACCAAAAGGAGAGCGAGAAACAGAATGGGAGGCGGCCCGCTTTTCCGCCTCCGGTTATTCCGCCGGCGGGGCGGAGTATGAACGGGACGGCGAGCGGGGGCCGCCCTGCGGGCAACATATTCTTGTTCCATAAAATAACCTCATTTCCTTAAGCGTTGATATGAGCAGGAGAAGAAACCTAATCTCCGGTAAAGAATTCATCGGGAATGTCGTTAGCGGGACCCACCGGGCCCTGGACTTCCGTCCCTTTGTAGCCATAACCTTTGCGAATAAAATCGTTTATCATAAAGAAAACGTCCCGAAAAGGGAAAGTGTCGGAAAACCAATCGTCTATTTTTCGAAAATAAGCACCGGAAAACAATTCGGAATCTGTGGAAAGCAGTTGGGAAAGGGAGGCCTCCGGGAATTCGGCCAGCTCCCGTTTTTCCAACAGAGACACGGTTGGGCGCAGGGGCAGCAAGAGGGAGAGCACCATAAAAACAGCCAGAGCACCGAAAAAGAAAATACTTTTGACCCGGGCGCCCCGTTTGAATTCTTTTGCATGCTTCATTGAACAAAACCTCCTTTTTCTAAACTTCGGAACGTGCCATGGCAAAAAGCAGCCCGCCATTTAAAATTGCAGGTAAAGGAAGGGGTTATAGGCGTCTCCCACCAAAAAGCTTGCCGAAAGCGCCAATGCCGCCACCGGCAGGAGCCATTCCAACAGTGTCCCCAGAACCACAGCGCCTCCTTGGGTGGAGGAACAAATGCGGTGGTACAAAAGCCGGGGCAGCGGGGTGCAGGCAATTACTGCCACCAACAGGAAGAAGCAATAGTTTAACACCATGTTGGTGCTTTCAAAAGAGGTAAAAGCATTTCCGTTCAGGCAGAAGAAGCCCTTTACCACCAGAAAAGCCTGGGAGAAATCTTCAAAATAAAACAAGATCCAGCCGAAGAATACCACAAGGAGGGTATAGAGATGAGCCAATACACAGGGAAGCCTTTGAAGGCCCGGGAGAAGGAACTTTTCTATGACCAGGAAAAGGAAATAGTACAGGCCCCAAAGGATGAAGTTCCACCCGGCTCCGTGCCACATACCGGTAAGCAGCCACACCAGAAATAAATTGAAAATGGTGCGCGCTGTTCCCTTCCGGTTGCCTCCCAAGGGAATGTAAAGGTAATCCCGGAAAAAGCTGGAAAGAGAGATGTGCCACCGGCGCCAAAAATCGGTGACAGACCGGGAAAGGTAAGGGTAGAAAAAGTTTTCTTTATAATGGAAGCCTACCATTAGGCCCATGCCAATGGCCATATCGGAATAAGCGGAAAAATCCAGATAAATTTGAAGCATGTAGGCAATGGCTCCCAGCCAAAGGAGCAGAGCCGGGGTTTTTTCCAGAGCTGCCAGGTTTTCGGCCTGGTGAATGGTGAGACCATCTAGAATGGTAAGGCTCGCGAGCTTTCCGCAGACATTTGCCAAGAGCACTTTTTTAGCAAGCCCCGAAGCGAAACGGTTAATTCCATTCCGCAAATCCTCTTCTGCAAGCTTGCGAGAAAGGATTTCTTCCGACACATCTTGGTAACGGACAATAGGCCCCGCGATACACTGGTGAAACAGAGATACATATAAAAACAACCGGCGGAAATATTTCTGGGCAGGTACCTGCTGCCGGTATACATCCACCAGATAAGAAAGCAGCTGAAAGGTGTAAAAGGAAATGCCAATAGGCAGAGCGATCTGGGGAACAGATTCCGGAAAGCCTGTCCACTGCTGCAGGTTGGCGCAGAGAAAGGAACCATACTTAAAAAAGGAAAGCAGCCCTAGGTTTACCACGCAGCCTAAAACGAGAAAGCCTTTGCTCTTTTTGGTACCACGGTACCGGTAAATGAGCTGAGAGATCAGCCAGTCGGCAAAAGTCATACCCAACAGCAGCAGCACATAAAAGGGCTCGCCCCAGGCGTAAAACACCAGGGAAAAGAGAATAAGCACCGTATTTTTGGCCTCTATACTTCGCGCTAAGGAATAGAGGAGCATCTGCAGCGGAAAGAAAACGCAAAGAAAAACAAGCGATGAAAATACCAAGCCATCCCCCCCCTTTTTTATGGTTTTTGGAGAACCTCTACACAGTAGAAAAAGCCTCCGAACCTCTTTGTGAGTTCAGAGCCTTTCGGAAGAGTTCTTATTGCTGCTGTTAATCGCAGAAAGCGCAAAAGGGGATTTCCCTTTGCGAAGCTCTTTTCACTTTTAAGTTTACGGCATAACCCCCGGTAAGTCAAGCTGTTTTTGGAAAATACAGCGGGAAAATTACCGAATTGTGCGGGAAAAGCGTTAATAAAAGGCCCCGCAGGATCAGGCCGCGATTTTTCTTGTATTTTTGGCGAAAACCGGGTATAATGGCGTAAAATTCTATAGAAATCTACTCTACAAAATATTTTGTAAAAAGGATTATTTTTGGAAGCGCGAGAGGCCAAAATGACCTGGGCGTAACCCTGAGATAGGAGGGATGGCAGCTGACAACAAGAGAGCGCATGCAGGCGGCTCTTTGGGGGAAACCGGCCGACCGCCTGCCCGCCATAGAGTGGGCGGACTGGTGGCAGGAGACCCGCCGGCAATGGGAGAGCCAGGGAGTTCCCGGTGAGCTGGGGCGCAACGAGATGTTCGACCTGTGGGGGCTGGACCACCATGATCAGCTTTGGCTGCGCCACTGGGGAGAGGGGTTTCCCGCTCCCGCATATCATGGGAGCGGCGTTATGAAAGACGAGGCGGATTACGAACGGTTAAAGCCTCTGATGTACCGCCCGGAGGCGATAGACCGGGCTTTGAAATGGGTCCGGGAAATCCAGCCCGCCTACCGGCGGGGGGAAACCACCTTTTGGCTTACGTTAGAGGGCTTTTTTTGGTACCCCCGTACCTTGTTAGGAATAGAACGGCACTTGTATGCTTTTTATGACCAGCCGGCGCTGCTACATAAAATCAATCGAGACCACGCGGGGTATTGCATGGCATTTTTGGAAGCCCTGTACGCGATAGAGACGCCGGAGTTTATGACCTTTGCCGAGGACATGTCCTATAACCATGGCCCCATGCTCTCGAAGGATTGCTACAAGGCCTTTGTGAAGCCCTACTACCAACAGCTGATCCCTTACATCAAATCCAAGGGCACCAAGGTGCTCATCGATACAGACGGGGATGTGGAGCCGCTGATCCCTTGGTTTTTAGAGGCCGGCATTGACGGTGTGCTGCCTTTGGAACGCCAGGCCGGCGTAGATGTGAACCGCATTCGGCAGGCTTATCCGGAATGGATTATGCTGGGTGGATACGATAAAACCATTATGCACTTGGGGGAAGAAGCCATGAAAAAAGAATTTGAAAGGCTTTTGCCCGCCATGTGTGCGGGCAGGTACATCCCCACAGTAGACCATCAAACACCCCCGGATGTATCGGCAGAAAATTATGGGATCTATGTACGGCTTTTAAAGGAGTACGGCCAAAGGGCTGCCAGTGCCTTTGGAAAGTAAAAGGAGGCAGATAAGGGAGAAACTGCAGGGTGAGGACTAACTATGCCCCCGGTGTGCCAAAACAGAAAAATAAGGCCCAAACAGAGGGAATCCCGCTGGTTGGGCCTTTGGTTTTATTACGGGCCGGTGAAAGCCTCTTCGGTAGATTCGCTTTCGAATTGTTTGTGGTAAAGGTCGGCGTAATAGCCGTTTTGAGCCATCAGGCTTTCATGGGAGCCCTGCTCGATAATCTTTCCGCCCCGCACCACGAGGATCAGGTCGGCCTTGCGAATGGTGGAAAGCCGATGGGCGATGAGGAAGGAGGTACGACCGGTGAGCAGGGTGGAAATGGCGTTTTGGATGAGTTCCTCGGTTTTGGTATCGATAGAGGAGGTGGCTTCGTCCAGCACGAAGATGCGGGGGTCCGCCAATACGGCGCGGGCAAAAGAAACGAGCTGCTTTTCCCCAGTGGAAAGCTGGCCGCCGCCCTCTCCTACATCGCTGTCGTAGCCGTGTTCCATGCGCATAATAAAGTCGTGGGCGTTTACCATCTTCGCCGCCTCCACAACTTCCTCGTCGGTGGCGGAAAGCCGGCCGTAGCGGATGTTTTCCTTCACAGAGCCGGAAAACAGGTGGGGCGTTTGCAGCACATAGCCAATGCTGCTGTGCAGCCACAGCATGCTGCGTTCCCGGTAGTCCTTCCCATCGATCAAAATTCTGCCCTCGGTGGGCTCGAAAAAGCGGCAGGCCAGGTTTACCAAGGTGGATTTTCCCGCTCCGGTTTCCCCTACGATGGCCACAGTAGTGCCGGCAGGCACATCCAGGCTAAAGTGTTCCAGCACGTTTTCGTTGCCGTCGGGATAACGGAAGGTGATATCGTCAAAGGTGATGTGGCCGGTGATAGGCTCCCAGTTTTCCCGCTTGGGTTCGAAGGAGGTGCCGTATTTTTCCACCACGGCAGGAGTGTCCTGAATTTGGGGCTCCAGCTCCATCAAGGCGGAGACCCGTTCAATATTGGCCTGGGTAGAAATGAAGTTGGAGATAGTTCTGGCCAGGTTCTGTACAGGGTCTGCGATAATCAGGGCGTAGTTGATGAAGATAGTCAGTTCGCCAATTCCAATGGTTTCCCCAAGCACCATGTTCCCCCCGCCGGTGATTACGAAGGCCACTGCCAGGGCGGTAAGGAACCCAATGATGGGGACATAAACGGCGTTTAACAGTACGCCGCGGATGGTGGTATGCCTCATGTTGCTGGTGACCTCCCGAAAGGCCTCTGTGTTTTTCTCTTCGATCACCAGTGTTTTGGAGGTTTTCGCACCGGAGATCCCCTCGTTATAGTGGCGGGTAATCTCCGCGTTGATCTTCCGGACCTTCCGGTTAATGTTCAAAATTCTCTTTTGGAAATAAAAGGTCAAAAAGGCAATGGGCGGCACTACCACAATGACCAAAAGCGCCAGCTTCCAGTTGATAGCAAGCATGACAGCAATGCAGCCGACGATATAGGCAAGGCTCCAAAAAATGTCTACCAAGCTCCAGGCGAAAACTCCGCCAATGCGGTTGGTATCGCTCATCACCCGGGCCATAATCACGCCCACGGGGGTGGTGTTGTAGTAAGAGAAGCTCAAGGTTTGCAAGTGGGTAAAGAGCTTCTTTTTCAAATCTCGTCCCAAATACATTTCCACTTTCAAAGCGGTTCGGGCAAACAAGGCGGTTCCTGCCATTTGAAGCAGTACCAGGGCAAAATAGAAAAGGCTGAACCCCACAAGACCCTGGGAAGAACGGGGCGTGACAAAATGATCCACTGCATAGCCTGTCAGCATGGGATAGGCGATATCAATGGCTGCGCCTGCCAACATAAGGGTCACAATAAAGATCATCATTTTGGAGTAGGGTTTCAAAAAAGGAAGCAGCTTTGCCCAAACTTTTAAGGGGGAACCGGCCTGCTTTTTTATTTCTTGTGATGTTGTATCCATATCTTTATAAAATAATCTCCTTTTGAGAAATAAGGCTTAGTTGACGGCCCGTTGGGCATCAAAGATCCGTTTATAAATGCCATCCTGTTGGGAAAGCTCCTCATGGGACCCCATCTGCACCACTTTGCCCTTGTCTAAAACGATAATTTGGTCTGCGTTCATGAGGGTGGTGATTCGGTGGGCGATGAGGACGGTGGTACCGCGCACGTTTTCCCGGATAGATCGGCGGATCTTGGCATCGGTCTCCATGTCTACTGCGGAGAGGGAATCGTCAAAAACTTTGATGGGCGTGTCCTGCATCAACATTCGGGCAATGGCCACCCGCTGCTTTTGCCCGCCGGAAATGGTGACACCTCGTTCGCCGATAGGAGTATCGTAGCCCATGGCAAAATTTTCAATGGCATCGTCAATCACGGCCAGCTTGGCGTAATGGCGCACCGTTTCCTCGTCGTGGCGGGAAGAGCCGTCGGAAATACTTTCCCGGAAGGTCTTGGAAAACAGGAAGGGCTCCTGCAAAACAATGCCGATGTTTTTACGAAGGTGCTTCAGGGAGATCCTGCGGATGTCCACGCCGCCGATGGTGATGGACCCCTGGCCCTCCGGCAGCTCGTAAAGCCTGTCCAACAGATAAACCAAGGTAGATTTTCCGCTGCCGGTGGCACCTAAAACACCGAAGGTAGTACCGGCCTTTATGGTAAAGGACACGTCGCTCAATACCTCATTGGAATCGAGATAACCAAAGTTCACATGGCTAAAAACAATATCCTTATCCATCGGAGGCTCCACGGGCTCGGTGCAGTCCTGCTCCTCCTGAGCGTCTAAAATATCGAAAAGCCGAGTGGAGCTAATGGAGGTCTTGCTCAGTTCCGCCAAAAGCCTTCCCAAATTCCGGGCAGGCCACACCAGCATGGAGTTGTAGGCGGTGAAGGCCAGGAATTCGCCTGCTGTCAAGGCCCCGTGTTCTACAAAGAAAACACCTGCTATAATGATGACCAGTACCTGGAACCCGGCGAGAAAATCGCCCAGGCCCCAGTTGAGGCCCATCACCTTGCCAAGGCGGACCCAATAGTTGGTAAACTCTTCATTTTTCCGGTTGAACCGGTCAATTTCAAAGGACTCTCGGCCAAAAGCCCGTACCACCCGGACACCGGTAAGATTTTCCTGTACCAGGGCAGTGAGCTCCCCTTCGGTTTCGTCGGCGATTTGGAATTTTTTCCCGGTAATGACAAAAAATATCAGGGAGGAGATGATAAGCACCGGCAAAAAAGCGGTGACGATTAGAGAAAGCTCTATGTTCATAGAAAACATCAATACCAAAGACACCACCAATAGAAGCACAGTGCGCAGCACTTCCATCAGTTGATCGCTGACAAAGTTGCGAATAAGGTCCACGTCCATGGTGCAGCGCTGAATGATGTCACCGGTCTGGTGAGAGTTGTGCCAGGCATAGGGCAAATGCTGAATGTGGTCGAAAAGGGTATCCCGGATGCGGGCTACCGTACCTTCGCAGGCCCGTGCCAGGTTCATGCGGGAAGCATAACTGGAAAGGCCCGAAAGAATGGCGAAAAGCAGCGAGATCAGGGCGCAAATGGCAATATGAGCGCGCAGCGCTTCCCGACCGCCTATGGCCTCGATCCACTGAACCAGAAAACCGGGCAGCTGAAAGGGGTTATCGTTGATGACAGAATCTACCGTGACCCGAATCACCTGGGGCGTCATGTAGTTTGCTACCACAGATACGATCACCGCCAGGAAGGCGATCAAAAATTGAAAGCGAAACCCCTTCGTGAAGGAATAGAACCGCAGGATATTGGAGTTTTTTTCTTTTGTCTGTTTTTGCTTCATAAACTATCCTTTCCTCAAAGAGCCGGAAGGCTTTTAGAAACTGAAAAAAGGGGCGGCAGCCTCTTTGCCTGGAAAGAGGCTGCCGCCCCTTTCCAAAACATTTTTCCCAGTTTTAAGAACTGCCTTACGGCATAAAAAACAAGGGGCAATGCAAAAGCATTCCCTAGGGACCCGGCACACGTTCACGGCTGTGTACCGGAATTTGGAGTAACGACGGTATTGCCACTCTATCATGGAGAAAGGGAAAAGTCAACAGATAATTCCCAAAAAACGAAAAATTTTTTTGGAGAAAAAGAAAAGCGGTTGCATTTTCAAAAATATTTGCTATAATAAAGCTAATAACTAGTTTTAAAAACCATATAACATAGATTTATATTCAAGGAGATGCTTGCCATGACGGATGCCGTAAAACAAAACCAACAGCCAGGAAAAGAGGGAGGCAACTCCAAAAAAGCGATCCGGGAAGAAAAACGAAAAGTTCTGGGGCTCCCGAAATATACGCTGGGAGAAGAGATTTTTTCTTCTGTGTCCCATGGAATATCGGCGGCCTTTGCCGTGGCGGCTCTGGTTTTGCTGCTGGTGTTCGGGGAAAAGACGGGGATGAAAATGACGGCCGCCTCTATTTATGGAGCTACCATGATCTTGTTATATACCGTTTCCACCATTTACCATGGACTGGGGCTTAACAAGGCTAAGGTGGTGTTCCGATCGTTGGACCACTGCACCATTTTTTTGCTGATCGCCGGGACCTATACGCCCATCACCCTGGTATGCCTGGGCGGCGCTCGGGGCTGGGTAATGTTCGGCGTTGTGTGGGGCGCCGCGGTGCTGGGGGTAGTGCTGAACGCTGTCAGCGTGGAACGGTTCCGGAAGTTTTCTATGGTATGTTACCTGGCCATGGGCTGGGTGGTGGTGTTTGCCATGAAGCAGTTTTACCACAGCGTCAGCCCGTTGGGATTCTGGTGCCTGTTGGCCGGAGGGATCTGCTATACGGCGGGAGCCGTGCTTTATGGGGTGGGGAAGAGGATCCCTTACATCCATTCGGTTTTCCACCTGTTTACCTTGGCAGGCAGCGTTTTGCACACGATTTGCGTTTACCAAGTGATCAAATAGCAGGGAACCGGTCCTCTTTATTACGGGCCGGGGGGGATTTTTCAAAAAGAAAAGCATAAAAATACCGTCTCCGGACTATAGATGCAGTGGGACGGTGTTTTATTTTGAAAAACAAACAAAAACGGGGCTTTTTTGTACTCTTTAAAGTCAACCTTAAAATATTGGCCGCGGCAATGGCGATAGCGCTGGGAACAGCGGCATTTTTTACGGTTTCCGCCCTGGAACGGGAAGAAGGGGTGGAAGTTCCGGTTGTGATGTACCATTCGGTTTTGAAGGATGAAAAATACCACGGGAAATATGTCATTTCTCCTGCGGAATTTGAAAACGACCTGCAATATCTGGAAGCCCACGGGTACACTACCATCCTGATTCAAGACCTGATCAATTACACCAAGGGCGGTGAACTTCCGGAAAAACCGGTACTGCTCACCTTTGACGACGGATATTACAACAATTACCTTTACGCTTTTGAGCTGGCGAAACAGTACCAATGCAAATTTGTGATTTCCCCCATCGTGTATTATACAGACCAATACAGCGAAAGCCAGGAAAAGGAAAGTGCCTATTACTCCCACGCCACTTGGCAGGAGCTGAAGGAAATGGTAGATTCCGGTTTGGTAGAGGTCCAGAACCACAGCTATAACCTGCACCAGGGCCAGGGGAGCACCCTGGGTGTCAAGCAGCTGCCCGGGGAAGGGGCGGCCCAATATGAGAAACGGCTTTCTGAGGATTTGTCCACCGCTCAGCGAAAAATAGAAGAAAACCTGGGGATGCGGCCCACTGCCATGGTCTACCCCTTTGGAGCGGTGAGTGAAAGCACCCCGGAGATTGTGAAGCGGCTGGGATTTTCCGTCAGCTTATCCTGTGAGGAAAAGATTAGCCGGGTGACGCGGGACCCGAATTCCCTTTACGGCCTGGGGCGGTTTTTGCGGGTTTCCGGCGGGACATCCACGGACTTTTTTCAAAACCGTGTAAAGCTCCCGGCAGAAGGCGGCCGGAAATGAGGCTGGTAGAAAGGGTCAGCAGTCTTTTGTGGGGATGGCATGTGCTGGCGCTGATTCTGGCGGCAGGGCTCTGGTTCTCCTTTTCTACAGGTTTTTTTCAAATTCGTCGTTTCTTTACCTGGATGAAGCTTTCCCTGGGGGAAGAGAAAAAGAAAACGGGCGGCGTTTCCAAGTTTCAGGCGCTTTCCGCGGCACTGGCAGGATCCATCGGCACGGGGAATATTGTAGGGGTGGCGGCTGCCATTACGGCCGGAGGGCCTGGGGCATTGTTCTGGATGTGGGCTTCCGCCCTGTTGGGTATGATGACAGTATTCGCGGAAAACCTGCTGGCCGCCAAGTTCCAAAACGCTCCCGGTGCTTTGGGCTATATTGAAAAGGCAGGGCGATTTGGAAAAAAGCTGGCGGCGGTGTATGCAGCAGGCTGTTTTTTATCTTCCTTGGGCATGGGGAACATGGCGCAGACCAACGCGGCAGCGGCAGCCCTGGAGGAATTCGGCATCCCGGCGGTGGGCAGCGCCTTGGGCCTGGCAGTACTTTTGTTTTTGGTGGCCAGAGGTGGTATTGGCTTTGCGGTGAAGATCACGGAAAAGCTGGTGCCTGCCATGACCATATTGTTTTTTGGCGCTTCCCTGGCAGTACTTTGGCATTTCCGGGAGAACCTTCCTGGGGCCTTCCGGCAGATTATGGAAGGGGCTTTTTCCTGGAAAGCGGGGGCCTCCGGAACGGCCGCCATGATTTTGGCCATGAAAACGGGAGTATCCCGAGGGGTGTTCACCAACGAAGCAGGCTTGGGAAGTGCCACCTTCGCCTATGGAGAAGTGCGGGGGAAAAGCCCGGCGGAACTGGGCTGCATGGGGATTTTTCAGGTATTTGTGGATACCATCGTCATGTGTACGGTGACGGGGCTTTGCATCCTCTGCAGCCGGGCGCCCGGCTTGGAGGGGGCGCAGCTCACCTTTTTTGCCTATGAAAGCGCTTTGGGGGAATGGGGCGGCAGGGCGGTGTCCCTGTGTACGGCCCTGTTCGCCCTGGCCACTCCCCTGGCCTGGTGTTGTTACGGCCGGGAGGCACTTTTTTACCTGACAAAGGGAAAGGGGAAAACCTGTTACGCCCTCTTGTACGCGGCGGCAGCGGCGCTGGGCTGCCTGCTGCCCCTGAACCTGGTATTTTTGGTTGGGGATGCTTTTAATGGTCTAATGGCCATACCCAATGTGGTTTCCCTATTCTATTTTTCCAAAGAGATTAAAAATTTTGAAAAAGATCGATCATATTTTTACAAAATTTCAAAATAGGGTGGCATTTTTTCGGGTTTAATGGTACAATAAGCTTACGGAATCTTTCGGCCAATCAGTGCCGGGAAAGGCGTGGTGTACAACATGAAACTTATTCTTGCGATCGTCAGTAACGATGACAGCGGTGCGGTATCTTCCGCGTTGACCCGAGAAGGCTATTCAGTGACGAAACTTGCCACAACAGGCGGGTTTTTGATGGCAGGCAACACAACCTTCATTTCTGGTGTAGATGACGAGAAAGTAGATGACGTTATCAGCATCATCTCCAAATACAGCAGCCGGAGGAGCCAGATTGTCCCAAGCACTTCTACCATGGACGTGGGGATGTATTCTTCTTTCCCAGTGGAAGTAACGGTGGGCGGCTCTACGATCTTTGTGCTGAATGTAGATAGGTTCGAAAAGGTATAATGGATTTTCCCGATTTCTTAGGTAATGAAGAGGTGAAGGCAACGCTCCGAAAAGCCTTTTCCTCCGGACGGTTTCCCCATGCCATTCTTTTGCAGGGGGAGCCTGGAAGCGGGAAGCGAACTTTGGCAAAGCTGATCGCGAAAGCGTTGGTGTGCCGGGATAAGGAACACTCCCCATGCGGGATTTGCCCTTCGTGTATTCGTGCCGACGCCGGTTCGCACCCTGATATCCGGATCGAGGAAGGGAGCGGGGTTACCCGCTCCCTTAGTGTTGATACTGTCCGCGCCATTACGGCCGATGCCTTTCGGATGCCGGAAGAAGCCGACGTCAGCGTTTACCTGCTGTTTTTGGGAAGCCGTACCTTAGAAGCGGCTCAGAACAAGCTGTTGAAGCTTTTGGAAGAGCCGCCTCCTAATGTTCTGTTCCTGCTGGTCTGTGAAACCGCAGACCAGCTTTTGCCCACCATTCGTTCCCGCACCCAAATTTTATCCCTGCGGCCTCCTTCCCTGGAGCAGGCGGCCCGGTATGTGGGAGAAAAGGAGGGTCTGGAGAGGGAGCAGGCAGAAGCGCTGGCAGCTCTTTGCGCTGGGAATATTGGGCGCATGCTGGAAGAAATTTCCGGCGGGGAAGCTGCCGCGGCCTATTCCTTAGCGGTAAAGCTGGCCGCCGCCATGACCGGGCCCAGTGAGCATGCGCTGTTGGAAATTTCCGCGCCTATGCTGAAAGACAGAAAATTGGCCCGGGAAGTGCTTTCCCGGTTGGAGATGATTTTCCGGGATGCTTGTGTGATGCGTTTTGGCGGACAGGCTCTTTTAGGAAGCGCGGAAAAAGAGGCCGGAGCGCTGTGCTCTCTGCCGAAGAAACAGTTGATCTCTTTGACGGACCTTACCGAAGAGTATAAAGAGAAAATTGACCGGAACGCTAATATGACCTTGCTGGTCACCACTTTTTGCGCGAGGCTGAAGGAAGCAGCAAAATAAAGAAGCAAAAGGCTAAGAGCAAAAAGGAGAATAGAAAGCTGAGGGCATCGAGGAGAAAGGAAAAACCCAGCAGAAATGGGAGACGGAATAAAAGTCTTTGGCTTTGCCTTTTCTTTTGAAAAGCTAAGAGCAAAAAGGAGAATAGAAAGCTGAGGGCATCGAGGAGAAAGGAAAAAC